>CAYTFM010000031.1:0-40177 GCA_964436735.1 uncultured Victivallales bacterium | reverse complement strand
GGTCGAAAAGATCGATGCCCTCCAGCCTTTCCGGCGCGATCAGCCGTCCGGCGAGCTCGAAGCCGCCACCTTTCACCGCGCCGCCATCCACGCCGCGCCAGGAGGACTGCAGTCGGCCTATCTCCTCATCCACGATGTCTATTGTCACGCGGCCACCGGGAGCCAGCGTTGCCATGCGCACAATGGAGCTGTTCAGATCTCGGAAGTTGGCGTCCCACGAGGCCTCGCCGGACAGCGCGAACTCGAGGAACCTCCTGCGCGCCTCCTTGTTGAAGGTCACGTGACGACCCGACCGCCGGGCGAAGCTGTCCAGTTCGTAGTCCAGGTTGGGTTCGATGTCCTGGGCGCGCTCGCGCAGCCCGGGCAGACGGAAGGTCCAGAGTTGGATGCGGGTCAGAAGATCCTCCCGGAAACGCCCCTGGACGACAGCTTCCCGGAGCTCACGATTCGTCCCGCACACGAGCTGGAAACTGCTCTCGACCTCGCGGTCGGCTCCCATCGGCAGAAAACGCCCCTCCTCTATGGCCCGAAGGAGCAGAGCCTGCTCGTCGAGCCCGAGCTCGCCGATCTCGTCGAGGAACAGCATGCCGTCATGGGCGGATACCAGCAGGCCGTCGCGGTCCTGCGCCGCCCCCGTGAACGCCCCCTTCCTGTGCCCGAAGAGCGTCGACAACGCCGTGTCCCCTCGAAGGGTGGCGCAGTTCACCTCGACGAACGGAGCCTTCTCCTTCAAAAGACCGCGGGTCTTTTTCAACTCGTAGAGTCGTCTTGCGAGGCGCGATTTGCCGGAGCCCGTCGGCCCCATCAGGAGGACCGGCTCGGCGGAGCGGAGTACGACCTGCTCGATCTGCTCGATAAGGCGGTTGAACTGAGGGTTCCGCGTCTCGATGCCGTTTTTGAGGAACGAGATGTCATCCTCGATCTCCTTCTCGAAGCGCCGTGCGATGCCGTCGTATTTCGAGAGATCAAGGTCGATCACCGCGCAGGTCCCGGCGCATCCCTCGCGGCCACGGTCGCGCGGCGGGCTGGTCTGCGCGAGCTTCGCCGGGAAGTGGCGCGACTCGGTGAGCAGGAAGAGGCATATCTGGGCGACGTGCGTCCCGGTCGTGATGTGGACGTAATACTCCTCCTCTTCGGTGTCGAAGCGGTAGTTCCTCACGAAGTCAAAGAGCTCGCCGTAGACCTTCTCGAAGTCCCACGGGTTTTTCATCTCGACGGCATGGAGCCTGACCTCGGTCTCCGGGGAGGCGGTGGCGATGTCCTCGGCCAGCACCTTCGCCAGAGTGGTGTAATTCTTCTGATAGATGAGCTCCAGACGGTCGAAAGGAAGCTCCTCCTGCTGGCAAAGCCCGACGGTGGGACGCCATTTGTTCCACCGGTCCGCGCCGTGCCCATGGTCGAGCACCGGCCCCACGAGCCCTATCGCCACGCGCCTCATCTGAGTCTCCGTTTATAGAAGTATTAGTTATCTATTTAAATAAAATATTATCCTATAGTATAAATCACGTGGCCGAACTGTCAAGCAAGGATGGGAGTAGCACACAGCGCAATCAATTATATAAGACCATAATAACTAACACATTACGATATATGTGCGGCAATCGTGACGAGATTTGGCATACGCATTGCTTTAAGGCTCCCAGAAACAGACGTTCAACGGAATGGAGACAAGGAGCTGGACCATGGCCAACAAAAGAGTTTTCGGAACATACCCCGGCGCGCTGCTTCCCGGCGCCGACACCAGGAACGAGCATGGCGCGCCTTCGTACCGGTTCACCCCGGAGCATTCGCTGGCGCACTACGCGGCCACGGGCTGCCTGAACGACACGTTCTACGCGTCGGCGGAGACTCAACTCGAAGCCGTGCTCAAGTTGTGCGGGGATGTCGAGCCGGAGTTCATCGCCAAGGCGGCGATTCACGCGCGGAAACGTGGACTCATGAAGGATCTGCCCGCTCTCCTGTGCTCGGCTCTCGCGGTCAAGTCCCCCGAGTTGCTCGAGAGGGCGTTTCCACGGGTGATCGACTCGCCTAGGATGCTGCGGAACTTCGTCCAGATGGTGCGGTCGGGCGTGACCGGGCGCAAAAGCCTGGGCTCTCGGCCGAAGCGGCTGGTGCTGCGCTGGCTTGATAGCCGGGGCGAGGAGGCACTGTTCAGAGCGGCCATTGGCGAGTCGCCATCGTTGGCGGACATCGTGAAGATGGTCCACCCCCACCCTGAAGGGAAGAGCAGGGAGGCCTTCTATGGTTGGCTGCTGGGGCGTCCACACGACGCCGAGGCTCTGCCCGGCATCGTGAGGGAGTACGAGGCGTTCAAGGACGCCGCGCCTGGAAGCCGTCCAAAGATTCCGGACGTGCCGTTCCAGTATCTGACCTCGCTGGAGCTGGACAAGAGGGAGTGGAAGTCCATCGCGGAGCGTGTCTCGTGGCAGACTCTGCGCATGAACCTCAACACCTTCCTGCGCCATGGCGTCTTCGAGGACGCCGGGACCACCCGGTTGCTGGCCGGCAAGCTGCGGGATCCGCTCGAGGTGTCGAGGGCGAAGGTTTTCCCTTATCAGCTCTTGTGCGCCTACAGGAACGCCGACGGCAGACTGCCTTCGGAGATCAGGGAGGCGTTGCAGGACGCGTTGGACGCCGCTGTCGCGAACGTCCCGGAGATTGAGGGAAAGGTGTTCGTGTTTCCCGACGTGTCCGGCTCGATGCGCTCGCCGGTGACCGGAAGCCGGAAAGGCTCGACCTCGAAGGTCCAGTGCGTCGACGTCGCCGCGCTTGTGGCGTCGGCGATGCTCAGGAGGAACAAGGACGCCGAGATCGTCGCGTTCTCGGACGACGTGGTTCCTTGCGTCCTGAATCCGCGCGACTCGGTGGTGACCAACTCGGAAAAACTGGCCGGGCTCCCCTCGGGAGGCACCGACTGCTCGGCGCCGCTGAGGAGCCTGAACGGCCGGAAGGCCGGGGGCGACCTGGTCGTGTACGTCTCCGACAACCAGTCGTGGGTCGACACCGTGGCCGGTGGCGCGCCCACCGCCACGATGACGGAATGGGCGAGGTTCAAGCGGCGCAGCCCAAATGCGAAGATGGTCTGCGTGAACATCCAGCCTTACGGCGAGGCCCAGGCCAAGCCTGGCGAGGACATCCTGCATGTGGCGGGGTTCAGCGACCAGGTGTTCGACTTGATGGCGGCGATCGCCAGCGGGAACGCCGGACCGGATTGGTGGGTGGATCAGATCAGAGAAGTGGAATTATAAAGATGAAAGGACGCGTTGATCCTGTTTTCCAGAGACCGGACGGCGAATGCCCGGAGGGAGTACATGGTATAGCTGGTTCGAATCCGGCATGCGGTGGTTGGCGGAAACGCCGTGGGCCGCATAATCTCTCTCCAAACATTTGTCGCCGTCCGGGGCTGGATGCGGGATGAAGGCGAAAACAGTTGGAATTGCCGTTAACTTAATGGAGGATGTTTTTTTATGATTTTGGAGTCGTCAGGCGAATGCAAACGGAACTACAATTGACCTTGTGGTCGCGGGTTCGATCCCCGCCGATGCCGTCGCCGGCGTAAGCCGGAACCGCGTCGTAGCTCAGTGGGTAGAGTACAAGATGTTTCGTCAAAACTTGTCGTCTGACGGTTCCTTTTGTCCAGGAGAAGCTGGAGCTCTTTGGACAGGATTACAGGATAAACAGGATTGAAAGAAAGGCGTGACTGCCATGATCAGGATTGATGGAAGTTTTGGAGAGGGGGGCGGGCAGATCCTCCGCAGCTCCTTGTCGCTGTCCCTCGTGACCGGAACGCCGGTCACCCTGGAGAAGATCCGGGCTGGACGCGGGAAACCCGGCCTCATGCGGCAGCACATGACCGCGGTCAAGGCCGCGGCGGAGATCGGCGGAGCCGAGGTGTCCGGGAACGAGCCGGGCTCGCAGAACCTGGTGTTCAAGCCGCACAGGATCAAGGCGGGCTCATACCGGTTCGCCGTGGGTTCGGCGGGAAGCTGCACGCTTATCCTCCAGACGATTTTGCCCGCCCTCATCATGGCCGATGGCCCGTCCGAAGTGGAGCTCGAGGGTGGCACGCACAATATGATGGCCCCTCCTTTCGACTTCCTGAAGCGGACGTTTCTACCACTTCTTGAGCGGATCTCCGGTGCGTCGATTTCATTTGAGCTTGCTCGTCACGGCTTCTATCCCGCGGGAGGCGGTCTGGTGAAAGTATGCGTCAAGCCCTCGTCTACGAAAGCGGTAGATGAGCTGTCGCTGCTGGAGCGTGGCAGGATTTTGCGCCGGGAGGGTGTCGCCATGGTTTCCAAGCTCTCGAATGACATCGCTAAGCGGGAGCTCAAAAAGCTCCAGGAGATCCTGGGGTGGGAGGAAAGCGAAATGCGGCTGGCGCGCGTGACGGACTCCCCAGGCCCCGGCAACGTGGTCATGGCCGAAGTCTCATCGGAGTGCGGAGTGACGAAAATCGTCTCGTCGTTCGGGAAGATCGGTATCCCGGCGGAGAAGGTGGCCGCGGACGCCGCTGAGCAGATCCAGGCATACATCAACGCCAACGTGCCAGTCGGACGGCATCTCGCCGACCAGCTTCTGCTGCCCATGGCCCTTTGGGGAGGCGGCGAGTTCCGGACGATGCCATTGACGCCGCACGCCACCACGAATCTGCATGTCATAAAAAAGTTCCTGGATATCTCCGCAGGCATCGTTGAGGAGCAAGACGGAGCTGTCAAAGTCAGAATTAAACAGGTGAGATCATGAAATGGGTAAAAGACGATCTTGGGACTCTTCCCCTCAAGAGCTGGTGTGATAGCTTGGAGGACGGAGCTTTGAAGCAGGCTTCAAACTTGGCCAGCCATCCGTTCGTGTTCAGGCATGTGGCTCTGATGCCGGACTGCCATGTGGGTTATGGAATGCCGATCGGCGGGGTGATCGGATGCGATAATGCGGTCATACCAAACGCCGTGGGCGTCGACATCGGCTGCGGCATGGGCGCCGTACGCACAAACCTTCCCGTCGATGTAGCGATTCCCGAGCTAATCGAGAAGGTGCTGCACAGCGTGAAGCGCTCCGTGCCGGTCGGAGAGGGCCGGGCGCATAGCTCACGGCAGGCGTGGGACGTCCTGGACTCCCGTGACGGCGACCGTCCTGGAGGGGTGGACTCGCACTGCTGGAACCTGGCGTACTGCAATCTCGGCACGCTCGGGGGTGGAAATCACTTCATTGAAATGCAGAAGGGTGACGATGGCTTCGTATGGCTGATGATCCACAGCGGATCGCGCAACCTTGGATACCGTATCGCCGAGCACTACCACAAGCTCGCCCTCGAGTTGAACGAGCGGTGGAATGCCGCCATTCCGGACCGCCAGTTGGCGTATCTCCCCGCGGACTCTGCGGAGGGGCAGGCGTACATCTGCGACATGAACTTCGCCCTCGACTACGCGCGGGAGAACCGCAGGCGCATCATGGAGGCGTTCAAACGTGAGATGTCGATGGTATTCAAGGATGCGGCGTTCATCAGCGAGGTGAACATCCACCACAACTACGCCGCTCTGGAGAACCACTTCGGCAAGGACGTGTGGGTGCACCGCAAGGGTGCCACCTCGGCGAAAACGGGCGAGACCGGGATCATTCCCGGAAGCATGGGGACCGCCTCCTACATCGTCGAGGGGCTCGGGAACCCGGAATCCTTCATGAGCTGCTCGCACGGCGCAGGAAGACGGATGGGGCGCGCCGACGCGTGCCGCAGCCTGAGCAAGGAGGAGTGCGACAAGGCGATGGAGGGAATCGTTTTCGACGGCTTCAAGGCCGCCAAAGGCAAGTTTAGACGCAACGCCCCCAAGGGAGCGGTTTATGATCTCGAGGAAGCGCCGCTTGCGTACAAGGACATCGAGGATGTCATCGCCTCCGAGCTTGATCTTGTCAGGCCTGTGGTGAAGCTGCGCCCCCTGGGCGTTGTGAAGGGGTGATTAACAGTGTTTTGAACAAATTGTGATGTGGCGAAAAGTGACGGACAAGAATGTCATCGTCGATTTGTCGCATTAATACAAGCACGTGCTCAACTTGAGCGAAGGCGATGAACGGTAGTAGTCGGCACATTCACCGCGCTACTTGCGGCAATAAAGGAGAAGCAATGATGTTAGGATTTGGTATCGGGGAAGTCCTGAGTATGGTTCTCTTTCTCGAAGAGCAAAGAGAAGGTCGCCAATCAGCACAAGAAATCACCAAAGATCTAAAAGACAAACGTATTATAGATGACTACGTGGAATGGCTCCGGAGGAAAGACCAAAAGGCTTTAATAAGTGCGATTGCTAAAAGTGAGGATAGGCTGCTTCGCAGACTTTCCACCTTGGGGACAGCAATACATGGTTTCACCGACGCTGTTCAGGCCGTGGTGCAGCAATCACATCAGGATCTTTTGCTGCGTTTCAAAGAGCTTAACAGCCGATTCATACCACCTGTTCTTTCACCTGTGCCACTGAGGGGCAGACCGTTGGCAGACGTGCCTCTGCTCGGTCGGGAAGATGAATTGGCGTGGCTTCGAGCCAACAGTAAAAAAGACGTTGTTGTCTTCGGTCAACCTGGTTCTGGTAAAACCTATTTACTTTACCAATTTGTCCAAGAACGCGAGGGGCGATTTCTTGTCACGGATAATCCAGATCTTGCCGCCACAGCGGTCATGAGGAACTGCTCGCCGGTTATTGTCATAGACGATGCGGCAGGCAAGATGAATTTGATCAAACGTCTATTGCTTCTGCGTGACGAGAACAAGCTATTATTTCAACTCATCGTCATTTGCTGGCCTTTTGAATGGGAATATATGGCAGCTGAAATGCAGTTATCCCGTGACGAAGTTCTGGAGTTGCAACTTCTGAACCGTAAAACAATTGCGGAACTGATCCAGACTGTAATCAGGAACGCCGGCTATATAGCACCCAATGAAATCGTCCGTGAATTGAATAATCAGGCCGATGGGCGGCCGGGTTTGGCTGTCCAGTTGACCGTTGCTAGCCTGAATGACAACCTCCAGCGAGTTTTACGCGGGGATTACTTGGCCACAGTTATTGAACGCTGCTGCCGTTCTTTTACAGGTAAGCATGCCACTCAAATTCTCGCTGCTTTTGCCGTAGGCGGCAAGGCAGGCATGGGAACAAAAGCAGTCGCCAATGCCCTTGAGATATCTATCGTGTCCATGCATGATTCTCTACGCAATATGGCACCGGCAGGGATATTGGAGACCTTATCCCAAAACAGGTTGGCGACTCGTCCCGGAGCTTTGCGCAGAGCCCTTCTGAAAGAAGTTTTTTTTAAGGCAGACAGCGCATGCCTCCCCCGTGATATATGGGAGAAATTGTTCGACGAATCACCTGACCGTGACGAGGCACTTTGCGCATTACTGAATGCAGCTCATGTCGATGCGGTATTTGACATGAATTGGCTGCATGGCTTGATAGCTCAAAGCGAAACTCCGAAAGTTTGGGCACTGTATGCGGGATTGGGTGCTGATTCATGTAAATACGTTTTAGAAAAGCATCCGGAACAGACCCCACATATAGTAGATGAAGCTCTTCACCACATCCCGAAGTTGATCATTCCTTTTTTATTGAAACAGGCAATAACTGATGTCCGTCCGTTAAATGCCCATCCTGATGCCCCCTTGCGAAAACTATCTGACTGGGTACTACATGGCAGACCTGGTAGTCCGGATGCTGTTTACAGGCGTAAGGCATTGTTCGAGTGTGCTGTAAAATGGATACAAGACGGCGGCAATTATATTATAGCCTTGAAAGCCTTCGTGTACTGCTTTGACGTAGGCTTTAGATCCAGTGATACAGACCCTGGCGACGGCATGACTGTAACTTTTTCAAGTGGATTGTTGTCGACCACTGAAATCGAAGAGATCACAAAACTTTGGCCGCAGTTTATTGATGTTCTTTATGCCAAGGGAATCTCTGACTGGAAACCCGTCACAACGATCATTCAGGGGTGGTTACATCCTTACAACTGGCTGGGAAAAGAGCCGGGCGCGGAATACGAAAACATTACGAGATCCTATGCCAAACGGATGATTGAGGATGTAGTGGCTCTTTCAAATGGGCACAATGGTTTTTTACGTTGGGCGGTGATACATGCCGAAGAGGTGGGAATAACCCCTGACAAAATTCCACTTTCCGATGAGTACCGGACATTGTTCCCTATTAAACGATTGTCTGCTGATTGGGAGTTAGAAGAAAAAGAAAATATTCGAAAAGCAGAATCTCTTATAGCATCATGGGCAGGGTTATCCATATGTGAGATTTTTGGCCGACTGAAGCGGTACGAACTCGAGGCTACCGCCATGGAGCACAGATGGCCTCGGCTCTCGCCTATTGTGTGCCGTCTTCTTGCCGAGCAACGCGAATTCAGCATAGCTGAGATGAAAGTCGCAATCAATCAGGATATACCAGCAGACATGCTTGATCCCTTTATCGCAAGCGCAGTTTCGAAAAATATTGATGCTGCCGACATTGTGCGGGAGTGTACTGCGCATGAGAACTATCGCCATCTTGCTGTTTTTTATATATTAACGGGGAAACAACCGTACGATTATCTTGAAATCAAAGAGATGCTGCCCAAGTATGCTAAATACATTGAAGATCTCGCCTATAATTCATCATTTCCAGAGGGGGTCATGCTTCAGATCCTTCAACACGAGGATTGGAAAGTGCGTCTTGCCGCCGCCTTGGCAGAGTTTCGATCCGCCTCTAAAGGAGAAGTGCGAGACTCGGTGAGAACTGAATGGAGGAGAGCTATCGTAGATGGTGTGGCGTCCTTGGGAGAGGACGAGGATCTTCGAGCTATACACGATCTCGATGCGATCATCTCATATGACCGCACACTTGCCTTTGATATCCTGATCGACATGGCCTCGAAGGGCGACTATCCATTATCAATGTGGGGTCTGACGCCTCTTGACCCCCTACTCAATGCCTTGAACTATGACGAGAGACTCAATTTCTTAGGCACATGCGAAAAACTATTTATGACAGAGGTCCCAAGGGTCTTAATTGGCAACGACCTTGAACTCTACAGGGAATTTCTCGGCAGGCCTGAGATGAAGCGTCACCATCTAACTCCGCTTATTGGAAGTCCGACTGATTCTGGCTGGATAGATAAGGCCTTGATTGCATTGGCGGCAGGTTATTCTCCAATGCATATTTCACTTGCGGCGAGAGGAAATCATTGGGGTGGCTGGGGGCCAATGTCGGCAATGTGGCAAAAATGGGTGGATAGCTTCGAACCGTTGCTAAATCACACCGATCCGAGAGCTCAAACCATAGGCAAGGCCGGTCTCGAGTGGAGCACTCAAGAGCGTGATTGCGCTCTCCGAAAAGAAAAAGCTGAGGATATCCACGGACGGTTTGAAGAATAAAATAAGTTGAAAAGTTGCTTCCTTATCTTGATGTCATTGAAAGAGCTGGGGACAAATCAATACGACTATAAGCACATTCTGAGCGTGAAGTCATCCAAGAGCTTTTTGGCAGGCGGTGAGAGGATCCGAGAAGAAGATTGGATCGACCTTCTCGACGACATCGCCGGAGACCTCGAGAAAAGCGCGCTTGTTTTCCAGCGGGATCAAGGCACGCCGGGCGCCATTCTCCATCGCTACCTGCAACGGTTCCGAAAGCGTGGTCACCGGCTTGATGTTTCCTTGGATGCTGAGGTCGCCGATAATCACCAGGCCGGGAAGTGCCGGAGCTTTCCTTAGTGCTGAAACCATTGCCACCAGCATCGCCAGACCAGATTCACATGCGATTCTGTTCCCGAGCATGTCTATGACCTCTACGTGCAGGTCGGTCGAATCAAAGACTGCCCCAAGCCCAAGGTTGACCTTGTGTCCCTGGAGGTATCCAAAAGCTCGCGATAAGCATTCGCGGATGGAGCCTTCCACTCCGCCGGCCGTCTTCATCTTTCCGGTTCCGGCTGACATGCCCACCTCGATCCGATAGATTCCGACTTTGCCGTCGGTATTGACGGTCGTTGTGTAAACCGACCCTGGGGCAAGTGGGTCCGCTGACAGCAACGCCCTACCTCCCTCCTCCGGCACGCCGACATACCTTTCTTCGGCGGTTTCGTGGTCGCGGTAGGAGAATGACGTCTGGTGGTATTCGAAAGAGCCCATCTTTTTGAGCTGTTCTTTCACGCGGCGCCTCGTCTCGATGCCCAGCTCCAGCAATTCCGCCAATTCGGCTTTGGTTAACTCACCATGTGGATAAACTAGTTTGACAAGTCCCGACACAGTTTTGCGCACTGCTTTCACGTCTCTGGCGTTAAGGTGCGATCCCAGGGAAAAATGACGGTCGATGACCTCTGTGAAGTTGTGCCTGCGAAGCTCGCGAAACGCTTCCGCCAGGTAGTCCACCACAAAACCGTATTGTCCCGTAAAGTATTCGATGCGCATCTTTGGCACTTCCCAGCCAGGCAAGTAACAGTGGATACGATCCAGGAATGCCAGGTCGTCGCGGATGACCTCTGGAAGTGGGATGAACAGGTTGGAGGTTCGCACCATCGTCTCGATAGGCTGATTGGTGTTGCCAAAAAGGGCGATCGACGCTTTGCCGGTGGTCGTCTCCTTGCCTCGGGCGAAAGTTCCCGACTCGCAGTATGTCTTCAAGGTGGTCACAACCTCTTTAGGCATTTTCTGGAGATCGGCAACCTCGTCAAAGGCAACGGCATCCCATAAGCCCACCAACCCAACTTTGCCGCTACTTATGTTGTAGAATAGGTTGGCTACCGTTGTAGGCCCAGTCATCAGGATCACGTAAGGGCTTAGCTCCTGAAATGCGTAGGATTTTCCAGTGCCCCGTGGGCCAAGTTCGACTAAGTTGAAATTAGCCTCACACAAGGGGACGAGGCGCAGCAGGAAGAGCAGTTTCAACCGTCTGCTGAAAGCCGAAGGATCCATGCCGATGCCGCGGATGAGGGCGTCGACCCATTCCTCGGACGTGAACTGCCGCCTATCCTCCTGATATGTCTTCAGATCGAAGGTTGCCAACTGGATCGGAGTGAGCTTCTCGATCCAGAACGGACTCTTATGCCCCTTGGCCTCTTCATTATATTGGTAGCGGATCTCCACTTCTGCCCAGATGCCCCCCATCAGAAGGCGATCACATTCGCGCATGAAACGCTCGGGCACGTGGATGTACTTATGGCCGAAGTTCACGCACTCAGCCCAGTATTTGTCGTCTTCCGCCAGGAACCGCACTTTGACCTTGTCAATGAAGACATGGTGTCCCTTTTCGCGGACCAACGACTGCGCCTTGTTGCTTTCCTCCGGCCGGGCGAAGTTGTCTGCCAGCGTGTTGTTGACAACCCGCACCCCCGCATCAATGGCGGCGGCGTCATCAGTGGCGCAGTATTTGCCTAATAGGTATTCCAGAACGAAGACAGGCACATTGGCACCCACCTTGATCTTGCGCACTAGATCCTTGCGAACCACTTTCCCGGCAAATACATGGTTCAGTTTCGTGTCCAACGAGTCCATTATGGGCCTCCTCAAATACCGATTTGCACCGGAATGTCTTTCAGCATATCCAAAACAACTTGGCTTCCACAGTCGACGGCCCGTACAGTGACAGTGGGGGTGTCCATGTTCAGCATAAGAGTCACGACATTGGGCTGTGCTGTCTTCATAACGACCTCACGGGTACTGTCTTCAAATCCGTAAGCAGCAGTGACCGGCTGCCCGACCTCCTTCTGCCCCGTGACAACTTCAAAGCGCACACGTCTTTCGCCATCGGCGAACAGCCCCTCGCTGCTCATTGTCACGGAGACCGAAAAGAGCCGGTTGGTGATGACGGACTTTGCCATTGAAAGACGCAGCGCGGCGTCAGCCAAACCGGCGGTCTGCTTGGCGGGTGTTAGTCGAATGAGGGGGAGTATGTGCTCCGCCGGCGAAATACCTCCATGCAGATAGGCCGCTGAACCTCCTTTGACCCGGAAACTGCTCAACCCCAGCGGGAACGCCAACTCCAGCGTCCCCGCAAGTGTGACATCCGACGCCTTAACTCGGAAATAACCTTCACCGCTCACCCCGCCTTCGCCGATCCACACGCGCGGATGAAGTTCCACAGTCCGGCCACCGGGGGGATCCATGCGCAATCCAGGAGACACACCTGGTGCATAGATAAAGCCATGATCGGCGGCGATGACGAAGCGGTTTACTCCGGCCTTGGCTAACACTCTCAAAACACGGCGTAGTTTCTCCAGCACGTCATCAATGTATAGGCGGATTCCCTCCTCGTCGCCTTCCTCGCCTAACAGATCGATCTCTTGCGATGTGATGACGATCAATTTGGCGGCGGCGAATTCCTTGCGGCGCCGAAACGCCGGTTTGAGGGCGTCAGCCAGTTTCCCGATGCAA
This sequence comes from uncultured Victivallales bacterium, assembly GCA_964436735.1. Taxonomy (GTDB): domain Bacteria; phylum Verrucomicrobiota; class Lentisphaeria; order Victivallales; family GWF2-38-69; genus CAYTFM01. The sequence continues at coordinate 27,789 of CAYTFM010000031.1, read as the reverse complement.
ACAGGCACATCGGCCTTTGCTGTCAGCCATTCAAGACGCTGTGCCCGGCTGACTACAGATTGCTCGTGGATACGCACGTCCAGTTTTGAGGAAGTGGTATCCAACAGCAGCCCGTTCTCCGCGCCAGGTAGTAGAGCGGCCATGCCCACTGGGGTGACTCCGGGTAGACAGCCGAGAATCGGCTCCATTTTGGCGTCAAACTCGCCGCTCAACCCTGTGATTAGCTCGGCCGCCATTTCATAGCGTAAGGCATCCACCATCAGGAATGCGACTTTTCCTTCATGTGCCAATTCCGGCAGTACATGGTTGTGAAACGTGTCGGCATGTCCCGCATATCGAGCTGAAGTGAAGTGAGCCCGGCGTAGTGCTTCGGCATACGTTTCCGCAAGCAGGCTGGCTACATCAGCGTAGTCACCCCGCGACCGCACCATGAGCGTTTCGAAACTTTCATGATCGGCACCAGTCGCTTCCCAGCGGGCATGCCGGGTTTCAAGATCCCGCGCGAGACGGTCCAGGCGCATCCACGGTTCCGCATGGCGGGCATAGGCGTCCACCAGACCGTCCAACTCCCACTTGCGCTGACGCAGTATCGTGCGGACGCTCCCGCTGGTCAGATTCAACGCGACTGCGCTCTCGACCACTCGCCACCCCATTTGCCATGTTGGCCGCTCACGCGTCCAAAATCCGGTGCCGCGCCGCTCTGCGCAATCCCCCGCGGCGGCAACATTTCCTTTGACGAAGTCAGACACAGCCTGCTCCAGAAAGAGTCGTTCCAGAAACGGGAAAGTCTCGTTATCCGCCAGTTTGCTAAGAGGCCAGGGCATCGTTCTTAAGCCCAGACATTCTTCGACCTCTTCCGCCGCCTCCACATATGCGTCTTTTAGGTCGGTCCGATTCCGCCATTGCCGAGTGACGCGCGTCGCCATGTCTCGCTGTCCCGCCGCAGGCGGGATTGTCAAACCTGACAGGGCCTCCGGACGCATATTCTCGTCCACAGACAGAAGAATCTCGGTTGTCAGCAGATGCCTGCGCAATGAGCTTCGGACGTCATTCGTACAATTTGTTGCGGCAGCCTCCCAGCCCAATTCGCTTCCAGCGAGAGTCTTCAGCTCCGGGAGCGCCGATTTGGCCTCAATGGATTTGTCATGAGTGGAACCGGCCACGAACTGCAAAAGCATCTCCTCGGCGGAGACATGCCCAAAGACAATCTGAAGCGCGCCGGTCGCCGCCGAGCCTGCCTCGCCTGCCATGCGGTCCAGTTCCTCGACAGACAGGAGTCCCTCGTCCGCCTGCCTTGCCAAGTGTGACGCTTTGGATGGCGCAATTTCCTTAAACACCTCCTCCACCATCCTGCCAAGCCTGCTGTTGCGCTCCGCCGAAGCGGCGTCGGGTTCCACCACGACGCCTGCGGTCTCAGCTTCGATCAGCGCATATGCGGTGTCGGTCCGAGACATGGGAACATAAACAACAGCCAGCGGGGCTATGTCAGCTTCCGGTTTGAGCGTTCCGTCCTCATTCACGCACTCCAGCAGTGGCTCCAGCCGCTCACGCAATGAGAAGAACCCGCTCTCGTACTGCAAGACGGTAGTCCCGGGAGCATTGAGCTGCGCCGCCAGATGGCTGTAGACCTTTTGAGGATCATACCAGACAACCAAGCCCCGATCTGTGACCTGTCGGCGAAGCAACTCCAAGACAGCGGCCGAGACGCGCCCGTAACCAATGTCGATGACTCCAAGCTTCTTGCTCGCCTTCTTCACTTCAACTCCTTGCGTCCGCATTTCGATTCCCTACCCTGTAGCCGCATAGATGACTGTCCCATATGTCCGATACATGTCCTATTCCAAACCCTGGAGACCAATGTCCGATATGGCGCATAATTGTCCTATTTCCCGCGAAGCGTGTAGTAGGCGCCGCGCTTTTCCCCGTGACGTATGAATATCCCCTTCTCCAGGAGGCAGGCGAGATCCCGGGTTGCCGTCCGCGGCTCCGCCCTGGTCTGTTCTTGGTACTCGCCACTGGTGATTCGACCTTTGGACTTCACGAGACAGATCGCCTTAATCTGCCGCTCGTTCAATCCCAATCCAGCCATCACGTCTTCCGTCAGCCAGTCCCGCCAAATGACCGTGACAAACCTTTCACCCTCGCTCCGGAACTCCGGCTCCGGCAGGCCGGCCTCCTTGCAGAGTCGGATCATATCAAGCGTTCCCGTTCCCGCCCGCTCTATGTAGTGCGCCAGGAACAGTGGCTCGCAGATCAACCGGTTCCGAGGCACCGATGGATGCGGTACCCTCAGCATGTCAAGGGTGAGGTCTTCGGGCAGACCGCCCGGATTCCACACCTCGATCCGGTCGGCGAAGACCGTGATCTGCACGCCGGACTTCGAAGCATAGTTCCTGTGGGCGATGGCGTTGACAATGGCCTCGCGGACGACTCGAAACGGCACTTCGTAGCTAACCTTACTCGCGGCGGACTTATCACTAGGAACGACGGAGCGGCTCACACAGTCCATAACGAAATCCACCGCCTTGTCCACCACTTCGAACAGCGATCCGCGGTACACCTGCTGGCTGGGGATGGGCTTGACGATCTCAGTCCCGTGAAAATGTAGGCAGGTCACTTCCGCCGAATGGATGAACCGCTCCGGCGTGTCACTGAACAGCAGGATGGCTCCTTTGGTCGGAGCGTTCTTGGACAGTAGATTCAAATGGGCGAGGGCTTGCTTTGGAGGCGTATCCGGCGCCAGCGCATAATCCCGCTCCGCGCGCGCCTTCTCGATAAACCAATGCATCTTCCGGGCGGAAATATCCGTTAGCGTGGCGTGCTCGCAGTGGGCGGCATCGAAGTCCTTGGCCGCGACGAATCCCCGATCCTGAAGACACTGGATGAGGCTTCCGTAAAGCAGGCGCAACATCTCGGCGGAGTCATCAAACCGACGACGCACCAACTCGTCCCCAGCCCGGCGGATCAACTCCACCATCTTGGCCTCGCGCGTCTTGTCATCGCGTCCTTTGATCAGGATCAGACGCCGTTTGCGCAGCTTGGAGGCGTGGGCGAATTCCCTCTCGGTGGCCGAGAGTCCCTCTTTGTCTTTTCGGCCGTATTCATTCCCGAAGATGCCCAGATAGATCGGACTCTCTTTCACCTGTTCCAGATACACGTCATCGGCCCGCCGATCCACCGGCGGCAGATCTTCGAATAGAAAGACCTGGAAGAACTGCCGCAGGAGATCGTTTCCATGCACAAAATCGCGCACGGCGTACCGCTCCTCCTGCAGTTCCTTCTGCACACTACTGACGAATATCTGTTCCACTCAGAACCTCATTTCCTGTCTATACGCATCATCTTCGGCCTACTCTTTCTTTTTCCTGCTCCTGCGCTTCGACACCTCGGCGGTGGACACCTCCTCCGGTGCTGCCAGTCCGTGGGCGATGGCGAAGGATTTGTTGGTCAGGCAGGCCGCTCTCACCCGCTCCGGCCAGTAAGCCATGGCCTGATGTGCCCAATCATATTTCCCGTCTCCAAGCTCTTTCCATGCTTTGCGCGTTTCTGGCCAAGATGGCAATAGTTCATGCAAAGGCGCGGCGTTGAGAAGGACGCCGTCGTCAATTTGCGGGGTGTAGCCGCGCTCGGTGATGGCCTTGAGCCTCTCCACGAAGGCCCGAAGATCATCGGAGAAGTCGAGCAGACCATCAAGAGACTTGGCCGCTTTGCGATCAGAGGCCGCCTTGACACGCAGGTCGGCGATCTCGCGCTCGGCGAGACGCAGACGGGGTTCGACGAACTCGTTGCAAATCCGAAACAGCGCATCCGAGCCGAGACGTTCATGGAATACCCATACAGTATAACGTCGCCCAGGCGACTGAAACGGCCAGTAAACCGGACGCTTGCGATATTTCTGGAAGTGATAACGCCAAAACGACTGCTCGGGATTTCCTGTGAAACGGTCGAGACAACTGCGCAGAGCGTCCACAAGATCGCCCGTCTCGCCGGTGGCGGTGTGGATGACATCACGTGCAGCATCCGCCCCGACCATTAGGATCAGACAGGCGACGGCACGGGCTGCGAGATCCTGTGCATGCCCGGCTTCGCACGGCATGATCCCGTCGTTGTCAACCAGTTTGCGGATTTCGGTGACGATTGCCTCAGAAAATTCGCCTCTCCCCAATCCGCCGGGAACGCCGATCTCGAACCGCCCCAGCACCGTGCCGATGGCGTATGACACCCAACTCCGTACCCAGCCTGAGGCGGAGATGTCTTCGGCGGTTTCGGCTTCATCGTCTGTCTCGTCGGCCTCCTCTGGTTCCTCGTCTTCAGAGATGGATGTGCCGTCAGTCAGTTCTCGGTCAATGGCAGCGAGGTCCCCCTCGCTCAGACCGTAGAGACGGGAAATTCTGGAATCTATTTGTGCCTCTAATATAGCTATCTGTTCCTTACGAATTCCAAGATTTGCCAATTTGCATAACGGCGCAACAAAATCCCAAGTTGTTTCGCACTCTTGGCTGTCTAATGCTGCGAAGGCAACCGCCTCTGTCACTATGTTCCCTACAGCAGCAATGCCTCCTATAACGTCTTTGGGGGCGGGGAGGTCACCTATTTCACGTGCACCGTAATGTATTGTAGGATTAAGTTGATTTGTGATAAAGCAAGCAATCTTGGAATTAAGGATACCAAGTGCCAGTTTTTCCGTACCGGTAAGCACATCTGGGAAAGAAGCCATCCCCTCCACGTTACAGATAAATCCTGGAGGCATTAGGCGTGCATTTAAACCTTTTGCCGTCGTGTGCGTCCAAGTTACCCCAGGTCGGAAATAATAAGGAAAATCTCGCAACGGGCCGTTGCCTGGAGCCGACTTTACTCTAAGTTTCAGTTGTTCGCCGTGCGCTTTCATCTCCGCTCCATCGTTTCCCCAATTCACGACGTACTCCTGATTCCCGTACCATCTACGCAGCTTTCCCCCTTTCATGTGCGGAGCCCACTTCTTTCCTGCGCCGAGAAAATCATCTGAAGTGGCACACCCTCTGCCTATACGATGTATACCAACTTCCCACCAGAAACGAAGGAATCTCTCATTGTGAGAAGTTTGTAAGCCCACCCACGGCTTTGCAAAAGCGGCAAAACGATCCATTGATGTGAACCAAGCACGAATGTTACTCGTAATCCAATAGACCCATGGCTTGCCAGGAATAGCGTCGAAGTCGGATTGTTTATAAATAAAAACCTGAGAATGATACTGGTTGGCACGGATGGCTGCGAGGGCGGACTCGAAGGCGAGACGCTTGGCTTCGGCATTGCGCTCCTTGACGAGTCGGAAGTATGTGCCCACGCTAGCGTCCCGTCGCACTGCGTCAGTCTGCTTCTCAAAGATAAAGGCGGTAGTCTGGAGTGTGCCTGGATTGCCGACCGCAAATAGCCCGCCGCCGAAGTGGGCTATAGTCTTGATAGCAAGCTCGCCACGCAATCGGGTGCGCAGTCCTTCGTAACTGCTTATGAACATGTACGAGTGCATGGTCAGCATACCCATCAGACCCTGATGATCGAGGAATTCGGCACAACGCTGGATAAAAGCTGCGAAGAGATCGCCCTTGCCGTCGTGGTACTCCTCAGCCATCAACGTGACCAGGCGCTTGTTCATCTTCCGCCCAGACAAGTACGGCGGATTCGTGGCGACCACGTCATAGCGTTGCTGAACCAGTCGTAGGAAGCTCAGTCCCTTGGATGCTTCACCGACGAAGTGACTCTCATCCTTGCCAGCCGCTCGCGACCGCTGAACGAAAGCATCCAATTCTACGGATATTGCCACAGACAGCCCGGCAAAGAACCGCTCACGTTTCTCTGAAGAATCGAGACTGAAAAGATCTGATTCACCCATGCCTGGCAGCATCTCGACACTACGGTCGAATTTTGCGCGTTCATCGTCAATCAAACGCTCCAGGTCGCACTCTGGGCGCAAGAGACTACCAAGGTTACCCGAGTCTTTGAGGCGGGCGGCCATTATGCGCATTATGCGTTCATAGATGGGTTGGACAAACGCTGCGCCTTGGATCATGGCGTCCAATCGGCCACCAGTGATCGCCTCGACATTGCAACAAGCGAGGTTATGGTCAGTCACCACGGCCTTTGGGTTCAGGCTACGCGCCTTGATCAGCAAGGCCAGTGCCGCTACCTGCACGGCGCGCGGATCGATATCGATGCCATGGAGGTTATGTGCCACGATGGCGGCGGGAATCTCTGTTTCCGCCGAGATCGAGGGGGTAGTCGGCCAGCCGGGGTGGCCGGCGTTGGCGATTTCCTCCCGGTACATCTCAACAAGCAGGTCGAAAGCGACTAAGCCGAAATGCATAGACCCACACGATGGATCGAGGAATAGAATTTCCCGGACGGCTTTGAGCGGGCGTGTTACCGACTCGCCGGCGGGAGGAACGAGATACCCCAGTTTGTCCTTTAGTGTGCTGTCCGGATGCATCTCTATCCAAAGCCGGCCGAGTGAGTTTTCCACGAGATAGCGGACGACCCAGCGAATCGTGAAGAGTTGGGTGACGGCTGGAATATCCTCAGCTTCAAACTTCTTCTTGGATTCACGGGCAGCTGCAAAGGCGGCCTGCAATTCATCTGAACTGAACGCCTGGTAGGTCCATCCTATCGTCTCCTCGTTTCCGGCAGTCCATGCTTCTGAGAGATTTGCGGAGTTCAAGGCCTCAATCAACTCTCGAAGAATCTTTGGGCGCGGGCAAAGGCGTGAGGCAAGCGTGGCGGGGTCGAACAGCACGGAAACCTGTTTGGCCAATTCACGACATTGCCAGAGCAGGAAGTGGCGATAGGCGGTCTGTCGCGGTCCTTCGCCAATGACGTTGACTGGCATGTCCCCCGCATCGTGAAGCTTGATGGCTTCGGGATCATGCCCGTCAGTCAACCAAAAAATATAGGCGTTGGCGCGTTCGGATGGGGCGAGGACGGTTTTCAACAACCGCCGGGTTTCCAGCATTTTGAAGGCGACAAAACGGTTGAGCCAGGTGAAGGCGGCTTCTAGGCCGAGCTTTATACGGACCTTGGCGGCGTCAAGCCCAGCCTCGGCCTCGTCGCGGGCATATTGCTCCAGCCGTGAACGGGTCTCCGCCGCTTCCGGAAGGGCGGCAAGCGCGGGGTAACTTTCGGTGGAAGCGAAAACGCCGTCAGGCAGCCAACCATAAAGACCTTCAAGTTGCTCATGCGCCTCACGCTCCAAAGCGGTGCGGGCTTGAAGGGTAAAGGTTTGAATGGCACCGATGAGGCTGTCGTTCATAATGGGGTTGCCGTTGATTTTGTCGCGGGGGTTGGGGGCGGCGCGTAACCAGGAGCGGCTGCTGGATGAAGGGTCTGTCGTGCAAGCTCCTGCTCTTCCCGCTTCGCAATTATCTGCTCCATTTGGGCAATAGATTTCGCTATGACCACTGCGCTTCCCGTGACGAAACTTCTCGCTAATTGCACATGATTGTTAGCCCAGGCAAAACCGATTTTACGAAGACCGTGACAATCGATCTCGTCAGGCGGAGCCCCTTCATCAGGACGATCTGCGCGATGAACGATCTGGTTGCGCCGGTTGATCAGCGACTGTAGCTTGCCCTTGATGTCTTCAGGTGTGCTGCCGATCTCTTTGCCTACTTCTTTCCAGAGGTCTCGAACCCCCAATATCAACGCAATCTCGTTAACCTTGTCAAGGTCATAGAGAGAGCCTCTTTCAAATCGTTTCAGGATGATCTGACGCAATCGTACATCCTTGTCCTCATACCCCTCCAACGACAGGTAGTCATCCAGAGTCAGCGTGATGTTGCGAAGCGTCTCGTCGGCCTTACGACCTTTGGCCTGAATTACGGTTAGAGCATTCTCGCGAAGCACATCCCAGAGGAATGACTCAAGTGCCGCCGCCGCCACGAGGACAGCTTGACGCAGGAGGAAGTCCATTCCTCCTTCCGCCAATAGGCATGAAGGCAATGGAACCGCTGCTTTCACGCAGCAAAGCACTCTGTCGTTTCGCGCATGATGAAAGGATATATCACCGTTGACCTCCATTTTGGAGCAGACGGCAAGAGCAAACTCCTTATCAGCGTCGAATTTCTTAAGTCCCTGCATAAGCTGGCATAGATCCAGCATGTGAGCGGCTGTCGCGAAATTCTGTAATGATAGCTCTTCTGCTTTCATGCGCTACTCCAGAACGACGGTCCCGCCGCCGGCTATGATCTTCGTGAGTCGTCCACGCAGGTTCTTTATGAAATCGTCCAGCGCTTCCTCGTTGTCGATTCGGGATGGATACAGCCTGGCAACTGAAATACGTTCGATCTTCTCTTCCGGGGCGGCAAGCTCCATCAACTGGCGAAGCGCCTGCCCCACCACCGCCTCGACGGCCATTATATCGCTTTCGAGTTGAGCCAAGGTCGCGCCAGTGCGGTGACAAACCGTGGAACCAGTAGGCAGGTTGAGTTCTGCCTCGGCGCGTTGACGCAAATGGGCCAGCACAGCCTCCTTCCGTTCCGGTGGAAGAGTAGGATTCTCGGATACCGCAAGCCATTCCGCACGGCCTTTGATTGACTCCAAGGCAGTCCGATAGACCTCACTACGCTTTTCGAAGGCGGCGGTGTAAATGCGTCTATACTCACATCCAATGGCCTCGGCTGACAAACGGATCGCATCGATGCGCTGAAGGCACTCATCGGAATCAAGCAAGGCGATCAGTTCGTCATGGGGGGCGAGCAATTCACCAGAGGCTCCTTGTGTCACCAGAACCGGCCATTGCTCATCGAGGATGCGACGGGCACCGCGGATCAGTTCGATATTGGCATCCGTCGCGCTCTTTTCCAGCTGGTCGGCGAGTCGCCGTCCCCCGACAAAGCTCTTGCCCTCGGAAGCGAGGGTTTTGACACATTCGTCAGGCGCGCTTTCAAGAATACCCTCCACCCAGGTAAGCTGTTCTTGAACAGCCTTCGCCCCAGGCAGTCGCAATGCCTGGAGGCGGGCGGCCAGCGGCAGGAGCTTTTCGCGGTCGGAAGCCGCGACCTGTTTGAACGCCTGGGCGATCTCCCCCTCCTCGATATTCACATCGCGTCCAGTCAACTCCTCGTACATTCGGGCTGCCGCCGCAAGGATTTTCAGATCCAAAGCTTCGCGTGGCGAGAAAGAGGCCGCCCTGAAGGCCGGCGTCGTGGAAAAAGGCTGGCGGGCGGGCGGTTCGGAGTAATGCCGGTACTTTCTCCCTTGGTGGCTGATCTCGACCGCACCGCCACGGAACAGGATGGCAAGCCCAAGACGCACCGTGTCCATGCTCCATCCATAACCGAAGCCGCCGAAATGGTTCTCAAGCATCTTGCCGGTGACTTTGTTGCCATAGGCATGTTCCCTACGGAGGTGCTCCAGTATTTCACGGGATAGGTCGCATCCCAAGTTGGGAACGAACTGTCCCCCCTGCTTAACAACCAAGCTTTGCTCTTGCTGGTCGTCATAGAATACTTTTGGCAATCCATTCAAGTTCGAGGAAGTGAGGAACTTCTCGGTCTCGGTTCCACCCAACGGCAGATTGCCGATCTCCAGTTTCGGGTAGAGCACCGGGATGGCGATCTCCAGAAGACTTTGCGACATCACAGTCAGCGTCGCCCCGAGAGATGCGCCTGGGTGCTCCACGCCTTGGAAAAACGAGGTGCCCGCTTCGATGGCCCGGGTCATGCGCCCGCGGAGGTCGCGCTGGCATTTGTCGCGCCTGCCTTTCTCGTCCGCCAAGCATGAAGCCTCTTCTGCGGTGAGTTTCTGCTGGGCTCCCATCCGGTCGAACTCCGCGACCATTTCCCTCGACCTGTGCAGTTCTGTCACAAGGTCGCGCACCTGATCATCGAGGACAGCGATCCAGAAAAGTTCACCTGGTTTTGATGCGCTTTCGTTTCGGATGTCAGCCAGCGTCTTGCTCCGTTCCGAAGGTGCAATCAGGCATAATTGCATCGGAATATCGCCATCCGACGACGCGACGGGATGACCGTCCACCACAATGCCGAGTTTGAACGCCCGTAGGCTGTGGTAGACGATGGAGCGCAACTTTGGTTCAGAAAAGAGATCTCCGATGCTTTCGCGATGAATTCGCTGCCGATCCGCCTCCCGAGGTTCAAGGCCATTTCGTTTGGTCTCCCAGCTCTTCTCCTGAACAGTCAGCAGCTTAAAGCCTTCCTCCGTGTTGCGTATGAATTGCGCTTTTTCCAGCTCTGACAACGCACTTTTAACGGTTCCGAGCAGCGGTTGCGCATCCACGCCGGGATGCAGGACCACGGCAAGATTGTGCGGGGTGCGCGGCAGATCCTTCACTGATTCCAACAGGGCGATGGCCTTGACCAGCCTGAGCGCAAGGTCGTTTCCCTTCAAGCGTGTCTTGACATCGTTGATTTCCTTGGCTATTTCCGAGGGCAGCAGGTTGCCGGCTTCCAAGAGTTCGTAAACGAGGTCGAGAGTCACTAAGCGGCCGATTGGCGCATCCGCCAGGCGCGTGCGGTCGTTGATCATCATCTCCTGCGCCTGCTTAATTATCGTGCGGTTACTGCCGCCGACGTGACGGTGAGCGCCACGTTTGAGACGAAGCCCGGAAACGATGTCGATACAGAGGTCAATCTGGTAAGGGAGGTAGGGATAGAGACGGGTGAAAGAGGAGCGGTCGATGTCGAGGTTGCGGGCGGATCGCTCCAATGTGCAACAGGTGCGGATTCGTCCCTCATGCTCCCCAAATATCCGGCCAAGCTCCTCGGTTGCTGCGGTTTTTTTGGCCAGCACGCGTTTGGCGGTGACTTCAGCGATGTCGGTCTGCTTCAAGTCCACCGTGATCCGGAATCGATCCATTAGGCGAGCCAATTCGATCTTCTTGGAGTCAAGGGCGGTTACCACCTCATTGAGCTTCTCTTGAGAGGTTACAACCAGCCAAAAAGGCGACACCGACTCATGTCGCTCCGTCCGATTACGCCCTTCCACTCCCAAGGCCTGGACAATGCCCATCAGGTCGAGCATCTTGTCCACGCTGCGGGCCACATATTGTCCCACTTCATCCACGATGAAAACGACAGCCTTGCCGGCCGCGCGACGAGCGGTAAGCTCAAAGGCGCGGCGGGCAAGCTTGTTGGGGTCCACATCCGCTCGGCCTGCTCCGACTGAGACCGCATACGAATCCGGAGACGAGTACGTGGTTGGGGCGATCCGATGCAAGACAGCGCTGGCCTCATTGATGGCGAGGCCCATCTGGCGCCGTTTGCTCCATGGTTCTTTGTGGAGGGCTTCGAACTCCCGCTCAAAGTGGTCGAGTTTCTTGTCTCCTTCAAGCGTGATCTCCATCTCGGCCAAATCGAAATCTTCGGCATATTTCAACTCACGCAAAAGAGCCCGATACATGATCTCAGTCAGCCTATCAGCAGCCGTTCGGACGCCACGCTCCATGGAGACATCGAAGATCACTGCTTCAAATGGGATGCGCGCATTGATGGAGTCGAGCAGGGCGGCGATGCGTTCATCAGCCATGGTTTTCTTGAACAGGGCCGGGGCCGTGGCTTTACCAACCTTGCGGTTTGCCAAGGTATAGCCTAGGATCTTGGCGAATGATGACTTGCCTGATCCGAAAAAACCTGAAATCCAAACGCCGATGCCTTCTCGAGGATGAGCCGGCCCTTCGGCAATTTCCTTGAACACTGTTGTGAACTGGTCGCGGATGGCGTCAGTGGGCACGTACTCGTCAATCTCGGTCGCTACAGCCTTTTCATTTGCCTGGTCGACCTTTATGACTTCCTCGATAGGGCGATCAATCGGTTTCTCGAACAGCTCGACAATTTGTTTCATGCTTCGGCTCCGTAAACCCGCACACGATAGTTATAGACTCCCAAATTACCATCCGACGGAATGTCGTAGAAACGAAGATCAGTGCCCACGCGCGCGCTACCCGGATAAAACAGAACCACCGGCACCTTTGTGCGTCGGTGAAGTCCATCCAGAAGCACTGAGACTCTAAACAATCCAGGCGCAAATCCACCGGCGCGGACAAGAAACACAAGATCCTTTTCGGGATCTAAAGTCTCAATACTGGCGAGCAGCGTATCACTCGCTGGGGCAAAATCAGGGGAGGTCAACAAGTGGTTGATGTGTTGCTGTGCAGCTTGAAAACCTCGGATGGATTCAGTCTTGGAAAGGTATTCCAAACCTCCATGAGCCTGTACCGTGTTCCACACCATTCGCGAAAGGGAGACGAAAGTGACTCGCAATCCGCACTCTTGGGATAGCGTGATGGCGAGTAGGCGGAGTTGTTTCCGAAGCGCGAACTCATCGGTTGGGGTGTAGCGGAAGATGGCGAAGGGCATGTCTTGGTGCGCCGCAATGCGCAGTGGACGCACCGCCAGATCCTGTTTCAGCTGATCGAGATTATCGGCCAAAGACGACACGGACATACTCCTTGAATGAGGCAGTCGGGAAATCAATGCGGCAAATCGCTCCTGCGGCCTGATAACCGAGCCAGCCTCTCTGGTGGCATTCCAGCAAACTCCGCTCCACGTCATGTTCATCAAAGAGGAACAATCGCCAGTCTGAGTGTTGGACTAAAGCCCTGCCATCACTCCCGAGATTATGCAAGCAGAAGGCAATAATGGCAAACGCCTCTGGTGGGCAATGGCGGGGGGCGATGGTCTTGGCGGCGGCTCCTTGCATAACCCCAAAGTCACGTAGAGCCGCAAATACCGCGCGCATAACCTTGCGCATGACCGTCGGCGACCACTCCTTCCCCAAAGACCTCACGAGCCTACCCAGCCAGTTGACTCCGTCATCGACCGTTATCCGACGTTTTCCTGCGCGGGAGGATGGCATTAACTCGTCGATGACATAGTCGTATAGGAGTTTTTCAGAGCGGGCTGTGATCCAATAGTAAAACGCCTTGATTGTCTCGGCATCGGCACCTGCATCCTCTAACACACGGGCTAATTTCCATGCTTCTGGGGGGGAACCACACATGAAACGTGGCCGAAACACCCGTGTGTATGTGTCACGTGCCCGAGCCAAAGAAGGCTTCCCAAGCACGCGCATGACCGTCTGCACCGGGTCGCCAGAAGACATATCATCCGACCAAACCGCCACTAGGCGGCGCATATCGTCCAATAAAGCGCCGCCCTTCTGTATTCGACTCGTTATATCAGTTTGCTTCATTCACCAAGTCTTTCTTCATGTGAAGGGAGGGGAAATCCATGAAAAATCCGCGCAATTTGTCAATCATGCCTTCGCCGACATCACAGACCTCAAATTTACCACAATTAAGATGATTTGCGACATAGGTTCCCATGCTGACAGACTATCGTCCACTCATTAGGTTCAAGATAATAAGCCGACGAAGCCTAATATGTGGATGTTCGGCATCCACAAACCTTAATAGAACACACGTCGCCGCCCCGAAATTGTATCGATGCGAGGATTGTAAAGAGTGTCTCGATAAGATTAATAACAGGTGGATATTAACCAAAATCGCAAGATAGAGAGAAAGACAAGCACTTAACTGACCTCATGTTGGACAAAATCGCTGATCATAGTGTAGCAGCATATTTCTCCACTTCAGCAATATGAATGCAATGTAGGCTACTGTTTCTTCTCGAACATGGTTAGTGCCGCCTCATATTCCCGCGACAGGTCGATCCCGATGTCCTGCCCTGGGGCGATCTTTTGTATTGCCACATAGAGATGAGAGACGAGTTGCATCGCTGTGAACTCTCCCGGGAGGCTTTTGAGGGTGTACTTCTTGTCGAGGCTGTTGATGTTCAGCCCAGTCCGGCCGAGCAGGGACAACTCCATGGCGACCGCGTTGAGGGCTTGCTGATCCATAGCACAGAAAGTCTCCAACGCTGACAGACAGTACATCACCACATCCTTCCGGAGATCACCATCCACTTTACCCCGCATGCTTTTTTCGGCGATTTTAGATAGTGACTTACGCGCGTCCTCTGCATAGTCCGAATATTTATTGAGCTCAATCACCTTCTTGAATTGAAGCTCGGCGTCTTCGCCGGCATTGAGCAGCGCATTGGCATAGGACAGGGCCGTCAGTTGGTCATTTGGGAGTAGCTCCGACGCCTTTCTCATCACTGGCAAGGCGGCTTTGGGAGCCTTCCGCGCAAGCAGGTTGGCGTAGTTCCTAACGCTGTAGCCATTGTCAGGCTCCAACTCGACACTCTTCTTGAGGGACTCGAACGCCTTGTCTTCGTCGCCGTTCCTTGAGTGCGCGACGCCAAGGGCGTTCCAGCCGCCGGCGTGGGACGGGTTCACCTCCACAAGGGTGGTGAGCAGCTTCAACGCCCCGTCGATGTCCTTCTTGTCGCTGAGAAGCATCCCGAGGTTGAAGAGAGCGAACAGGTTGCGGGGGTGATGTTTCAGAATCGAACGCAGCATCGACTCCGCCTCGGCCATGGCGTTCGATCTCAGGAGTCCCATCACGACTTTCTCAAGTCCGCTCAGTCCTCCCTCAAGATCGGGTGAGAACTGGACGGTGACGGCGCCATCCTTGACCACCACCCGCGCGTTGCCGTCGAGTTTCTGGAGCTCGTTCAGGTAGTACTCAGAGACCGCCTTCTCGAAAAGCCCGCTATCCTGCTTCAACAGGTCGGGGTCGATGGGAAGCAGGTCTTTGTCAAAATCTTCGAGGCTGATGGTGAAGCTGAATGGCTCCATAATGAAGAGTGCCTATCCTTTCCTGAATTCCCACGTGTAGAGATGCTTTAGCTGAAGGGTGTCGGCCCAGGCGTCGACTGTTTTGACATGCCCCCCTTTTTCCTCTTCCGCGAAATAGTCGTATGCCTTGATGAGCTTCTCGGCAAGCTGAAAAGAAGTCAGCCCCCTGTATGGCAAGGCCGCGACCGTGCCGCCGGTAAGCCTGTCCCAGTTGACCGCGAAGGCGGCGTTCATCGCCACGCTCTTCTCGTAAATGCCTGGCGGGGACATGTCCCTGCACTGGGGCGTGAGGACTTTCGAGTTCGTTCTCATCGTCCGAGTTACCGAGATGGCCTGCATCTCGACGAGATCCGGGCAGAGTTCCCTGCACATTTTGACGGCGCCCATCTCGGCCGGCATCGATTGCATCTGGTTTAGAAGCCCCTCGACATTCATCTTCGCGGCGGTATAGCTCAGTTTCGGATTCAATTTCTTGAAAGGGGGTGATTTCGCCGTCTTGTCGATAAGGTATTCCACCTTGTCGTTCTTGTGGGCGAACCGAGGGATGTTGTCGGGATCGCTCCACAGCAGGAGGATCATCGCGCATTGGATGGCGGTTATGTAGTCCCCGAACTCGGCCCGCTCCGAATTTACGAAGATGATGTGATGCGGGTTGTCGCGCGACGCAAGCCGCATTCGCGCGTCGACGCTCATTCCCGTGTCGGAGGTCACATTGACCTTGTAGCCAGTGCGCTCCTCGACCTTCACTATGAGTTTTTCCAGACCGGCAGATGCCATGACAATGCCTCCTTTCCGACTTTACGCTAGGAGGATAATGCTTTCAAGAATATGTCCCTCCTTCTGATAAGATTGTCTGAGCCTTGCGGGCGTCATATTGAACATGTCATAAAAGTATTTTATACGTAACTGGTGGTGGGGCGCATAATTCCAAAACAACTACTCCATTTCGGGGAATAACTGTTCACGCAACGCTGCGATTTATCCTGGTATCAAGCTTCTTGTGTCTAAGCAGTTAATTGGAGACAATCCCCACCGTTTCTCATAAGTCTTCGAGCTTCGACTATTAGCGTGCCTTCCGGCTATAAATCGATTCATGCGTCACCAAAATCTCTCCTTCTGACGCTGGACATCCTCAGGCGATTCGACGAGGCTGGGCTGATTTGCGAAAGGAACTGAAGGGAAAGGGAGATCCGATCACAGCGTTATCGTGCGGGGAAAGCACTTTATTCATCCAAATTTAACATCCCGCAGGTTTTGTCACAGGAACCAGCCGTTTGGCTCACAACACCATCAGGATTAATAGTAAACGACACCACAGGATTGCATATGGGGGGAAAAGCTGCCGCCCTCGCACCAGGTATCTGAAGTCTCATTGGATTCGTGTCGTGTGGCGTACATTTAAGCCCGTTTGAAACGCATGTAAGATCAGTATGCTCCAGAAGTTTCTTAAAGACTGTCGGCGCGGGGTGTTTTGCGTCCCCGGCGAACAACACGCTTTTCGTACGAGGCATTCGGGAGCAAATATCCAAGTAATTATGAGTGTGGCCAGCCCCATGGATTTTCAATGCGTTGGCCGCTCCATGGTGGGGAACTTTCAAGATAACAGCCTTCGGCAGTTCCAACTCGAAGAATAGCCGTGTGGCCGTCTGCCAGTTATCCTTGAGGGCGTCGCTCCCCAGCACGGCGACCACGCCGCCATATTCAAACGCAAGAATGGCGGAGAGAAGATTCGGATCAGGCAAATCGGCGGTGAAGTCGCGCAATCTGTCTCCATGAGCTTGGACGAAACGCTGAGTGATCTTTTGTTCCGGCGAAAGGACATGAATCTTAACTCCGTCAATGATGCGGGGACGGTCGTCACTTCGCAGTTGGAGTCTCGGCAGTTTTCTTTCGGCGACGGCCGAGTAAAGGTCGATTATGAACTCGGCCCATCCTCGTTTCATCCTTTCGACCGCTTCCCGACACGCACTCGGATAGTTTGGATAGTTCCAGACCTGCTGCTGCAGGAACACCAGCACGTCGACATCCGAAACCGTATGCCAAAATGCCTCCACACGAGGGTGTCTTTCCAGGACGGGGATCAAATCCGCACCATGGTCCCGGTGGGGATGCGTAAGACACACGAAATGAATATCACGGTCTCTGACAAGCTCCATGATGGGGGGGCGTGCGGAAGAGGCGGACGGGTGGGCGTCGACAACGGCAATGCCTCCGCCAGGGAAAGTCAAAATGATGGTCTCGCCGTCGTCAGACGCATAGAAATCAAGTTTCAGCATTCTTGAAGGCCTGGAAGATCAAATCCCGTTTCCGCACTCGCTCGGAATCGAGGGTGAAACTGTCCTGGAACGCATCATTGGGCATAGATAGAGGGCGATATCTGTACCCCGTCATATATTCACCCTCCGATTTGATCTCAATCTCATCCATTTCAAAGGGTTGATTCTCGGACTTGATGCCCGCTTTCCTCAAATTCTCTGCCGGAAGGTAGTATTCATAGATACTCTCCCCCTCGACGAACCCTACTTTCGCTTCTGTGCCCCGGATCTCGATTAGAAACCCCTTCATCCTGCGGATGGTTTTCTTGTGGGTGTTGGCCGAAGAACTTGAGGCAGAAGACCTCCTGTCTGGGATAGTTTGAAGACCCAGAAGAGTATCGTCGGACATCACAGACATGCGTTCCGGTGCTAATGTCAATACCGATTCGGGCAAGATCTCTTTACCAACACGGTAATCCCGCGGGAAGTCAAGGAGATGTGTGTTCGCGGTCATGACAAGATAAACCTTTTTTGGAGACTCGATTCCTTCTTGAGCAGTTGCTCGAAATGGTGTGACAAAGGGGCTGGCGGCGGCTCATATTCGATAAGGTCTAACTCCATCATGAGGCCATGCCCTAATGTCGTGTCCATGCGGTCGGCTTTGCGGTTCAGGCGTTCCATTCGTTGGAGTTGGGTGGGGGTCGACCTATGGGGAGGTGTGAATCTTTGGTACGAGAAGCTTTGAAAGGTCATTGGCTTCACCTCCACACGGAGTTCCATGCTTCCCGATGCGAAACGACAATTTATGTTCTCCTGGCGGGCAGGCATCTCGACCTCCCGTGCCAAATCGACTGCTATCCCTTTTGGAAGCTTAAGGCTGGCTGCCATCGCTTGGTCTGATGAACTCTGTGCCCAGTGCGTTTTCGAAGCGAACCCGTTGGATTCGACATTACGAGGAGTGAAAAATTCCTCCACCATGCCTGCCAGTGATTGGCAGATTTCAACGAACATAGAACCGCCATCCGAATGAAACTCCTGAGCGACAGATAGTTCGATAGTGTCCAGGGTTACAACAATGCCGTTCTCCGGATGCACCATCTTGCAGCCGCTTGGTTTGGCCTCCTCCGGCATGAGCCGCAGTTTGTCCTCGGCGGCAAGCATGAATTCACCGCATCTATCAAGATAACGGTATGCTCCGGTATAAACTTGCTTGAAATGAAGACTAATTGGCTTCCAGCCCATACACCATCCTCTGTCTGTGGCATTGATTAAGATAGCCATGGAAGATCACGTATTCAACCAAAGCCACTGCGTCAATCACAAACCAAACATTCACACCGTAAAACAAGAAACCATGTACCACTGCTAATATGGGATTGAGGCAACCAAGTTCGGAGGGCGTGCCTTTGAACAACAGTTGTTCGAAGATCGTGCGGTTAACCTTGCATGTCAACTCAAGCCATTTATTTAGTCCTTCGCGATATAACGTAGAGTCCTATACCCGTGCTTCCTCAGTATCCGGTAGGTGGTCGACCTCGCCACCTTGGCTTTCTTCTTCAGCCTCGCCCCCAACTCCCGGCAGTACGCATCGTGGAACTCTCTCGAATTCACCCTCTTCCCGACGGCGAGCTTCGACAGAAGCAGCTTCTCAACGTCCTCCGGCAGGTTCCGCCGCCCGGATCTGACCCCGCCGCGGATGCCCAGCAACGCCGCCGAGCCTTTCAGCTTGAACCGCGCGAAGATCCCCTCCACCCGCCGCTGCCTCTTCCAGCCGAAAAGCGCGGAGATCTCCTTGTCCTTCTTCCCGTACCGCCCCCGGAGCAGCACCACAACGGCTTTCAACAGCTGTGAGGGTTTCAACGCCCTCTCGACCGCCTGGTCGGCGTCGCGGATCTGCTCTTTGGTGAGTTTGGCGGCTCTCGGCATTCGGCTTTTCCTCTTGTTCTGGCCGAACTATAGCGCTCAGGGGATGAATCATCAAAATATTACTCGTAGGATAGCACCTATTTTCCGGTATACCGGAATATTTATATTGGTAATATCTAAAATAAGTTGTGCATAAATGTTACTTAATAGATAGCAATATAATGAATGATAAAAAGCGGGGGTATTTGAGGGGGGGCATGGAGCTGGGGGCTGTTCAGGCTTCCGCGCTTTCAGAAAGAGGACTTAAGAAAATCAAAGCGGAAAGGTGATGCTCAGACCGCGGCGCAGTTGTTAAATCGAGACGGATTCTTCGTCATACGGCAGGAAGGGGTTTGTTGTCATTAAACGTCACTGCCCGGATAGCAGCTGACCGGCGCAATTCGGAACGCTGGAACTCACTGCCCACTCAGCGTCCGCAGTATCGGCCATATTCGCACCTTGATGCCAACAATGACGTCCGAGAGGCTCAGGTCGAAGGTGAGCGAGCTGCGATGAAGAAACGCCTGCCACTGCGTCTCCTTGAGCCCGTCTTCGAGGAACTCAGGGCGGAAGGCGACAGGCAGCTCGCGGGGCAGCGGGATCTTGCGCCGCTCGAAGGTCGCCTTGATCGCCCTGGCGAGCAGCTCATCGTCGACGCTCATGTGGCTCAATATGGCATGCACGTCATAAAAGTCCTTCATGCGGCTGTTCATCGCGCCGAGCACGACCATGGCGTTCACCTTCTCAGCAACGACCGTCACCGGATGGTAGGCGCGCAGACGCGGAGCGGGGAAGTCAAGGATCACCGGATATTGGATCGGCTCCGGTGCTGGGGTCACCGCGTCGCCGAACCCGACGTCAACCTGGATCGCCAAACGGGCCGGGCCGAGGAAACCGTGCAGGCGGCTGCGAATTCCGAGGTACTCCTGATCGTCACGGATGTCTTCCGTCTGGATGGAGCCGGGGTCGAAGCGCAGTCCGTCATCCACCACTTCCACGCCACACGCGTCCGTGAAGATGCCCCTAAGCCGTTCGTGCGTTGGTTCGCCAAATCCCAACAGATCGATATCGCGCGTCGGTCTGCCGGGGACGTTGTGCCACAAGGCGAACAGCATCGCTCCCTTGAGCACAAAGTTGTCGCCATGCCCCGCCGCCTCGATCCGGTACAGCAGACGCTCCAATCCGTAACGCGTCAGCAGATGGTTGAACTGCTCGCCGGTGCGGTCACGGATGTTCAGCAGTCGCTGGTGAACAGACTTCGTCACGCTGTCGGAACTCATCGGGCCATCTCCAGGTAGGGACGCATGACTCTGGCCATACGGCAGACGCGGGCGAAGTTCCAGATTTCATCGAGCGTCGCCTTGTGTTGGGCGAGGGCGTCGACCAGCGCCTCCCGGGCGACGTCGAGTCCGATCCGGTTGCGGAAACGGAAGCAGTCGACCACCGTTTTGGCTACTGAGTAGACACGGATGACGACGCCGTCGGCCGCATGCTCCTCGATCCCGGACGAGAACATCGCCCCGCTGAACCTCACGACCCGCAGATGAAGGTTTTCGGCGATGGGAGTACGGGTGCCGCACTTGACCGCAACCCAGCTCTCGTTGGGCATCTGAGTGGTGATCTCATGGTATTGGAGTGCCGAGAGCAGGCAGATCACGCCATGGGGGACAGCCGCGGCGACCTCAACGTAGCCGACCTGCTCCGGGATGTGGTCGGCCAGCATGTAGGCACCTCTGGCGATCCGGCGCAGGACACCTTTGCTTGTGAGGTAGGGGAGCAGTGTGCGGTTTGGGGTGACGTCATTGAGATCCGCAGCGCGGATCACGCCTTTCTTCCGGGCAAGCTCAATGACGTTGTCGATCTGCATGGTTATCCTATATTGACGTTTAGCATCTATATATTATCAACTACATACGCATTGTCAATATCATTGTCGCGCATATCGTCAGGCGATCTTAGGTAGCCTGCTGATGGCCTTCTTGGAGGATTTAATGTCATGGGAGTAGAGATCAGTCATTATGGGTGATCCATGACCGACCAGTTTCTGGGAGACCTGGCGGCTGGCCCCGCTTTCCTCCAGCATCGTCACAAAGGTGTGCCGCAAGGAGTGAAAGCCGACTATGCCATCAGACGAGTCCTTTATGCTACAAGTCACAAGGATGTTGGTAAATTCCGACTGGAAGCTTCGCACATGGTATCTCTTCGCCATTATCGGTAGGACATACATTTTATCTCTTTTTAGCCTGCGCAGTTCTTTGGCAAGCTCCAAGTGAATAGGAATCTTGACCTTCTTGGTGAGGCGTTTCGTCTTCTCAGGCTCAACCTCGATTATGCCTTTGCTCAAATCGACGATGCCCCATTTGAGGAAACACACATCGACAAAGCGCAACCCCGTGTAGAGAGCTATGAGCACGGCAACCCGCCAATGCTCCGGAGCCGTCTTCAGTATCTTTCGGATCTCGACAATCGAAAAGGGCCTGTAGGATGTGTGCCGCGCGGACTTCGTCGGTACCACGTCGAAGGGGTTCACCGTGAGATTGGCGGCGTGGGTGAGCCCGGTGAAAATACCATGCAGGTTGTGCCGAGCGTTGTTGTAGGTCTGCGCCGACTTACCATTCAGCGAGGTGGCATACTCCATGGCCACATCGCGGTCCACCCCCTGCAGATCCACGATCTCCGGATGCTGTTGGCCGAGCCACTTGACGAAACGCTTCCAGATCTGCCGCTTCGAGAGGATCGTCCGCTTCTTCCTCTCGGACTGACCGGGCAAGGTTATGAACTTGTCCCATGCCGAGGCAATCGGCAACCCCTTTCTCGCAACCGCAGAACCGACCACCTTCTCCACAAACTCGGTAAGTTTCTTCTCGTCTACCTTTTTCTTGACGAGCAGCCTCGTTTCGAGCTCAACCAGTCTCGCCTCATCCTCGTCGGTCTTATGGGTGGACTGCCAAAACTGCTTGCCGTTTTTCCACAACACCATCCACCAGTATTGTGAGTTTTTTCTTTTGACGATCGCCATGGCATACCTCCTTGCAGGAAGGATAGCCTACCGTAACGTGGAACGTCTTGTCCATCTTCTGGAACAATCTCCGGCAGGTACAAAACTTTAGCATTTCATTAGCACTTTTCAAGGGAAAAACAGTGAAATATGAGACAAGATGGTAATTTGTAAGTCATTGAAGGTAAATGGCGGAGAGAGTGGGATTCGAACCCACGGATGGGTAAACCCATCAACGGTTTTCAAGACCGCCGCCTTCGACCGCTCAGCCATCTCTCCATGGAAGTGGTGACGTGCAATTTACCAGCCGAGGCGGATGAAGTCAACTTCACCCCGCCGCTTCCCGGGTTCGCATGGTTGACTGTGGGGGCGCGCCACGTATAGTTATTTCCGAACCGTATCTGCGAATGTGGCGCCACTTTTGACATACCACACATCTCCCGTCGAATCAGGCGCGGAACTCGAAACGGAAATAACTATATGGAAAAAATCATCAAGAGCCTTCTTCTCGCCATCGGCGAGGATCCGAACCGCAAGGGGCTCCGCAAGACCCCGGAGCGGGTCAGCCGCAGCTTCGCGCACCTCACCAGCGGCTACCGCCAGGACGTCGCCAAGATCGTCAAGGGGGCGGTGTTCGAGGATGCGTGCGATGACATGATCATCGTCAAGGACATCGAGTTCCACAGCCTGTGCGAGCATCATCTGCTTCCCTTCCACGGCAAGTGCCATATCGGCTACATACCGAAGGGGCGGATATTCGGGGTGAGCAAACTGGCGCGGATCGTGGACGTCTTCGCCCGCCGCCTGCAGTTGCAGGAGCGCCTGTCGCGCGAGATCGCCCACAGCATAGAGGAGGCCATTGCGCCGGAAGGAGTGGGGGTCGTGATGGAGGCGCAGCATCTGTGCATGACCATGCGGGGCGTCGAGAAGCAGCATTCGAAGATGGTCACCTCGGCCATGCTGGGCAGCTTCCGCGCCGAATCCGCCACCCGTCTCGAGTTCCTTAGCCTGATAAAATCGTAAGTTTTTGCGGAGCAAAAATTTATATATGGCGGCGCATGCGCAAAGTCTCGACGAACTGGCCGACCACGGGATGCTCCGGATCGCCGCCGCCGTGGGCGTGTTCGACGGCGTGCACCTCGGCCACCAGAAGATACTCTCCGAGCTGACCGCGATGTCCGCGCGGCTCGGCGCCCAACCAGTCGCCGTGACGTTCGATCCGCACCCCCGTCAAGTTCTGCTTCCTGAAAAACCGCTGAGCCTCCTGCAAAGCCCCCAGGCGAAGATCAGCTCGCTCGCCGCCGCCGGCGCGAAGGCGGTGGTGACCTTTCCCTTCACGCCGGCATTCGCGCGGCTGCCGCCGCGGGAGTTCCTCACGTCGTTCCTGAATCCCACCCGCGTGAAGCTCATGGGCGTCTGCGTGGGCAGCAAGTGGCGCTTCGGCGCCGGCGGGGAGGGAGACGAGGCGCTGCTCCATCAGTTCGCCGCGCGGCACGGCTTTCAGTACAAAGCGGTCGAGGAGGTCGTCCTCAATGGAAACATCGTCAGCAGCACGGCGATCCGCCGCGCCGTCGCCGGTGGCGACTTCGACGCCGCCGCCGCCATGCTGGGCAGGCGCTACAGCGTCGCCGGCATCGTGGTGCACGGCGCCCGGATCGCCCAAAAGGTTCTCGGCTGCGCGACCGCCAACATCGCCGTCGAGCACGCCGTCTTTCCGCCCTGCGGCGTCTATGCGGGACATGTCATCCACGAGGGACGCCGCTACAAAGCGGTGATCCCGCTCGGATTCGCGCCGACCTTCCATCCGGAGGGAAAGGCGGCCTTGAAGTTCGAGGCGCATTTGTTCGACTTCTCCGGCGACCTCTACGGCGCGGAGCTCGAGGTCGAGTTCTCCGCATTGGTGCGCCCCGAGCGCAAGTTCCCCTCGATCGAGGCGCTCAGGGCGCAAGTCGACATCGACCTCACGGACGCCAGGAGGCTTCTGGGACAGTAAAACCGAAATCCGAAAATCGAAATCCGAAGTAAATTCAAAATCTAAATTCCGAATGAGTTATACAGCTGTTTCGAATTTCATGCTTCGATTTTCGGATTTTCCAACCTAAGGTTTCATTGAGCGGAAATGTCGACCAAGATCAATGTCCTGTTCATCTGCCTGATCATCCTCCTGCTGGGGCTGACCTGCTTTCAGTTCGCCCGCCGCGCATTCTATCGCCTCTCCGCCGACTTCTTCCATCCGTATGTCCAAGTGGTCTCCAGCCTCGAGGATCTCGCCTCGCGGGAGATGGTGATCACCAAGAGCAAGGGGGCGCTGGCCGCCGAACTGGAGGGCGCGCGGCTGGAATCGCAGCGGCTCGCGATCGAAAACGAAAACCTGAAGTCATTTGAGAAAGAGAACGTCCAGCTCCGGGAAATGCTCAACTTGCGGAAGAACCCCGGGCTGAAATACATCTTCGCCGAAGTGACCAGCCGCGATCCCGCCCAATGGTACCAGCGCTTCTCAATCAACAAGGGCGACCTCGACGGCGTATCGGAGGGCGACCTCGTGCTTTCCTGTGTCGAACTACCGGAGAAGGAACGGACGGTGACGCCCGGGTTCTGCGTGGTGGGACGCATCTTCGCCGTCTCCAAGCATGCCGCCTCCGCCCACACCATCGTCAGCGAGGAGTGCCGGCTCAGCGTCCATCTGCTCGAGAGCGGAGCGAACGGGGTCATCCAGGGCGGCGGCGGACGGGGCGGCGGCGTCTGGGCCCGGATACGCTTCCTGCCGCGGGATCTGGCCTACAAACCGGGGGAGACGGTGCTCACCTCGGGGATCAGCGGGATGACTCCCGGCGCGCTCCGCGTCGGCACCCTCTCCTTCGAAGAGCAGTCGGACCTCAGGCTCGTCAACAAGCTTTTTTATGAGGCGAAAGTGAAACCGGCGGCCGACCTCGACCGCCTCAGGTTCGTGATCGTCGTCTCAAAACGGAGGTCGTCGCTGCCGCCATGACCCGCGCCGCCTTCATCTTCCTGCTGCTGTTTCTCGCAGTGTATCTTGAGACCGTACTCGGCTCGTTCGGGATGATCGTGCCGCTCACGGTCCTCGCGGTCTTCTACGTCTCGGTGACGTACGGGTGGCGGATTGGCGTGACCGTCGGCGTCACGGCCGGGATCGTGCTCGATTCGCTCTACGGGAGATCTCCCTATCTATCGGTGTTCACGCTTTCGGCTTCCGCCGTACTGGCGATGTTCTGGCTCTACAAGGGCGACGTGAAACGGCTGCGCTTCCAGGTCGTTCCGGGGCTTCTCGCGCCGATCATCTACCTGCTGCCGCCGCTCGCGCAGAACTTCTACTCTCACGGGCCGGGGCTGTTCGAGTTCGTCGACGACGCCACGATGCTGCTCGCGACCGGCATCCTCGGCGCCCTCGCCCTCCCGCTCATGATCCTCGGCCTCGACGCCTTCAACTCCCTTTTCAAACTCGACGAGTACACCACGGCGCGCGACCGGTTATTGAAGGATGACTGAGCATGATCGACAATGTGGTCAAACGGTATCGGGTGCTCGTCCTGCTGGGCGTCTTCCTCGCCGCCTACGGGGTGGTGGCGGTCCGGCTCTGGACCGAGCAGCTCACCAAGGGGGCGGACTACGCCGAGACGGTCTCGAGCCAGTCCGTGCGCAACGTCCGCATCCCCGCCATCAGAGGCAGGATCTTCACCTCGGACGGCTACGCCCTCGCCGACAACACTCCCTGCTACAACATCGTCTTCCATCTCGCGGAGATGCGCGTCCCCGGCCGCCGCTTCAAGACGGTGGACAACATCCTCTCCTGCGCGGACCGGCTCGCCCTCATTCTCGGACGCGGGCATGGCTTGACCGCCAATGGCATCTCCTCGCACATGGCGTCGAAGCCGGCGATGCCGGTGACCGTCTTCGAGGCCCTCAACGCGAAAGAGCTCGCGGCGGCGTCTGAGTTGACCCCGACGATCCTCGGCATGGAGATCACCATTCTCCCGCGTCGCCGCTATCCGGCCGGCAAGACCGCCTGCCACATCCTCGGCTACGTGAGCTCGGAGGATCCCGGCAAAGCCTCCGACCGTGAACAATACTCGTACTACATCCCCGATCTTGTCGGCCGAAGCGGACTCGAGAAACTGCTCGACGACCATATCGCCATCGGCCCCGGCTTCGACGGCCTCATCGGCGAGGCGGGCAACAACCTCCTGATCGTCGACGCCAAAGGCTACACCCATGATGACTTGGGCGTCTCACGCCCCCCGCGGGACGGCAACGAGGTGGCGCTGACGCTCAACTACACCGCCCAGGCGGTCGCCGAGACCCTGCTTGAGGGGCGCAAGGCCTCCGTGGTGGTCCTCAACGCCAAGAACGGCGCCATCCTGGCGATGGCGTCCAGCCCCAGCTTCAACCCCAACCATTTCGTCCCGCGGATATCCCGGGCGGAGTGGAACAAGTTGATCAAGGATCCAGCCAAGCCGCTCCTGAACCGGGCGATGGTCGGCGAGTACATGCCCGGCTCGATCATCAAACCGCTCGTCGCCCTGGCCGCCCTCAAGGCGGGGATCGACCCGACCGCCACCATCAACTGCTCCGGTGGCAGCCAGATCGGCAACACGCAGATCCACTGCTGGATATGGAAGTCAGGCGGGCACGGTCCACTCGACATGATCAACGCCACCATGCAATCATGCAACTGCTACTTCATCGAAATCGGACGACGGACGGGGCTCAACGCCCTCGCGGAGATGATGGCGGCGGGCGGCATCGGACGCTCCGCCGGCATCGGCCTCCCCGAGAGCTCCGGGAAACTGCCCTCGCGGAGCCTGAAGAGAAAACTGCAGGGTGGGGAATGGAACGAGTACGACACCTGCCTGATCTCCATCGGCCAGGGACTCGTGACGCTCACCACCCTGCAGGCCGCCATCTACACCGCCGCCCTCGCGAACGGCGGAACCGTCTGGCGCCCGCGCCTCGTCGAGTCCGTCTACAACCACGAGCATACCCTCCTCTATACGCAACCCCCCACCATCGTCGACATGCTCCCTGTCACTCCTGAGTTTATCGGCATCGTCAAGAAAGGCATGTTCAAGGTGGTCAACGACCCCGACGGCACCGGCAAGAAGGCGAAGACTGATGTGGCCACCGTCTACGGCAAGACCGGCACGGCCCAGATCGGAACCGCCGAGAACCGCCGTAGACAGACATGGTTCTCCGGATTCGCCGAGCACGGCGACGACCTCTACGCCATCACTGTTTCTGTCGAGGACGGCCTCAGCGGCGGCGTCTCCTGCGCCCCGCTCGTCAAAAAGTTCTTCGAGGATTTTCTCAAATAGTTTTCCCCGTGGCCCGGAAAACTATTGAGAAAATCCTATACCCCCTTGACAATCCGCGCCGCCGCGTATAAACTAAAATCAGGCAATGAACTTAATTCATTTATTTACGGATCAACGGAATACGGTTTCCCGAACAGCGAACACTTTAGTCAGCAGTAGGACCACTCATGGGCACGAAAGAACGACCCGGCCGGGAGAAGGAGAAGCGGTTTAGCATATAACCAGGGGGAGCACTTTGGGTACGGCCGTACCATTCTTTATATCAAACTTAATTCGCCTGGTTTTTTATGACATTTTCTAAAATATTTTTTGATACCGTGGTATCATTTTTTATATCATCTTTCAATCCGGGGTTTTATCAGGAAATAGCCGGAAACTGGCGGTAAAGAATGGATGAGAGTGAGAGGCTGCAGAATCAGTGGTTTCTGAAAATGATTATAATGAATTAAACAAATCCTATTATTTATACCTTCCTTATCCAGAGCATCAGTTATTTTCTCACCTGTTTCCGAAATTCTGTATTGCGTTATAACTATTATATCAGCATTATGACTTTATTATCTGATTTATATTTTCCTTTTTACCACCCCGCGAGATATTCCATTCAAATATTTTC
>CAYTFM010000030.1:0-40388 GCA_964436735.1 uncultured Victivallales bacterium | reverse complement strand
TCGACATGTCCTTCTGGATGGGCCTGTGGCGAACGGTCGTTTTCGGCTTCCTCAACATGATCCTCGCCTTCACGGCGCCAATCCTCGGCGCTCTGCTGTTGTCCGAGATCCCGAGGGGCAAGTACATCTACCGCACGCTCTTCTTCCTGCCGCAGATCACCAGCGGCCTGGTCATCGCCCTGTTGTGGAAACTGATGTACGAGCCGACGCCGCAGGGGTTTCTGAACCAGCTTCTTTCCTACTTGAACTACATACCCTTCGTGCACATCGGCCCGCAGACGTGGCTGCAGGATCCCAAACTGGCGATGATCTGCTGCGTTATACCTACGGTCTGGGCGACGATGGGCATGGCGAGCCTCATTTACCTTGCCGCCCTCAAAGGCGTTCCCGAGGAGGTCTACGAGGCGGCGGACCTCGACGGGGCCGGCGTCTGGACCAAGCTCACCAAAATCACCTTCCCGACATTGTTGCCGCTGATCATCATCAATTTCGTCGGCGCTTTCATCGGCACCTTCCAGAACATGGGCAACATCTTCCTCATGACCTTCGGTGGCCCCGGCGAGAGCACGATGGTTGTCGGACTGAAGATCTGGATCGAGGCCTACAACAACCTGCGCTTCAGCATGGCCACCTCGATGGCGTGGGTGCTCGGCTCTCTTCTCATCGGATTCACCTACTTCCAGATTCAACTGCTCAAGAAGGTCGAGTTCAAGAAGGCCGAGTGGGATTAAAATTTAGTCCCTAAATTTTATTGTTTCGGGAAAGTTCAGAATGCCAATAATTGCGACAGTCGGACGCCGTGCGATGCGGATGCGGATTCTGCTCGCGGTGATGTACTGCATCCTCAGCGTGCTGGGGTTGACGATGGTCGTCCCGTTCATGATCACGGTGACCGCCTCTTTCTCGAACGAGCTTGACTACGACCGCTTTAGGCCCGTCCCCAAATGCCTCTACTCTCAAACTGACCGCTTCGTCAAAGGGCTTGTTGGCTTCTTCAACAAGTATCCCCAGTGGAGTGTCCAGATGTCCAGCCACTTCCCCGGGATGCCCGAGCATTGGGCGAGCTGGCGCGAGCTCGGGCGCGACAAGCAGGGAATAGACCGCTTCGCCGCGCCGTATTTGAACGCCTCGCCGGAGACCATGGCGCGCTGGCGGAAGATGGCGGCAGACTACTCCGAGTTTGTCGACCGGTATCCTGTCGACGATCTCCTCGTTCCCGTCTCCAACATTGATGCCTCCACCTTCCTCGAGGACTACTACACGGCCCAATGGGTGAAACTCAACCCGTCCGAGGATGTCCGCTTCAACGGCAGCCGGAAGACCGAGGGGGCTCTCGGACTTCTCAATGAGACGTGGGGAGGCGCCCAGGTGAACTTCTTCTCTATCGACTTCGAGGAGTCCGACGACAAGCTCCCCTACTGGCAGCAGTCGTGGTCGCCGCCCGTCAACAGCAGAAAATACAAGGACTTCGAGCTGCTCAAGGAACTCTACCGTCACCACTACTTCACGCCGGGCGTCCCCGACAAGTGGACCGAGTTCCTCAAGGAGAGGAAATGGACGGGAGGCGGCCCGACCGACATCCTCTCGCTCTGCCTCGGCTCCGCCAGCCCCGAGTTGGGGAAGCTATGGACCGAGTTCAAGGCGACCCGCGTCCCCGCGTCCCCCGCGGTTCCCTTCTCCATGCGGACGCAGTGGCTCTCCTTCCTCAAGGGTGATGACGCCCGCAGGATCCTCAAGCTTGACGACAGGGAGAGCTTCACGGTCGAGACCTACAACCGAATCGCGGGCGACAGCCGCAAATCCCTGTCTGACATCCCGTTCCCGCTCCCGCTGACCGCGTCGACCGCGCTCGTGGGGCTTTGGGACGAGTTCGTCCGCTCCCGTTATCCGATCCGCCTCACCACCGTCGAGACCTCCCCCGAAAACGTCAAGCTCTACCAGGACTTTCTCCAAAGCCGTTTCAAGAACATACAGTATGTCAACAAGATTTTAGGCACTGACAAAAAGGCGTGGGATGAGTTCACGCTGACGTCGACCGCCCCGGTCGGCAAGGAACAGGAAAAGCTCAAAAGCGTCTGGTTCGATTTTGTCAAAAGCCTTCCCGTGGCCAAGCGGACGCTCCATTCTTCCGAAAAGGCTTTCCAGGAATTCCTGCTGGCGAAGTACGGCTCGATAGGCAAGATCAACGAAGCCTACGGCTGGAATCTCGGCATGATGGAGGAGGCGTTCCCGCCATTCTCCGCCGCCTACGCCGCCACCTACCTGGACAACCAGTGGCCCATGACCCTCAAGCCGTTCTACTCCAACTATCTTTTCATCCTTTCATATCTGCTCAAGCAGGGACGCGCCATCTTCGTCACCGTGATGCTCATCGCCATCGCCATCCTCATCACGCTGACCGTCAACCCGATGTGCGCCTACGCGCTCTCGCGCTTCAGCCTGCCAGGCAAGGATAAGGTTCTCCTTTACCTGCTCGCGACGATGGCTTTCCCGGCGATGATCAGCGCGATTCCCGCCTATCTGCTGATGCGCGACCTTGGATTGCTCAACACCTTCCTCGCCCTCGTCCTGCCGGGCGCCGCCAACGGCATGGCTATCTTTATCCTCAAGGGCTTCTTCGACAGTCTGCCCCAGGAACTCTACGAGGCGGCGGTGATCGACGGTGCCAAGGAGTGGCAGATCTTCATGATCATCACCCTGCCGATGATGAAGCCGATCCTCGCCATCAACGCCCTCGCCGCGTTCATGGCCGCCTACAATGGGTGGGAGTGGGCACTCATCATCTGCCAGGATCAGAAGATGTGGACCGTCTCCGTCTGGATGTATCAGGCCAACCAGATATGGTCACTCAACTACCCGTGGATAGTAACCGCCGGTTTCGTCGTCGTTTCCATTCCCACGCTTCTCGTCTTCCTCTTCTGTCAGAAGATCATCCTCCAAGGCATCGTCATCCCGCAGATGAAGTAGAATTTCGCGTCGCAAAATTTTATTTTCATAAGTTGATGGAATATGGAAAAACTGCGTCTTGGCTTGATCGGGCTCAACTTCGGACGGCACATGGTTGACGACGTGATGTCGAAGCCCGACTTGCCGGTGCGGCTTGTGAAGATCTGCGACCTCGATCAGGCGAAGGCGCGGGAGATAGCTGGAAAGCACAACCTTGCCGTCTCGCCGAGTCTCGACGCCCTGGCGGCCGATCCGGAGATCGACGCCATTTGCCTCTACACCGGCCCCAACGGACGCGCCGACCTCATCCGCTCGATGATCCGCTCGGGGAAGGACGTGATGACCACCAAACCGTTCGAGCTTGATCCCGCCGCCGCGCTTGATGTCCTCAATGAGGCGAAAACGATCGGACGCGTCATCCACCTCAATTCCCCGCAGCCAAGACCATTCGGCGAGATGGCGGTCATCAGGGGGTGGATTGACCAGGGCAGGATCGGACGGCCGACCCTCGCGCAGGCGAGCGTCTGGGCCTACTATGGACGCACCCGCGCCGACGGAAGCTGGTACGACGACCCGCTCAAATGCCCGCTCGCCCCGATGTTCCGCCTTGGCATCTATCCCTTGAACGATCTTCTCACCATTTTCAAGAACCCCGTATCGGTCCAGGTCGCGCACTCGCGGATCGAGACGGAACGCCCCACGCCCGACAATTGTTCGATGACCATCACCTTCGCCGACGGGGCCATCGTCACCATCGTCGCCTCCTTCGTCGTCGGGACAGACTTCTACAAAAACACGAAAACCATCTGCGGCACCCAAGGCGTCATCTATTACGGCGTCGGGCCGAGGGCTACTCCGGCGGATCCCCAACCCGTCACCCTCTCGACTCCGGATGGCGTCGAGACGAAGCAGGTGACCGAGTATAGCGGTGCCTATGATTGGGAGTTTTTCGCCCGACGCATCAGGAGAGAGGTGCCGGAGGACGTGACCAAACCCGAGGACATCGTCGCCGCCATCAGGGTCGTCAAGGCGATGTCCGAGGCGGAGCGGACCGGTTCTGTCGTGGCGATCTGTTCGTGACGTGACCAGGGGGCGTTTTAATTTTGAGCGTTCAGTGTTTGGAAGTCCCGCCTGCGGTGGCAAGGATTCCGTTTTTCATTATAGTATACGTTGTTCTTCCGTCCTCTCGGTGGCGGCAGACGATACAAGGAAGAAGATGATGAACCTATCGCGTCTTTCCGCGGCAGTGCTGGTGGTCTTGATGGCCGTCATACCCGCCCAGGCCAAGGACTACTCGAAATTCGAGGAGGTCGAGGTTAAAAAACTCAAGGCGGCCCCTGAGGAGTATCTTAACAAGAACATCTCCTGCAGGACGAATTTTCTGGAGCTCGCGAACGTATTTCATGATTATATGGAAAAATCGGGATTCAAGGCCGGAAAGCACTTCTGGCTGAGGGCTCGTCCGGGCAATCTGCCGGTGATCGGCGATAAGAAGGAGTGCGATGGCTTCGAGCTCGTGGACTCCCTCGACGAGGGTGATGGCATCATTATTTACGGCAAGATCAAGAACTTTCTGGCCTCTCCCGTGGCGACGCGCCTACCACATTATTATTTCCAGGTGGAGAAGATCGTGCGTTCCAAGAAGGATGACAGGAAAAGTCCTGACAATAAGGTCGCCGCGCCTTTGGGAAAAGAGGGGAAGGCTGACGGGATAAAAGACGTTCCACCAGCCAAACCCAAGGAAAAGCCCGCAGGCGCAGGATTAGACGTCTTAGAGGATATATAGCGCATTTCTGTTGTAAATCGGTATTCCTACTATATCTTACGCTCAGCCTCATCCAGTGGAGTGGTCGTCATGGAGAAAAAGATACTGATTGTCGAGGATGATCCTGACTGCATGACGCTCGTGTCGGTCTTGTTGTCACAAGCTGGACACCAGGTGCTGAAGGCCACAAACGCGCTTGAAGCTGTCCGCCTCGCCTACATGGAACTTCCCGAACTCATTCTCATGGACATAAGCCTGCCTGCGTTGAACGGTGTGGAAGTGATGAGGACTATCAGGGAAAGCTCCCGCTCCAAGGACATAAGAATGGTCGCCTTGACTGCGTTCACGACCGGAGGCTTCCGCGAGAAGATGCTTGCCGCCGGATTCGATGGGTATATTCCGAAGCCTATCGCCGACCACAAAGAATTCCTCGCCACCGTCGCCGCGTATTTGGCGTGACACAGATGTGCTGTGCGCGGGGGGGGCGCCTCTCCGCCTCCGCTGTTTCCATTGTGTCGGAGAAGCCAAGTCTTTCGTAACCAGTTAATCCGTAAGCATAAGGAAGGCAAATGGACCCCTCCCTCACAGTCGGGGCTCAGTTTACGGCGTCTGAACAGAGCCACGAGCGTGAGCGAGTGGTTGCAGTCGCGGCCGCATCGGCCGCTTAACTTAAACAGTGTGGTGCACCTTCTGGCGTTAGCGGAGCGGCGACATGTCAGACGAGAACGAAAAAACGACGTTACTCGAACCTGATATCAACAGGGACGCGACGCAGTTGCTGTCCGCGGTCGGTCTCAAAAGTGGAGACAGCTCCGGCGGCTCCACATCTCCCGCGCAGATCCTCGAAGGACAGGTGGGGTTGAAGTACGATGTCGGGGAGCAGTTCGCGTCTGGCGGGATGGGGGTTATTCTCCGAGCCAAGGACGTGAACTTGCGACGCGTTGTGGCGATGAAAGTGCTTCAAACCCCGTTGGCGGACAACGACAACGTTTTGCGCTTCATCGGAGAGGCGCAGGTCACGGGGCAGCTCGAGCATCCGGGCATCGTTCCCGTCCACGATCTCGGCGTCGACGCCAAGGGCAATGTCTTCTACACGATGAAGCTTGTCAAAGGAGTCACCCTTAACGCCATTCTCAACGGCATCAGGAAGGGCGACAGAAACGCCATATCCCACCACCCCCTCAGCCATCTGTTGAGCATGTTCCTCAAGATCTGTGACGCCATGGCGTTCGCCCATACCAGAAAGGTAATCCACCGAGATCTCAAACCGGAGAACATCATGGTCGGGGAGTTCGGCGAGACGCTTGTCATGGACTGGGGGATCGCCAAGATCCTTGAAGGCCAGGACGGAGGAGGCGGGGAATCGCCGTTCCCCCCAGGCCCCGCTGCCGGTAAAATTGAGCCGGCCTGCGCGGTGGACGCGGAAAGCGCGGGGTTTAGGACCATGGAGGGGAAGGTGTTGGGCACGTTAGCCTATATGTCGCCTGAGCAGGCGATGAACAAGCGCGACGAGGTGGACGAGCGCTCCGACATCTATTCTCTCGGTGCCATCCTTTATGAAATCCTCGTCCTCCGTCCGCCGGTCGACGGATTGGATTTCGACGTGGTTTACTCGAAGGTGGTGAACGGCCTGATTGCTCCTCCCACCACCGGCGGCACGGGAAAGAGGGGGGTGAAACAAAAACCTCTGCCCCATCTCCCGAGCGGACGCGCGCCTGACGCCCTCTCTGCCGTGGCCATGAAGGCGTTGTCCCTACGGTGCGAGGAGCGTTACCAATCCGTCAAAGAACTTCAGAAAGACATCGAGGCCTACCAGGGCGGCTTCGCCACGGCGGCCGAGGAGGCCGGGGTGCTGAAGCAGCTGTGGCTCCTTATGATACGTCACAAAGGTTTCGTGGCGGCGGCCGCCATTGTCGCGCTTGCCGTCGCGTCTGGGCTGGTCGTGTCTCTGGCGCAATGGCGGAAAGCGGTGGCCGCCGAGGCGAGGGCGGTTCTGGATGAGCGCAGAGCCGTCGACAATGAACGGCGGGCCGTGTTGAACGAGAAGAGGACGCTGGACGCGCTTGCGCAGATCAGGGAGATGAGCGTCAAGGCCGCTCCGAAATTTCTTTTCGAGGCGCAAAGGAGTCTTGACGCCCTCGACCGGGCGAAAGCCCTGGAGACGGTTTCCACTGCCGTGGGGCTTGATCCCGGGCTTGCGGACGCCTGGCTGCTGAAAGGGCGCATTCATCTTGGCGACGTACAGTTCGACGAGGCTCGGGAGGCCTTGCTGAAGGGAGGGGCCAAAGGAACGCTGCTGGCCGGGATCGCCGAAAAATTCGGCGGGATGGCGAAGATGCAAAGCGGGGGGCTCGACGAAAGAACCAAGGCGCTCCTCGCGGACGAGCTGTCGAAGCTGGGCGAGAACGGGATCGCTGCCCACCTCCGAAGGAATGGCGATTACGATTCGGCCATCGACGTCCGGCTGAAAAGGGCGAAAGAGGCTTTCGAAAGGGGGCTACCCGAAAACAGCGAATTCTATTTCGGCTATAAGCTCTTGGATGATAAAACGATTTCAGTCACCATGGTGAGCAGCCACGCGGCCAGTCTGGCTCCTTTGAAGGGGCTTCCGGTCAGCGAGGTGCGCTTTATCAAATGCGGGACCATGGCCGATTTGCCGATCCTTTCCTCCATGCCCTTGAAGAAGTTGTCCTGGGTGAATGCCCCACACCTGAGCGAGATCTCGTTCCTGAGAGACGTTCCGCTTGAGGAGCTTGACATCTCCTGGAGCGCGGTGTCTGATCTGTCTCCGCTTTCCAACGCCCCGTTGAAAAGACTCAACGTGGAAGGGTGTGTCAATCTTGTCAGCATCGAGCCCCTCAAGGGGGCGCCTTTGACCTGGCTTCATCTTGGCGGCACAAAAGTGGCGGACATCTCGCCGTTGAGAGGCATGCCCCTTGATGAGCTTGATCTGACAGGCTGTGGGGTGACTGACGTATCCCCACTTTCCCGAACCCCGTTGCGAAGCCTCAAACTGGAGGGGGATGAGAAAATCTCCGACATAAGCCCTTTGAGAGGAATGGGTTTGAGTTCGCTTGGCTTAGTCTACGCAAATGTCACCGATTATTCCGCCCTACAAGAGCTGCCGCTTAAGGAACTTGCGCTTGGAGGTGTTCGCCTCACCGACATCTCATTTCTCGCCGGCATGCGTTTGGAGTCCCTGACGCTCGCCAATTCGCCGGGACTCACCGACCTCAGTCCCCTCGCGGGGCTTCCGTTGAGGTCTTTGACCGTGACAGGATGTTATAACCTGCAAGACAGATCAATCATCTCCTCCCTCAGCACGCTGGAGGAGTTGTGGCTGTGCCACGACAATTTTCTCGCCGATATATCCTTTCTCAGCGGCTTGAACCTGAAAAAACTATATCTGCACGAGAACCTCAAGCTGACCGACATCACCGTTGTGGGCACGCTGAAGACTCTGGAAGAACTCTCGCTTCCCCAGAGGGCCAAGGATATCGAGTTCCTGCGCAAGCTTCCGAACGTGATGAAGATCGGCTACGAAGATCATCCTGGCCGACTGCTGCCGGCCGACGAGTTTTGGCGTGCGTACGATGCAGCCAAGGCGGGGAAGTGAACACGTTTCGGGGCAGCCAAGCGGCAATCCGGCCGAAGACCAACGGGGATGGTCATGCGTTGGTGAGGTGATGTGTCGGTGTGACCAGTTATAGGTGATTTTTTATAACCGCTCAGGCCAATTCGACAAGGCATCCTCCCAGACCATTCGCCTCCTTGAAGAATGCTTTGTCGAAAGTC
The DNA here is from genome assembly GCA_964436735.1 of uncultured Victivallales bacterium. GTDB lineage: Bacteria > Verrucomicrobiota > Lentisphaeria > Victivallales > GWF2-38-69 > CAYTFM01. The sequence goes on along the minus strand of CAYTFM010000030.1, from coordinate 31,882 downwards.
ATGAATTTGCCGCAGTTCTGCGAATTGGCCAAGTGCAGAGCGTCGGCGAAGTCCAATCCTCCAGAATGCCACCCCAAGGCTGAGGAGATCTTGACGGGATCCTCCGTGTGCACGTTCGGCAGTTCCAGAAGCCCGGTCAGGGTGTCAACGATCCGGGCGGCTTCGAGTCCATAGGCGTGCCGCAACACCCACTCCGCCTCAAGAAAGACGGTGGCGGATATGAAAATGTAGTCTTCTTCGGAGAATATCCTGTAGGCTTTCTCGTATTGCGCCTTGTCGTCCCGGGTAAGCAGGCGAATCACGATGTTCGTGTCGACGGCTGTCATTTCTGCCATTTCTCCGCCACGCCCTTGGCTATCGCCCGCTCCATATCGGCCAATGTCTTCGCAGGCCCGGAATACTGGAGGGAGCCAGCCACCTTGTCAAGGCTTGACCTCTTCCTCCGCCCGCTCTTGCGGCTGTCCTCAAGGAAGGCGATGATGACCGGCGCATTGACGGGAGCGTTGACAGGCTCCAATGGTTTTGCAGTCTTACCGTCGTAAATGCCTTTAACAGCAAGCATGGGGGGCGCCTCGGTTGATTAGTTCCTCTATGTGATGAATGATACCCCTAATAGAACTCTTTTTCAATGATGGACAAAGGTGCTACAACCCGTTACGATAGCCGCCACCGTCGCCCAGGGCACATCGGCGTACCGACACCTTGCGGAGACCGGCACGCACCCCGTCCTATCACCGCCCCGCCCATGACAAGCGAGAAAATGACCTCGTAGAAGCTCATCCGGCTTGCTCTCCTTGTTGATGTTGTCCGTTGGATGCGCACCCAGCACCCCGCCGCAGAGACGGCACGCCCAAAGAACTCAGCGAAAATGTTGAGTGGCAGTAAAATAAGGACGGAGGCGGGAGGTTAGATGGGGGTTAGATGAGGCTTTTTGTTGTGGATGGATTGCTGAGTTTTATTTGTTCCGTAAGTTGCTTGTGTTGGGCAATTTATGACTGGTCGGGGCGGAGGGATTTGAACCCCCGACCTTCTGCGCCCAAGGCAGACGCGCTAACCAGACTGCGCTACGCCCCGACATTTGGAGGACGTACTATACTGCCCGAACCTGTTTTGTAAACCTTAGGATCGTGTTATGCGCACGCTTTCGAGAATGGTGCGCGCGGCGTGCTCCGGAGGCGTCGGCATGGGGAGGGGGCGCATTTCCGGATGCTGTCGGGAGAACCACGTCTCCTGACGGCGGGCGTACTTCTTCGTGGCGGTGACGATCCTGTCCCGCATTGCCTCGAAGCTGATGTTTCCCGCGAGATGCTCGGCGATGATCTTGTAGCCGATGGCCTGATGGGCGGTAGGCGAATCAAGGAGTCCCTTGTCGATCATACGCTTTGCCTCGTCCAGCCATCCTGCGGCGAGCATGGCGTCGGTTCGTTGGATGATGCGCTCGAAGAGTTCCGGCCTGCGCCAAGACAGGCGCCAGGCGGAGACGTCATGACGGAGCGCGCTCTCTTTCCACGCCGAGCGGAAGTTCGTGATGGATGTGCCTGTCAGCTCAAGGACTTCAAGCGCGCGGAGGAGCCGGCGCGGATTGCCCGCGCAGAGCGCGACCGCGGCGGGATCCTTTTCGGCGAGGGCGGCCACAAGTTTCTCCGGACCGGTGTCGCCGTCGTGTTGACGCCAGAGCCGCTCCTTCAAGGCGAGGTCGGCGGGAAGGCGGTCAAGCCCGTAGAGAAGGGCCCGGATGTACATGCCGGTTCCGCCGACGAGCACGGGGATTCGTCCATGGTTTCTTGCCTCAAGGATGGCTGCCTCGGCCTTCTCCACGTACAGGTAGACGTCGAGAGGTTGCTGGATGTCGAGTTCGTCGACGAGGTGATGGGGAACCTCCGCGCGTTCCGCCGCGGTCGGCTGCGATGTCCCGATGTCCAGTTCCTGGTAGATCTGCATGGAGTCGGCGGAGATGAGCTCGGTGGGGACAAGCCGGGCCAGCGCCATGGCCACCGCGCTTTTCCCGGCCGCCGTCGGGCCGGCGATGACGACAAGCTGTTGTGAGGTTTCCATAACGGCTAATTTAGTGCGCAAGGCGTTGCGGCGCTATGTTACGGGAGCGGTTGAGACGGAGGTGGCCGGAAAAGGCACGGTTAGGTTGTCCCTGCGTGTGTATCGAGGAATTGAAAATTGAGTAGTTTCAGATAGGATCATCTCTCCACTTTTCCCGTATCTTGGTGTATATTCCATACCCACCGTTTGATCCAAGAAAACATGGAAGAAGACGTGTCATATGCGCTGCCCACAATGCAAATGCCAGGAGGACAAGGTGGTCGACTCGCGGACCGCCAAGGAGGGTGCCGCCGTCAGGCGCCGCCGCGAGTGCCTCAACTGCGGCCACCGCTTCACCACGTTCGAGGAGATCATCCAGGCTGAACTGAGCGTGGTGAAGAAGGATGGCACACGGCAGGAGTTTGACCGCGAAAAAATACGAAACGGCATCTACAAGGCGTGCTGGAAGCGCAAGATCACGATGGAGGAGCAGGACGCCGTGATCGACAAGGTGATCGCCGGCATCGAGGCGGACTTCGAGCGCGAGGTTGTCTCGGAGGAGATCGGCACCAGGGTGCTGAAGAGCCTCAAAGAACTCGACAAGGTCGCCTACGTCCGCTTCGCCTCGGTCTACCGCGAGTTCAAGGACATCGACCAGTTCATCTGCGAGATACGGCTGCTGAGCAAGAACAACAACGGGGTGAAGAAGAAATGATACACCTGAGCGAGTCGGCGGTGTTGATAAAGTCGGGCGACGGCACTTCCCGCGCGTTCGAGCCCGAGGAGCTGCAGGCGCGGCTTGTGGGCTCGTGCATCGCCTCGGGGGTGCGTGAGTTCTGGCTCGCCGAGGATCTGGTGAACGCTGTCGAGACGGCCCTTGTCGCGCAGAGCAAGGAGGGGGTGACGTTCGAGGCTGCGGAGGTTGACGGAATTGTCGCGAAAGCGCTTGAGGAGGCGGGGTATCCCGAGGTCGCCGAGAAGTTCCGCTCCGCATCTGGATCGGCGGATCCGACTGCGCCGGTGGCTCCGGACGAGTTGCGCTCCCTTCTGTCACGCCGCTTGGGCGTTTCAGGGACGGAGCTTGAGAGCCTTGCGGCGGCGGTAATGGACGCCTGTGGACGCATAGGCATGGCGCAGCCCGATCAGGCGCTGCTGCTGGAGCTTGGACGGAACCTGAAGCGGTCTCCGGCGGGGCAGGTGCCGCCAAAGCTTTCGCTCGGACTTGCCAAAGGCGGCCGCCGCGGCGACACGCATTCCCCGTGGCTTGCTGTTCCGCCCGACCTCGTCGCCGGCCTTTCAACGGAGACGCGGGGGCACCTCGACGCCGGCGCACTTGTGGTGGGCGGCATCAGTCGCCTGTTCCCTTCGATAAAGATCGACCTGCGTCTCGTCGACTTGGCGACGCTGCTGCAGCTTGAGTCGCCTGTCACGGAGCTGGCGCTGTTCCCGCGCCTGTCGGGGATGGCGCATGCGGTTGACGAGCTTGTCGACGCCGCCCGGGAGAAGGTTCGCTCGGCGGGCATTCTCTGCGCAGGCGAGGACATTCCGGCGTATCTCAGATTCGCCGACGTCCCGTTGTTCATCAAAAAATGTCTTGTCACCGACCTTGCGGCCGGCGAGCGGTTCTGCGCCGAGGCTGCCGACTGTTTGGTTGCCCTTCTCAAGAACTCACTCACCGTGCGAGGATTTCGCACCGAACATCGAACATCGAACACCGAACTCTCCCAAGGTGGAGCGGGGCCGTGACCAAACGCATGAAAGTCAAACAGTGCCGAGAACAATTTTGTCAGCAAAATTGTTTTATATTTTATTTCCGTCGTCGCGCTCGCGGCAGTTTGTCATCTTCACTGCAGGGATAAGGAAACATTAGGAAATAAAACGCATGAAATTCCACAACACCATGACGCGGGAACGGGAGGCGTTTGTGCCCCTCGTCCCCGGCGAGGCGAAACTCTACACGTGCGGGCCGACCGTCTACAACTTCGCCCACATCGGTAACTTCAGGGCGTACATGTTCGAGGATCTCCTGAGGCGCTCGCTGAAGCACCACGGCTACAAGGTCGTCCAGGTGATGAATCTGACGGACGTCGACGACAAGACCATCCGCGACTCCCACGCCGCCGGCCTGCCGCTGCGCGATTACACGAGGAAGTACAAGGACGCCTTTTTCGAGGATCTCGACGTGTTGCGGATCGAGCGCGCCGAGCATTATCCCGCCGCCACCGACCACATCCCCGAAATGATCCAGTTGATCGAGGTGCTCCTTGGCAAGGGCTTCGCCTACAAGGGCGATGACGGTTCCATCTATTTTTCAATAAGCAAGTTTCCGGCCTACGGAAAGCTCGCCCGGATCGACATGGAGAACCAGCGCGCCGGCGTCAGGGTCAAGACCGACGAGTACGCCAAGGATGCCGTCGCGGACTTCGCCCTGTGGAAGGCCTGGGACGAGAACGACGGCGACGTCGTGTGGGATAGTCCCTGGGGAAGGGGACGGCCCGGATGGCACATCGAGTGCAGCGCGATGAGCATGAAATATTTAGGGAAGACGTTTGATATCCACACCGGCGGCGTGGACAACATGTTCCCGCACCACGAGGACGAGATCGCGCAGAGCGAGGCCGCCAACGGCGCGCGCTTCGTCAACTACTGGCTGCACTGCGAGCATCTGCTTGTCGATGGTCAGAAAATGTCGAAATCGCTTGGCAACTTCTTCACGCTGAGGGATTTGGTTGCAAAGGGGTATGATCCCGCGGGGATCCGCTGGTGCCTGCTCTCGACGCATTACCGCAAAAAGCTCAATTTCACACTGGAGGCCTGCGCCCAGGCCTGCCAGCGGATCAAAGACTTTTCCGCCTTCTTCGCGCGTCTGGGCGCGGCGGCCGCCCCGGTCGACGCCGCCGCCTCGGTTGACGCCGCGGTGTTGAAAGCCTCCTCGGCGTTCGCGGCGGGACTCGCCGACGATTTGAACATCTCCGAGGCGCTGGCCGCCGTTTTCGGCTTGGAGCACGACGCCAACCGCCTCATGGCCGCCAACGCCCTCTGCGCCGCGGAAGCCGCGAAAATCCTCGACACGTTCAAGAGCTTCAACAAGGTCTTGGCGGTGTTTGACTTCGGCGCCTCCCAGGAATCGCAGATACCGCCGGAGATCACCGAGCTTGCTCAGAAGCGCCAGCAGGCGAGGAAGGGCAAGGACTTCAAGACCGCCGACGTCTGCCGCGACCAGCTCAAAGCAGCCGGCTGGGTCGTCGAGGACACCCCGAAGGGACCGATCCTGAAAAAGGGATAAAATTCGAATCCCGAATATCGAAATCCGAAATAATTCCGAAAATAAAATTTCGAACAATTGCGGCACGACATTTGTCAGCATTCATCCGCTGTTTCGAATTTCGTGCTTCGATTTTCGGATTTTCTGACACCATGGAACTTCCTCAAACACTTGTCGATGCCTTGCTGCGGTTCAGGGCGGAGAACCTGCGGTTGCGACTGCTGGAGCGTCTTTTCTCGGCGGCTTTGGTGTCGTTGGTGATCTTCATGGCGTTCTGCCTCGTCGAGCGTGTCGTCGACATCGGACGCGTCGGGAGGACGCTCGCCGCCGCTCCGATCGTGCTGATCGTGCTGGGGTTCGCCTGGCGCGAGTTGCGCGCCCGGGCGCGTCCGGCCACGTGCCAGCGTGTCGCCGAGGACGCGCAGCGTCTCTTTCCCGAGTTCGGGGACCGCCTGCTGGGTGCGGTCGAACTCGCCTACGACGAGGCCGACCTCGGGGAGATCAGCCCCGAGCTGAGAGCGGCCGCCTTGAAGCAGGTCGCCGCGAAGGCCGCGGCCTTCGACCTTATGTCGCGGTTCGACTATCGGCGCTGGCGACGCCTCGCTCTTTCGTTCTGCCTTCTGTTGGTGCCACTGACGCTGTACGCCGTCTTGTTCACGCAGGCGTTTCTGAACAGTCTGGCGCGCCTCAACAATCCATGGATGCGGATTGATCGCTTCACCTTCACGCGGTTCGCCGACGTCCCTGACGAGCTGTTCATGCCGAGGGGCGAGGCCGCCGCCGCGTCGTTCGCGCTCGCCTCCGGTTCGCGGATGCCAGGGCGGGCCATCCTTGAAATCGGCGACAAGGCGCTGAGCGCTCCGCTGTCTGATTCAGGCGTGGCGTCATTCGAGATTCCGCCACTGGCCGCGGTTGTCGTGGCACATTTGTCCGCTGGCGACAGTTCGTCGCTTCCCGTCAAACTCATCCCGCTTGACCGTCCCGCCATTCGTTCTCTCGAAGCGGAACTCGCGTTGCCCGAGTACCTCAAGCTTCCTCTGCAAAAAAAGGAGGTTGTAGCCGGGGTTGTCCGCGCGCTCATCGGCGGTCGGGCGGCGATCACGGGAACGGTCACGAGGCCTCTTGCGAGCTTCAAGGCGGAGACGACGCGCCCGGAGGCGTCAGTCCGCTCCGTGTTCGACAAGGAGTGTTTCAGGACGGACGCGGTGCCGGTCGCCGTCGGCGCTCCCGTCGAGTTGGCGTTGACGTGGACCGATTTTCATGGCATCTCGTCGGCGGGCCCCTTCGAGGTGCGGATCATTCCCGAGGCCGACCGCCCTCCCGAGGTCTCCTGCTTTGCGAAGTCCCGCTACATGGCGATCCTCCAGAACGAGCGGCTGGCGATCCCCGCCTTGGCGAAAGACGACTTCGGCGTCAAAACGCTCGCCTGCGCATGGCAGACGACCGACGACAACGGCAAGGGCAAGACGTCATCCTTGTCCGAGACGGAGCTGGCGCCTGGCGCGCCAGACGCCGCGGAGCTCGCGGGGGAGTTCGTGGTCGATCCGTCAGCGCAAGGCATTCATCCCGAAACAATTGTGACATTCAACTTTCTGGCGAAGGATTATAGTCCAGCAACCGACGCCGCGCCGTCCGTCACGGACAGCTATCAAGTGCATGTGCTGAGCTACTCGCAGCATGTCGACGCCATCCTTGCCGAGATGGGCAAGCTTTCGGAACGGCTTGAGCTGATCATCCAGGAGGAGGAGACCAATCGGCAGAAGAACGATGCCCTTATCAAGGGTATGGACGCCGCCGACATCAAAGCGGTCGGCAAGGAGGCGGAGAAGCTGAAGGCGGCGGAGGAGCTCGACCGTAAACGGCTCGAGGAGCTTTCAAAGCGGCACCTCGAGTTGGTGAAGGAGGCTTTACGCAACTCCCGGATACCTGGCGAGAACATCACGCAGTGGCTTGATGCTGCGGGGAATCTCAAAGAGGTCGCCGAGGGCATGTTTCCCAAGGCTGTCGAGGAGTTCCAGCAGGCTGCGGAGAAGCCGGATGACCGCGCCCGCTCGCTTGAGAAGGCCCTTGAGACGCAGGACAAGATTTTGCGCGCCTTGCAGAAAACCCAGCAAAAGGAGGCGAAAAACGCCGAGGGGCTGAAGTTCCTCAACATGGCGATGCGTTTGAAGGAGGCGGCCGAGAAGGAGGAGCGGCTCGTCAAGACGCAGATGACGCGGTTGCCCGAGATCGCCGGCAAGATGGCCAAGGAACTCAAACCCGAGCTCAGGATCGAAGGGGAGGGGCTCGCCGCCATCCAGGAGTCGCTCGCCGAACAGGTCGGCGACATCAAAAGCGACATGGAGTCGCTGCTCGACCGGCGGAAGATAAAGGCGTACGCCCAGATCGTCGAGGAGATGAAGTCCTCCGAGATCATCCCCGGCCTCAAGAAGGTCGGCGTCTATTTCAGGGAAAATGTGCTGAACAAGGGCATCCGCGACGCCTCGCAATGGGCGAAAGTCCTTAAGGAGTGGGCTGCCCGACTCAAGCCCGAGGACGCCGGAGACAAGGAGGGGGACGGCGACAACGAGCTGTCCGACGCCGACATGGAGGCCCTTATCGCTCTGGGACGCATCCTCAACCAGGAGTTCGCCCTCCGCGAGCGGACCCGCGACGCCGACAAGCGGCTCATCGCCAGCCGCGGGCACGAGAAGGCGGTCGTGCGGCACAAGGAGGATGCCCAGCGCCTTTCTGGAGCGCAGAAGGAGATCAGAGGGTTGCTCGACGGTTTGTTCGACGCCGTGGGCGGCAAGATCAAGAAACCGCTGAAGGAGGCGGGGGCGGCGATGGAAGATGCAAAGAAATCGCTCGACGCCATCGACACCGGCACGAAAGCGGTCGGCGCGGAGACTGAGGCCATCGATGTCATTTCCGCTCTGTTCAAGGATCAGTCGGGATCCAGCCGGAGGATGATGGCGATGCTCGGGGCTCTCGGGCTCACTCCCGGCGGCAATCCCGGCGGCGGCGGCAACCTCAGCGGAGGATCGAACGCCTTCTCCGCCGGCACAACCCCGCATGGCGAGACGCCGCCCGACAAGGGGGTGGGCGGCCTCGACTTCAACAAGGTGCCCGCCGAATACCGCGACTCGGTGAAAAGCTATTTCGACAAACTGCCCGAATTGACGAAGTGATCGGCAGTGGTTCCCGTGTTGTGATTTTCCTCCCAACAGGTTATTGTGAATACGGAGGGTCAGCTGTAAAGGGGCCATCCTGAGAGTCGGGATCATATCCGGTTAGGAGGAGTGCGATGAGAACAGGGCATGTATCCATCTTGCTGGCGGTGCTTGGGGCCGCATGGGCAATCTCTGGCGCGTCAGCCGATTTCGAGAGCATAGACCGCCCGATGGCCGTGGCGGGGCAGTTCTATCCGGCCGATCCGGAGAAGCTCTCCGCGGACATCGATAAATATCTTGCGCAGGCCGGCGACACGCAGGTGCCGGCTGGCGACAGGCTTGTGGGACTTGTCTGTCCTCACGCAGGATATGTCTATTCCGCGCCGGTGGGCGCATGGAGTTACCGTCTTTTGGCGAAGGTCAAGGATTCCATAGATCTCGTGATTGTCGTTGGCTCGAGTCATCGTTCAACGTTCAGAGGGGCGTCGCTGGGCAACTATAAGATATGGCGAACCCCGCTTGGGCCGCTGGAGGTCGATGTCGAACTGGCGAAGAAGCTTTTCAAGGAGAATGATTTCCTGAGCAACAACCCGGGACCGCACTTCCAGGAGCACTGCATCGAGGCGCAACTGCCGTTCATTAAAAAGATCATGCCGGACGTGAAGATCCTCCCGATCCTTATGAGCATGCATAATAAGGACGTGTCGAAGAGGCTTGCCGTCGCGCTGAGCGGGATCCTCGACCAGCGCAAGGCGGTCGTCATCTTCTCGACCGATCTTTCGCACTATCAGCCGTACGAGCGGGCGGTCGCCACTGACAAGAAATCGATCGAGGGGATCTGCTCCGCGCCCGCCGACGAGTTCTTTAAAAAGATGGATAGCGATGAGTTCAGCATGTGCGGCGGCGGGCCGATCTCGGTCATGAAATACTTGGGAGAGTTGAGGGAGCATGAGGAGAAGCCGGTCCTGTTGAAGTACATGAACTCCGGCGACACCGCTGGCGACAAGAGCCGTGTCGTGGGATACGCCGCCATGGCGTTGTTCGAGGATCCCAATGCGTATAAACCGCAGGAGTGAGCGAGGCTGCGAATCACGATTGTGTAACACATTTTGTACAGGAGGAGGAGATGAGAAGCGGATTGAGGGGAATGTTTGCGGTAACTGCATGCGCCGTCATTGCCGTCGGATTGTGTGTGATGCTGAGCGGCGAGGATAAGGCTCCTGCCGCCGCTGATGGGGGAAAGGACAAATATGAGGTGTGGGAGCGGCTCACTGACGCCGAGGGGGCGTGGTTGGTCGATTTCGCCAGAAAGTCCGTGGCGACGAAGCTCGGCGTCATGAAGGAGGAGCCCACGCCGCCCAAGGACATGCCTCACCTCATCGACAAGCGCGGAGTGTTCGTCACGATCAACAAGGACGGCGAACTGCGCGGCTGCATCGGCGTCTACTCCAGCAAGGATTCTCTTTGGAAGCAGGTGTGGATGACGGCGCAGGACAGCGCCTTCATGGATCCCCGGTTTGACAAGGTGCTGGCGTCCGAGCTGGACAAGCTGGAGTTCGAGGTTTCTGTGTTTCTGTGCCCCGTGACGAAGATCAAAGGTCCCGAGGATTTCATTGTCGGCAAGCACGGCATTTTCATCAGGCGCGGCGCGAGCGCCGCGACGTTCCTGCCGCACGTCGCCACCGAGCAGGGGTGGGACCAGGACACGACGCCCAGGGAGTTGTGCAAGAAGGCACGGTTGCCCCCCGAGGCGTTGAAGGAGTCGGACACGGAGTTCTCGATCTATACCACGCAGATCATCAAGGAGAAAAAGAAAGAGAAGGGCGGCAAAGCGGAGCCCGAGCATAAGAAGTGACCATGAACGCACTCCTGCGGTTGACGGTTAGTTTTGCGATTTTGGGGATGGCCGGCGCGGCGGCGGATGCCCCGCCTCTTCCCGCCGCCACTTCTCTGGCTCACAAGGATGCCCCTCGGGAGGCCTATTTCTACGAGAAGTCCGACGCCAAGGGGGTGAAATGCCTGCTGTGCCCCCATGGGTGCGCGCTCAAGCCCGGCGAGACCGGTTTCTGCAAGAACTACCGCAACACCGACGGGAAACTCCTTTCGCTTGTCTACGGCAAGCCCTGTTCGGTGGTTGTCGAGGATATCGAGAAGGCTCCTTTTTACCATTTCCTTCCTGGAAGCAAGCGGGTGTGCGTCGCGACGGCCGGCTGCAATTTCCGCTGCTCGTTCTGCCAGAACTGGCAGATATCCCAGTGTGGCGTCGAGGATCTCGAGAAGACGGGCGTCGTGCGTTCGGTCTCTCCGGAGCAGATTGTGAAAGAGGCGAAGCAGCGGAGCGTCCCGACCATCTGCTTCACCTTCAACGAGCCGGTCAACTTCTACGACTACATGTACGACATAAGCGTCCTCGCCCACAAGGAAGGGATCAAAACCGTCATGGTCTCCAATGGCTACATCAACGAGGAGCCGCTGAGGCGGCTGCTCCCTGTGTTGGATGCGGTGAAGGTCGACTTCAAGGCGTTTGACGAGGGCTTCTACGAGAAGATCACCGCCGGAGAGCTTGAGCCGGTGCTGCGGACGATGAGGATCGTCAGGGAGGCGCGCGTCCATCTGGAGATCGTCAATCTGGTGATCCCCACCCTGAACGACAAGGAGGAGCAGATTCGGAAGATGGCCGAATGGATTATGAAGAACGTCGGCCCGGATGTCCCCACCCATTTCACGCGGTTCACCCCATTGTACAAGCTGGCGCATCTGCCGCCGACTCCGCCGTCGACGCTGGAGATGTGCGCCGCCACCGCCAAGAAGGCCGGCCTCAAGTATGTCTACATCGGCAATCTGCCGGGCAGCGAGCTCAATTCCACCTTCTGCGCCTCCTGTGGCAAGAAAATCATCTCCCGGACTGGTTTCCATGTCGTCGAGAACAAGCTCAAGGACGGCGCGTGCCCGTTCTGCGAGGCCGCCATTCCCGGCGTTTGGAAATAGGCGAAGTCGTTGGCCATTAGCAAGTAGAGACTTAAATGTCAACATCTTTGAAAACAACAAGAAACAAACAACACCACATTTTACACAAGGCGGGCCGACCGCCCGGTCAATCGGACGCCTAACGCAGAAAGGCACGGCGACACATTGGGTTGCGGGCAAGCTCCGCATTGTTAAGCAATTAAAATAAATGAGGAAGCGACACCATGTCTGACCGGAATGAAGGGGAGAGGGAACTGGGCGAGCAGCCGCTCGGGGGAATCATGCAGGAGTTGGAGTTGAAGCCGCACGACTTGGTGGCGGCCTCGGCCGAGCAGCTCACGCACAAGATGGTCTCGAAGGGCGTCAAAGGAAGACGCCTCACGGTGAATATCCAAATGAAGATCCGTGACGCGCTCAACAAGGCGACCGGCAAGGAGTTCTCCATCAAGCAGCTCTTCACCTATTAGTTGTCCCGCAGATTATTTCACTCTCGTGGGGGTATCAGCGGAAAAACTACTTGCGCGGCGCGATGTCCAGCAGCCAGAGGGTCAGGGCGGTCGCCACGAAACATATCCAGGCGAGGTGGAGGACAGGGCCGATGCCGATCCGCTCGGCGATGGGGCCCAGCCCGATGAGGAGGAAGTTCGCCGTGCCCCAGGTGCCTCCCACGATCACGCCCATGCGCCGTCCCAGCGCGGGGCCAGTGGCGTAGCGCGAAAGCGTCACAAGCAGCGGGAACACGCCGCCAACGCAGATGCCGGATGCCATGAGGAGCACCAAGGCCCAGGGAGCGCCGCACACCGCGAGGTAGGCCGCCACCAAAGGCGCGCCAAGGGCGAGTCCGACCAACGACACCCGCGTGTATCCCCATCGGTGGGCGAGCGAGCTCATCAGCAATGCGCCGATGGCGCCCGAGCCACCAAAGGCGAGGTTCGCGAGTCCGCCGTATTTCAGGCTGAAACCAAGGTTGTTGAGGTGTGACGGAAGGAGTGCGCCGAGGATGAGCGTGCCCGTCACCAGCGGTGTCGCGGCGACTGCGAGAGGCCAGAAGGGGACGGCGTCGACGGGCGCGCCGATGCGGGGCGGGGGCTTCTCTTCAGATCTTTCCTTATCGACCGCCAGCTTTGCTTTCGACAGTACCACGAGAGCCACCGCGGCGACTGAAGGCGCGGCAAGTATCCATAACCCTTGCAGGCCGAGGCGTTCGACGATCACCGCGGCGATCCAACTGCCGGCCGCATAGCCGAAGTATCCTGCCACGAGAAAGACCGCGGTTCCCAGTGCCGCAGGCAGATCCTCGATGGCGTGCAGCGCCCGCAGTCCCTCCGGATGCGCAAGGGCGATGCCGACACCCGCGGCGAGCGATAGGACGAGGAGGCCTGTGAACGGCGAGTCGAGCCCACCGCAGAAGCCGATCAGGCACGCCGACGCCGCAAGCAGCAACCCCAGATGGATGAGCAACGGCCGTTCGGACGTCCCCCGCCAGTGTCCCGTCAGCACCTGCACCAGATTGGCGGTGAGCCCGAGCGCGGTGATGAGAATGACTCCCGCTGTCAAAGTTAGTCCATAGCGTTCCCGCAGCGCCGGCAGCAGCGAGGGCAGGAAGCCGCCATACATGTCGGCGGTGAAATGGGCGAACGTCAGAGAGCCGAGTTGGAAATAGGCGGGGAAATGTTTGCGGATGGTCATGTGAGGTGGGGCAAAATCAAATGTTGAGCGGACGGCATGGGGCTCATCTCGCGGTAGAGCTGAAACGTGCGAGAAGATCTGTGAAGTGCTTCCTGTCGAGCGGTTTGGCGAGGTAGGCGTCCATGCCGGCTCGAAGACAGAGCTCCTCGTCGCCCCTCATGGCATGGGCGGTGAGCGCGACAATGGCCACTGGTGGCCTCTCATCCGTTCTCTCCTGTTCCCGAATAAGTCGCGTGGCCTCGAAGCCATCGAAATCCGGCCTCTGAATGTCCATGAGGATGAGGTCATGCGCGCCGGTGGCCGCTTGAGAAACGACATCCTGTCCTGTGGCGACGACCGAGACCGTGTGGCCGAGCGGGGTGGAAAACTCCTGGACGAGCAGCGAGCTCAGGGTGTTGTCCTCAGCAAGGAGGATGCGCAACGGGCGTCCTTGGCGGGATGGCGGGACGGCCGCTCTGGATGGCTGTGGCTTCTGCCCTCCCATGGCGGCGAGAAACTCGGCGGTGAATGAGAAGACGCTTCCCTCTCCGGCTTCACTCTCGATCCAGATGGTCCCCCCCATGTGCGCCACTAGGCGTTTACAGATGGTGAGCCCGAGCCCCGTTCCTCCATGCTGGCGAGTGTCGGAGCCGTCCGCTTGCGTGAACGGTTCAAAGATCAGTGACTGCTTGTCCTTCGGAATGCCGGGCCCCGTGTCGCGGACGGAGAAGAGGAGGACATGCTTGGGAGGCTCGGGGGACGTCGGCGCATGGGTCACCGTGAGTCGGACGGATCCGCGCATGGTGAATTTGATGGCGTTGCCGAGGAGGTTGAGGAGAATTTGCTTAAGGCGGAGGGCGTCACCCGCAAGCTCCACGGGGATGTCGGATGCCACCTCCCAGTCGAGTGCGAGGCCTTTGGCGGCGGATGCGGATCTCAGCGACTCGCAGGCGTCCGAGATGGCCTGACGAAAGTTGAAGGGGGCGGAGCTGAGCTCGAGGCGATCCGCCTCGATCTTCGCAAGATCAAGGATGTCGTTGATGATGCTGAGCAGGTCCTTGCCGCGGTTGAAGACGATCTCGAGCCATTGATGCTGTTTTGGCTGGAGCTGCGTGTCGAGCAGGAGTTGCGAGAAGCCGAGGATGGAGTTGAGGGGAGTTCGGATCTCGTGGCTCATGTTGTCGAGGAACTCGTCCTTGGCGCGGTTGGCCGCCTCCGCCGTGTCCATGGCTTTGCGGAGTTTGTCCTCCGCTTTCTTCCGCTCGGTGATGTCGATGCAGGCCCCTGACATCTGATGGGCGATGCCCTTGCTGTCCCGCCGGCATTCACCCACGTCATGCCACCAGATGAAGGAGCCGTCACTCCTAAGCATCCTGTACTCCGCGTCATACTGTTCGGTTTTTCCCTCCAGATGCGCCTGCAGGATTTCCAGAACGGCGGGCCTGTCTTCTGGGTGGAGGTGCTCCTCCCAGGCGGTGATGACCCTTGGAAACGTGCCTGGGGCGTAGCCGAGCATGGGGTCGACCACGTCCGACCATTGCAGGCTGCCTGTGCGGATGTCCCGCTCCCACAGGGCGATCCGCGCGGCGACGGAGGCTGTCACGAGTCTGCTTCTCTCCTTGCGCAGATTCTGTTCCGACTCCACGAGCGCTTCCGCCGTCTTCCTGCGCTCGATGTCATTGATGACGTGGGTTGTCTGGTCGGCGATGGCGCAGGCGAAATAGATCTCATCGTCTTGCCACACCCGTGGCGGGCCCACATGCTCGATGCAGATGTCGCCGATCGTCATGCCGGACAATTGGATGGCGGCGTCGAGCATCGACGTGATCCCGAACGGTTTGAGGTAACTCTCTGTGTAGCCTTTCGTGCGCGGGTCGTTGACGGCGTCATGGGCGTCGACATAGCGGGCGGCCAAAAGGGATTTGAACTCCTCCGCATACTCCTCCTGTTTGAGCACAAGTCCCGAGGAATGCTGTCCTTTGCTCCTTTCGAACAGGTCTGCGCAGACGAGCGCGCTTCTCGTGTGGTCGAGAAGCCAGACGCCCGCCCGTTCCACGCCAAGGCACTCAGCCATGGTTTCCGTGATGAGGTGGAACGCCTGCTCGTTGTCGGTGGCCCACAGGTCGCGGGCCGAGGCGAGGGCGCCGAGCGCCTTCAGTTGCTTCTCAGTCCGCGCGGCGCGGGTGCGCAGTTCGTCGTTGGTGAGAGATAGAGCGTCTGTCCGCTCCAGGGTCTTTTGACCCAGGCGCTTCCGCACTTGTTCCAGATCCGGGGTGAGCCGTTCGAGTTGTGTGCGCTCCCCCTCGGTCGTGGACGAGCAGAGGTTGTCCTTGACCGGTGTAAGCTCCTCGTTCGTGCTGGCCATGCGTGTGTGGTTCCTGCGAGAGTGGAATCCATTATTAGGCGGTCGATCTCCGTCGGGCAATATAATCCGTTTGCGTGTTATTGCTACATCAGGGGCTATGGCGTGGCGCGCTCAGACGGGAACGGGATTGATTCCCGAGTCGACGTCGTAGGCGACGGTTTTGACGCCACGCCAGACGCCTTCCGTGCGAAAGAAGAGGCCACCTGTGTCATCAAGGGCGAAATTCCCTTCGGCGAAGTCCTCGACGACGCGCGGGAAGACGATCCAGTCACCACCCCGCTTGAGCAGGTCTTGGTTGTGCGCCGCCACGCCTTCGAGGAGATCTTTGTAGCCGCCCACCGGACGCTGGCGAGGACGGGCGTCGGCGATGCGACGGAGGATGTCGAGGCGGTTTCCCTGGAGGTCGATGGCGACAGGCGGCGAGATGCCGAGTATCGGGCCGCTGTCCATTTCTCCGCCGCCTCCCGTGTAGGGTTGGGCGACGATCACGCTGGAGCGCAGATGTGGAAGCCCGCGGAGGATCGCCGTCTCGATGGGGAGCGTGTGCAAGCCGACCAGCAGACGGCGGCCTCCCTCCTCGACTGTCAGGTCTCCCGGATGGACGTTCAGACAGGGGAAGTCGGCGGTGAGGTTTGTCAGCGGCACGAACCCCGCGAGGATGCCGAAGTCTATCCGCAGAGGGGCGATGAGCTTTCTGAGGCTGTCCGTCCACGCCGCCCTGATCTGACGTCCCCGCTCTGTCGCCAGGCTGACCTTCCCCTCGCCGCGCTCCTGGTAGAACGCCCGTATGTCAAGACTGACCAGAGGCAAGCCTTCCGCGGACGCGATCACTCCCGCGCGGCTTTTCCCCGGCGCGTCGGTCACGATCGCCGCCGGCTCCCAGCTTCTCGCCGCCGCATGGCGGTCTCGCCAGCGCGCAACGACGCGTTCGGCGTTTGTCCCGGTTCCGCTGACGAAAATGGCCGCGCGCGGAAGTCGGTTTGATGTCGTGATGAAAGAGCGAGGGGTCATGTGGAGATGCGTGGAGTATGGGTTGAGGCAAATCTAAATTTATCGTTCGCCACGTTGAATTTTCGGTGAATGAAGTTAAAATTAATTTCCCAAAGCTCAAGGAATATATCTTCGACGCTCGTTTAATCAATGATATCTCATAAGGAGTGCGCAATGAGAAAGACACATGAGTTCGCCTTGAAATCCAGCCTGTTCGCCGTGGCGCTGCTGGCCTCAGTCTGGTCAAACGCCGACTTCTGGAAATTCACGAGGCCCTTCAACGAGGCTCCCAGCGAGACGATCTCCACCCTTGTGGTGATCGGTAACTACGCCGAACCGCGTATCCTCGCCGAGTTGATCCAACGTGAGACCCGGCAACCCATACTCCTCCTCCCGGCGAAAGGCAAGGATGGCATCTATTTCATGCCCCCACAAAAGCGTAATGCCGCTCCGGCCATGAAAATCCCGGTCGACGAGCTTCCCAATTTCGTCAACCTTCTTGGCCCCAAGCAGATCATGATTCTCGGCGACAGCAGATATGTCAACAAGGAACTCACTGACCGGATCACGCCGAACCGCACGGTCGTGGCGATAAACAACCAGGAGTGGGAGGCAGTGGCCCAGTCCGTCGGCCGTCTGTTGAATCTCACGAACCTCGCTGACGATTTCAAAAAATTGCTGGCCCAGTTCAGGGATGAGAACCAATACCGCAGAGTCAAGTACAACAGCAAGGGGCAGCCGATCGCCCCCGTGGCCGAGCCGCCCAAGATGACTGAGATGCCGGCGCCGATCGCCGAGCCGCCCCCGCCGGTGCCTGCCATCAAAGAGGACATCCAAATCATCGACGCCACACCGCAGAAGTAAGTCCTTATTTGAGGCGGTCCGAAAAATACGCATTCATGGAAAATCGCCGTTCGGCGATTTTTCCTTTTTTAGGGCAATGCGGAGCTTGTCTGAGGTACAATTGGCTTCCAGGCCTTGATACGTAAGCCGCCTCGGTTTTAATAGTGCTGTCGGTCCGCCTTGCATGATGTGGTGGAGTGTCTTTGCTCTTGTTTTCAGAGAGGTTGAGGTTACATTCGTTAACATGTTTTTCCCAACCCTGAACCCTGTTTCTACCCTATGATCGTCTTCTACCATGTCGCCCGCAACACCTTGCGCGAGTGCCTCCGCGAGCCGATCTATTACGTGCTCCTTGTCACCGCTGTCTTTCTGATCGGACTTTTCCCCTCGCTTGCCTTGTTCGTCTTTTACGAGCAGATCAAGCTCGTCATTGACAGTTCCATGGCCACCACGCTTGTCTTCGGCCTTCTTGCCGCTGTTTTGTGCGCCAGCAACACCATCGCGCGGGAGACCAGGGATGGCACGATGCTCATGCTGCTGTCGAAACCTGTTCCGCGATGGGTCTTCATCGTGGCGAAGATAGTTGGAATCCTGGCGGCCCTCACGGTCTTCGTGCTGATCTGCAACCTCGCCTGCCTTATTGCGTTGCGCGTGGCCGTGGATCAGTTCCGGCTCGACTTCATGACCCTCTACGTCTATTATGGACTCATGGCTCTCGCAGGGGTGTTCGGCGCCTTGAGGAACTACTGGAATCGAAAACCTTTCGCCTCCTCGGCCGTCGTCGCCATGCTGGTACTCTTCCTGCTGCAAGCGCTGCAGATCCAGTTCTTTCCCACGGGAGAGGAGTTGACGCGGCTTAAATTGGATGTGGTGCCCGCACTTATCCTCCTGTGCTTCGCCGTGTGGGCCATGGGATCCATCACGGTCGTGCTCGCCACCCGGCTCGACATGGTGCCCACGTTGATTGTCGGTTCGTCCATTTTCTTCCTCGGCCTGGTTTCAGACTACCTGATCGGGCGTCATGTCGGAGGCAACATCCTGGCTACGGCGCTGTATGCGCTCATCCCCAACTGGCAGTTCTTCTGGCTCGCCGACGCCTTGGCGTGCCAAAAGCAGATTCCCTTGAAATACATCCTTTTGGCGTTCGCCTATGTGTTGATGTACATCACCATCTGCGCCACCATCGCCTCCCAGCTGTTCCGGGACCGTGAGGTCGGCGGCTACGGGAAATGACCGCCGTGGAACCTGTGCGCAGAACAACCGTCGCCGCCGTCCACTGCCAGACCTACGAGCGTGAGCTTGTCTGTTCCAAGGTTGCCGAGGCTATCGCGCTGTCCGGAGGTTTTCCCGCTGTCGTCAAGCCGGGATCACGGATATTGGTGAAACCCAATCTCCTGACCGCGAAACCGCCCGAAGCGGCCGCCACGACGCATCCCGAGGTCGTCAGAGGGGTCATCCATGCGCTCCGCAAGGCGGGCGTCGCCAGGATCGCCATCGCCGACAGCCCCGCCGGGAACTATCCCTGGGACGAGCTGTGGACGACAACGGGCATGGCAGCGGTCGCCGCCGAGGAGAACATCGAACTGATCCCCTTGGTGAATTTCAGGAAGGTTGAGATTGCGGGCCTGAGCGTGCCTGTCTTCAAGGAGCTCGAGGAGTTCGACGCCTTCGTGTCCGTTCCCAAGCTCAAGACCCATCTGCTCACGAAAGTCACCGGCGCGGTCAAAAACTCCTACGGACTCATCGTCGGTGACGCCAAGGGGGCCTTCCACAGCCTTAATCCCTCGCCGCGGGCCATGTCCGAGTTTGTCGCCGCGGTCTACGGCGTGGTCAAGCCGTGCTTCGTCGTGATGGACGCCATCGAATGCATGGAAGGGGAGGGGCCGGCGGGCGGACGGGCGAAACAGGTGGGCGCGCTGCTTGCGGGAACCGACGGCCTTGCCGTCGACGCGTGCGCATGCGCCGTCTTCGGCTACGAGTCTCGTGACGTGCCGTCACTCGCCGCCACCATGCGCGGCGAGTTTGGCGTCGGAGACCCTGCCGCCATCGAGAAAGTCGGCGACGCCTGGCAGATGATCCAGACCGCGAGGGCGAAGCGCTCAATCGCCGGATTTCTCTCCGCCATGCCGGAGCCGATGTTCCACATCCTCACGTTCCTGCTCCGCTGCCGTCCCGTGATTGTCCGTGATACATGCTCTGCCTGCGGACTCTGCGCCAAAGCCTGTCCCCAGAAGGCGATCTCCTCGAAAGGCGGCCGACTCGTCGTCAACGGTGGCAAATGCGTTCTGTGCATGTGCTGCATGGAGGCCTGTCCCCATAAAGCCATCGAACTGCTCTCCCCCGCCACACGCCTGACAAGGGGCTTCCGGCGACTTCTTAAACGTTAGTGCCGCTGGGCGTAAATCTTCCCGCACAGGATCGAGCTTTTGTGGTTGCCGAGGCGATGCGTCGGCATCTCCCATTCGAAAAGTCGCCCTGTTCGACTCCGGTGTTTGAAATGGGATAAACCGTTTTACTACGTATTTGTACTTTGGTGGAGAATGGAAGTTTGATTTCTTTCGTACTGCCGTTATTGTAACCTCCTTTTTGACGCAAAAAGCACTAGAGGATATGCCATGTATGGTTTACGCAAGACAAGACAAGACAAGACAAGACAACTGAAGAGCTAACCACCCCGCCGCGGAGTCGTTGCCGTGTTTCCTCGGCGTTCCGCGTCCGTCTTCCCGCCGCCTCCTGTTTTAACGATTTACAGTTCCACAGCCGCCAAGAGAAACAAGAAGTTCAAGACCACATAATGCGGACCGTTCGCATTGTCATCGCAAAACCGATGTCCGCCGGAAAGGTTCCGGATTGGGTTGCGGGAAGGCTCCGCATTATACAATTGACTATCCTCTTTATTCTCCATCTGACATGCGCTATGTCCGCGGGGGATGCGAAGACGGTTGACGCCGAACCGCGTGTTCCAACTCCCGCGCGCCGTATGCTGGTTGAGGGAGAAGTGCTTTCCCTTGTCGCCAAGTTCGACAGCGGCTTTTTCGGCGTTGACGACCAGAGACAGGCAAAGCGGCTATTGGCGAAAGCGCGGGGGATCGACCGCTCGTGGTTGGTGGCGTGTCTTGCGGGGTACGAGCGGGCGATGCGGAACCAGCCGTTCGAGGGGCTTCGCCTGCTCGCACCGGAGATTTTCGACGCCGACACTGCGGCGCGGTTTGCGAAAAGCCTCGCCCAAAACCGTCTGACACATGCCACGGACACCGTCAAGCCTGTGGCAGTTCCGTCTCTGACCGCCGTTTCCGGCGTAGTCAAATTTCCTGTCGACGCGATGAAGATTGAGCCGGTGAAGGCTCCCTGCGCATTGGAGGCGGCCCGCTGTCTCATGGATGCGGGGCTGGTCGACGAGGGGCTGGCGGTCATCGACCGCTTCGGGAGGAGGTTCGAAGGGGAGGACCGGGTGCTTTCCTTCGAATGCCTGGGCGACCTCGACATGAAGGCGCGGCTGCTTGAGAAGGCGGTCGCCGCGTACGAGTCGGGCGTTGGACTGCTCGCATCGATCAAATCGGCCTCGCTGACTGACGAGTGGCGCAAGGAGCTTGACGAGCGGCTGCGGACGAAGTTCGCGAAGGCGCGGCGACTGCTCGACGCCGACCGCTATGGCGCGGGATTCGTCGCCTACCGCGAGGCTGAGACGGCGCGGCGGGTCGACAAGTCCTTCATCGAGGCGGTGCCCCTGTATGACGCCCTGCTGATCGAGTTTCCCGAGACGGTCTACGCCGAGGCGGCGAAATGCTACCGGAACGCCTCCCTCCTGGAGCTTGCGCGTCTCGACGGCCCCGGCGCGAAGGAGCATGCGGCGATCAGCAAGGCCGAGGCGGTGTTCGAAAAGGCGAAAAAGAGAATTGAGGTGGCGCGGTTGGCGAAGGTGCCGGAGGAGGCGCTTGGCGAACTCAAGGCCGCCGCCACGACCGCGGAAGGCCGCGTGTGCAAGCTGCGCTCCGCATTTTATGGCGCGAAAGCTCTGGCCTCGGCCGAGGTGGCCGTGGAGGCGGCGTTCGAGGAGGCACCGTATGGCCTGTACCGCGGCGAGATGCTGCTCGACATGGCCGATTACCAACTGGAGTCCGCCCTCGACGAGAACGCGGCGGAGCGGCTGTACCGTCGGGCCGCCGATTGGTTCGACAAGGTCAAGGATATTGACAACACCCTGCGGTTGTACGAGATACCCGGCCAGGCGAAGGCCGTCGCCGCTCCGCCGCCGAAGCGCCGCGAGGTCGACGCCCTCGGCAACATCCTTGAGGCGCCCCATCCCGTGGGTGATGTCTTCAACCGGCGCAGTTGCGACTGGTACGGAAGCCGCATGCGCGAGCGTGCCGCCCTGCGCCTCGGGCTACTCGCCTGCCACCGGAGCGATTTCGTCGCCGCCCGCCGCGAGTGGGGCGCGCTTCCGCGGATCGACCCCTTCTACGCCTGGTGCGAGGATCAGCGGCGCGGCAGCGCCTTCAACCGCCTGCTCTGGAACCTCGATCACAACGGCGGATGTCTGTACGCCACGCCCGCCGAGATGAAGGCGTTCAAAAATCCCGGTCGCCGCTTGGTGACGCTTGTCGCGGATCTTTCCTACGAGTGCGAGGAGCGGGAGAAGGCTCTTGCGGCGTACAATGAGCTGCTCGACGGTCGGCATGGTGAGTTGACGCGCATGGAGCAGGCCTATTTGCTGTATGCGAAGTCCGCCTGTCTCGCATGGGTGGGCAAGCCCGGCGAGGATGTCCAATTCATGAAAAGCCATCTGGACGACTTCCGGGGCACGCCGACCGATCCCCGCGCCCTGCTGGGACTGGCGAACCGCATGGCCGCGCAGCCGCCCGGCGGCGCGGGCCGCGGCGAGGCCTTCCACTATCTGGAGCTTCTCCGCAAACGCCATCCCGATTCCCCTGAGGCGGTCAACGCTCTTTTCGTGACTGGTTTGACGCAGTGGATCGCCGGCGACCGCGGCAAGGCGGTTAAGGCCTTCAAGGACTATTTGAAAGCCGACGACGGAGGGGGGCGAGCCAAGGCCGCCCACGCCTTCATCGCCGAGTTTGAAGCGGGAAAGAGCGCCGCCGCGCCGGCGGGAGGATGACCGCGCGTTGTGTCTTATCCTGCTTTATCCTGAGATCCTGTCAATAATTTCCCTTGCTAATAAATTGGAGTGTGAGCGATGAGTGCGAAAGTCCGTTTAAAGGTGTGGGCGTTGGCCGCCGGGGCGGCGTGCGTCGCCGTATGCGCGGCGCTGCTGGCGGAGAACAGGTCTGAGGGCAACTACCAGGAGCGGGACGTCTCGCGGCGCGACGAGCATCGCACGCTGCAGGTCGAGTTCGACACCAGCGTCAAGGCCGAGACCCCGCTGCGGACGCTCAAGGTCAACGCCGACGCCCATGTGCTTTCGTCCGAGGTGCGCGCCGATCCCGGCAGCCACTGGGAGATCGACCCTGAATGGAAATACCGTGACCCGTCTGTTTCCTTCTTCGGCTTGCAGGGCGCATTTGACGACGCCAAGCAGTACGCTCCCTATTTCCACGGCACGGCGATCGAGAATGGCCGAGGTCCCCGCCCCGTCCCCGCGTATAGCTGGCAGTTGCAGGGGAAATACACGGTCAAAGGCATCGACATCGACGTCGACGCCAATCTTGATGGCGTGGTCGACGACAATGACGATCCCGGCGATATGGAGCCGGGTGGCCTCATCTCCGCCGAGTTCATCGGAACGCCGGCGTCCCGCCGCGGACGCCTTCCCCTCGCGCGGTTGAACATCGTGAATCCGGGTGGTCCCGGAAATGGGATCATTGCCATGGATGGCTCCGGAGGCTGGAGCTCCAAGATCAAATTGTGGCGGCGGATCGGCTCCGCATGGCGCGAGCTTTCCCTGCCCGCCACCTGGATGGAGAACGCCCCGAAGGCCGCCGAACGCATGCCTGACGAGTTGCGCGTCGAGCCGCTCGCGTTAAGCGATTCTCCGAGGGATATTACGCTCAATGTCACCTACCGTGGCGCGGGGGCCGACTCCGACGACCAAGTCGCGCTCACCGTCGCCAAGCTTGATCTCGACATCGACGCCAACTATAATGGCGTGATCGAGGACGAGGCGGACGACGATCCTGTCGAAACCACAAAGGGTGGCATTGTGCTGCTGGGTGAGACCATTCCCGTTAAGCTGAAAAGCCTACCCGCCGGTCTCGAGGCCGCGGGATACCTTTCTCTGCGCGCTCTCAAGGGCGGCGACTGCGTGCGCGTCTGGACGTCCGGGGCCCCGGACACGCGGCGCGCGATTACGCTTCCTGCCAAGTGGACGCCGGGTGCCGCCGCCGCCGCGGGAGGAATGCCCGACGAACTCCTCGTCGAGGGGATCAAGGCCAGCGCGACGCTCCGCGATGTCACGCTCAGCCTGGCGATCATCCCGGAATCCGGCCCCGCCGCGCTTGAGGATACGGTCACGCTCTCCGTCATCAATCTCGACCTTGACATTGATGCGGATAGCAACGGCACAATCAACGACAAAGACGATCCACTTGAGATGACGCAAGGCGGATTGGTGCCGCTCAACACCGACGACGACAATGGTGACGGCACGGCGGACCGCGAGAACGGCCCCGAGGAGAAGCGCGGCGATGACGAGCTGCGCGTCATCACGCTCAAAGCCGAACCGGTCATAGCCGGTGGCGTGGTCACGCTTGAGGACGCGGGCGGCGCGTCGACCGCCTACACCAAAATCAGACTGTGGCGGCGTTTGGCCTCCGGCGCCATGAGCCAGATCGTCATGCCCGTCACATGGCGGATGGATGCCAGGGGCGACGCGGGAATGCCCGCCAAGCTGTACGTCGAGGGGATCGACAGCAGCTCCGCATGGCGCGACGTCAATCTTAGACTGCGGCTCACCGCCACGGACATCTCCGCCGAGGACACGATCGCCCTCACCGTGACCGGCGTCGACCTCGACATCGACTCCGACAACACCAACGGCCTTGAATGGTGCGACCGCAGCCTCGCCGAGGAGATGATGGAGGACAAGGCTGGCAATCCCGGCAAATTCATCGTCGTCAACAAAAACGACGACGATGGCAACGGCGTCCCCAACTTCGCCGACGGCTTCCGCTCCGACGCCCCGGGTGCCCCACCGCCCACCGGCACCGGCGGCCACCTCGTCCCCCTGACGCTGGAGCTGGCGCGCCCCATTGCCCCCGCCGTGGCCCTCGTCCGCTTCAAATACCCCGCCTCCGATCCCACGAAAATCGAAAAAGTCACCAGAGACGGCAAAATCATCCACATCCTGCCCGCCGATGGCGGTCTTCGCGTCTGGCGCGTCGACGGCACCGCTCCCCGTGGACCGAAAAACGTTTTGGATGGTGGGGACTTCGTCACCCCCAGCCCCGGCGTCGGAACAGATTCCGTCTACCACATGGCCGACTTCTTCCCCGCCACCTTGGCTGATCGAACCACCTGCACTCTCTACGTGGAGTCCGTCAAGCCCAGCGCGGCCATGGGTGACCAGCGCATCCTCGTCGAAGTCGACCCCGACGGCGCGGAAGGACCATTGGGGTGGATACTTGCCGACGCGGTCAGAGACTCAAGTTTCACGTGCTCGCTCAACCTCGATATGAATAATGATGGTGAGATTGATGTGGATGATAGTGACAAGCAAAATCCAGGCGTCGAGATGGCGGTGGGGGATATTGTCAACTCGGTTCTTACCTTCAAGGCTCCGGAGGGATCCTACGTCCCGAATTTCCCAGCGGGAGACACCTCAACATGGGATGGTCAGATAGGGGTGTATTTTGACACCGGAGAAGGGTTGAGCAATGATATAATTCAAAATATGCCTTTGTGGAATCGGCCGACAATGTCTTTCTGTCTCGCCGCCACGGCTCCAAGCGTGTCCGATGACACGGGCGTGAAAATCATCTACTCCGTTTACCCTAAAGACAAACCAGATAGCTATACGTCTGACTGGGTGAAAATCAAAAAAATCAATCCCGCCCCCCTCAACATCTCCATCGTCGAGGGGAACAATCCCGACAATGCTACTGTCGAGGTTGGTGGATTGACAAAGATCTCTTTGACTGCGGCGGGCAAGATTCAGGAACCAGTGCTGAAAACGGCGATCGGCGAGATCTCGTCCACTCTGAAGATCAATGGCAAAGCCGTCAGCAAAGGCACCACGAGTGATAATATTCTGAAGGTTTACACCGACAATAACAACAAGCCCGGCTCGCTCTTCAACGGTGGCGACCATTTCCCGAAACTGGGAGAGACGAGGAACCTTTGGATCTCGGGGCTTGCGGAAGGAATCGGTGTGAAAATCGAATATTCCGCCAAGGTGGTTAAAAATAATAGCAAGAATGGGACGGCGGACTACTTCAAGTCCGACGAGATCACGGTGGACGTCTCAGGCAAGGTCTATCTTGGCCTCGACGTGGACATGAACGGTACGATCTCCGCCGAGGACGACGCCAAAAAACTGAATATAGGCGGCGTGCTCGTGGCTGGTGGAAACCGCATCAAGATTCGATTTGAGGCGAACTTTGATAACATTGTCAACGTAAGTCTCAATCCCCCTCTCACACCAGGAGGTGGATTTGAAATATTCACGAACAGAACAGGAACGAAGCCGCCATTCAGTCTGTCAGACTCGAAGGCATGGAAAAGTATTTCTGCAAATTCGAATAGAAAATACCGTGAGGCCTACCTCGGCGCATTGGGTACTGTGGCGGATGGGACGGCATTGACGTTGACGCTTTCCCAAAAGGTCAATGGTGTGGAAACCTCGAATGATTCCATAAAAGTGACGGTGACGAATTCCATCAGAGTCGGTGAATTCAAAGCCGTCAGGAAGCCGTATCTCGCCACTGAAAGCGGCACCTTCCTCACGGTCAATGCCAAGAAGAATGTGAAATTCAATCTGGAGATCATGAGTAAGCAGAACGGTGGTGCGGGCGACGCCAATTTCTACTCCAAGGACGGGAAAACGAATTTGGGCAAAACGAGAACCTACACAGGCACAGGGACGGTGGACTCCACCACCGTCCATATCAAAGGCGTCGCCGAAAGCACCGTGCCCGAAGACCTGACGCTTGTCGTCAAAGACGCAAACCAAAAAGAGTTGTACAAACTGCCTTTCATCGTCTACAGCTCCTACGTATCCTCCTTCAACAAAACCGTCAGCCAGCACAAGGACACCAGCGCGGCATGCAAAAAATGCGATAATCAAAGTGGTGTCCCGCACCCGCACGACCACCGGCAAAACAACGCCCAGGCAAAACCAACACCATGTGATCATATCCACTTTGATTCTGAATGTCGACACTGCGCAATGTACTGCCTTCGTGCCTGCCTGAGTGCGAAATACGGGGGAACGCAGGATTCATATCAAAATGTTGATAATGGGAAGAAACAAACTGTTGAGCAAGGGCATGGCGTTGGTTTGAGACTTACTGATGGCAGAGACCAGGTCAACAAACTGCACACTCCAGGATACGAGGTCGAGGTGAACGACAAGGGGCCTTTCAGCTATGCCGAGATCTATCAATGGATGTTTGAGAATGATGGACTTATTATCGGTTTCCTTAATACTAATATAGGGCATTATGCCATCGCTAAATCAATCGAGTGGAATAATTCTAAAGGGGAGATAGCTCCACCAACTATTTCAATTATGGATCCAGGCGAAGAGCATACGAGTTTGCCGTATAATGGTTTCCACACTGTCTATAAACGCATAATGAAATAAGGGAGTTTTTATATGAGAATCAGTTTAATACAGCTTTCCTTGTTAGTTGGTTTTGCGGTCATAAGCCTCGTGTCACCTACTCAAGTAAGTGCCCAGGAAGCAAAATTCCCTGTCCTCATCCATGAGGCGTGTATCATGCCGAAAGACTCATCACGCCCCCGCTGGGTAGAATTAAAGTCATATAGTGACATCCCTCTCGATTTGAAGGGATGGACAATTTGGGACGGAGGGAAAAAGATATTCACCTTCGAAGGCCCTACGGTGTTGGAGCCTGGAAAGCTGTGCATAGTCTGCTTTTACGAGGGTAATAAAGCCAGCTCAGAGTTCGACGCCGAACTGCCTAAGTCTCTCCGGGTGCATAGATGCTTTACATGTGCTCCATTTACGTCCCATGGAGAATTTTGCAACATGGAGATTTTGGCGAACGATAGCAAAGATGTTGACTTGACTCGTTTTGTTGATGATCTGAGTAAGTCAGATCGTGATTCTTTGACAATCCGTGCACGTGACTATATCAAGAAGCACTCTTTAGAAGATGAAAACCTGTTGCCTATCATGTATGCCATGGCCAATTTTGAAGATTACTATGGTGAAATAGCTTTGTGCGACAAGGAAAGCAAACTGATCTCATATGTAAACTGGAAACCTTTAGGTAGTAGAATGAAAAGTGAAGAATATCATTGGCAGGCGAAAGCTGAGGAACGTGGTATCTGGGAAAGGTGCGTCACATATCAATACTTGCGTGGTCCTATGCTCGATAACGATCTCGGTTTCGAACTTGAGCATCCTGTACGTTTGCGGCATTGTTCGCCGATCTGCTTTGTCTACACCCCATCTATCTGGCTCTCTCCTGGACGCCTTGTCGTCAAAGGGGATTTGAAAGAATTCAGCTCAAATGCATATCCTGCGCTTTACGAGGAGGGGAAAACCCCTTTTGAACCTATTGCAATTTGGCTTTCAGCAGGGAGTCAGGTGGCATCAAATTCCTATCCTTGGTGCCTGCAGGTGGAGGCCTCTCCGAAAACTGAATTTTCCGAGGTCGTGTACTGGGGGAGCAAGCAATTCGACCGAGTGGCGCACGGATATTCGATTAAGATCACTGACCGATTTGAGTTGCGTCGATTGATGCAGTTCAAGGAGCTCCACTTCCGTGCCCGGCGTTTGTATTACGACGGAACGGAGTCGGAATGGACTGTCGGCAAGGAACCGATACGTTGGGAGCGTCAGTTGCAGATCCTCAGATGTCGAAGTCTTGACGAGTACTTCGAGAAACTGAGCAAATATGAGGCGGGGAGGGAGGCGCGTGAGCGTGAGGCGTTGAAGGAGAAGTGGCGCAAGGAGGACGAGGCGGCGGAACGGGAGCGGCAGGAACAGGAGAAGGAGGAAGAGGCGCGGCGTGCGTTGGAGCCTGCGGAGCCCGAAGGCGAAATGAATGGCGAGAATATCGAGGAGACTGAAGAGTCAGATCAGGAGGCAACGCCCGACACCGCTGACGGAACCGACACGGAAGCAGCAACAGAGACGCCTGAGCTAAAAGAGTGAGCGGCATACAGCCGCGAAAGAACGCAAAGAACACAAAGAAATCGTTTAGCCGCTCATGTAAGAAAAGTGGGGCGCGCCTCCTGCGCGCCAATGCGGCATGTTGGCGCGGAAGAGCCGCGCCCCACTCACCACGCCTCATTTTCAGAGATTTCCCGAACTTCTGATGCGGCGTCCCACCGCATTAAAGAGGCAAGATGCCGCTTCTACACTACCGCCTTCGCCGCATCGAGCCTTTCCGCACGACTGATTTCTCATCCGCCTTTGCGGAAGCGGGCGGGTGGGGTGCCGATGACCTGTTTGAACTGCTTTGAGAAGTTGTAGACGTCCGGAAAGCCGAGGAGGTCGGCCGTCTCCTTGACCGACAACCGTTCCGCCGCGATCAGACGGCACGCCTCCTCCATGCGCCGTCGTATGCGGTACGCTCCCGGCGAAACACCGGTCCGCTCCCTGAATATCTTTCTAAGTCGTTCGTAGCTAAGATTGAAAGAGGCGGCCAAATCCGGCAGCGAGAGTCGCGCGCCGAGATCCTCACCCAGCCGCCGCCGCACTGTCAGCACCAACTCCGCATGCGGATCGGGGGCGAGCGACGCCCTATCGAGCGTGTGCAATTCGTTGAGCAGTCCGTGTGCCTTGAGCAGCGTCTGCGATGAGTCTATTTCCGCCCCGTGAGACAAGTCGTCGAGAATGGATTCGAATTGGTCCACAAGCGTGCGACGCAGTCCCGGACGCAGCACCGGTTGAAGAGGATTCACGCAGCCGCAGGCGGCCAGCGCCTCGTAGAATTGACGGTTCAGCACCAGGAAGCATTCGGCCCATTGTCCGTCGGGGACGAGCAGCGTGGAGTGTCTCCTGCCGGGGAGCCGTTGCGCCACATCCCCTGCGGTCAGAGGATGGCTCTGTCCATTCCAGTCGACGTAGGTTCCCGTTCCCCGCATGACATACACGGCCACGTAATCCGTCGGGACGACGTCTTTCATCTCGCTTTCCCTGCCCGGTTTCAGGAGGAAGCCGCAGGCGGGGACGCCGTGGGAGATTCCCGGGCAAGGCGCCCGGTACATCACCTGCCGACGGAACATCACGTCTGGTATCGAGTCGGACATGTGAACTTCCCCTCCGTGAAACGGATGTTAGCTACTTGGCAACCAGCATCAGTGCTAAAAAGATTTCCACCACACTATGCAAGGCGGGCCGTCCGCCCGATGTGCGGACGAATGACGCCTCAGGGTACGCCGGCGCGATTGGTTTGCGGACAAACTCCGCATTGCCCAATTTTGATAAATATATGACCACATATGCCAAAGATAAAGAATCATTAGCTATTTCTATTAGTCGTGGAATATGATAAACTGGCAGCAACCAAGGAGGAACCATGAAGGTTGATCTCTCAGTGTGCGTCGAGATGTTCTGGAAGGATGTGCCGCATCAGGACAGGATCCGTAAAGCCGCGGAGCTCGGTTTCAAATGGGTGGAGTTTTGGGGATGGAAGAACAAGGATCTCGATGCCATGGCGGCGGCGTCGAAAGAGTCGGGGGCGAAGATTGGTATCTTTTGTTTCGAGGCGGCGAAGCCGCTGGTCGATCCTTACGCTGGTCCCGCGCTCAAGGAGGGGCTTGAGTTGAGCGCCGCCGCCGCGCGGAAACTCGGCGTCGACAAATTAATCATTACCACGGGGAACGAGCGCAAGGCCGAGAGCTTTGAGACGACCCGTCGCTCCGTGGTCCGTAATCTGAAATTGCTGGCTCCCCTGCTCGAAGACAAAGGGCTGACGCTCTGCATCGAGCCGCTCAATCCGGTTGTCGACCACCTCGGCTATTGGTTGACTAAAATGAGCGATGCCGCCGACATCTGCCTTGAGGTTGGCAGCCCCTCCGTGAAGATCCTGATGGATGTCTACCATCAGCAGATCACCGAGGGAAACATCATTGCCACTATCCGTCAGTACGCCTCGCTTATCGGGCACTATCATACGGCAGGTGTGCCTGGCAGGCACGAGTTGGCGGGGGGCGACCTTGACTATCAATCCATTTTCAAGGCGATAGCGCAGACCGACTACAAAGGAATTGTTGGATTGGAGTTCTCGCCGACCCTCGATCCGGCCGTCGCCCTCCGCGGCGCGCTTGATCTGGCGAAATGAGGCTGATTCGAAAAACTATTGTAAGGAGAATATGACGTGAGTTTCAAAGTTGCTTTCATCGGCGTAGGCGGAATTGCGGGACAGCATCTTAATGCGCTAAAGAAGATGGCGGACGTGAAGATCGTCGGGTTGTGCGATGTGGACGAGGCGCGCCTCGCCGCGCGGCAGAAGGAGTTCGGGGGCGACGTGTTTGCCGATCCAGATAAGATGCTGTCGGCCGTGAAGCCTGACACGGTGTTCATCTGTCTGCCGCCGTTCGCTCACGGGCCGGGGGAGATGTCCTGCGTGAGACACGGTGTGCCGTTTATCGTCGAGAAGCCTGTCACAAAGGATCTCGCGCTCGCGAAGAAGGTCGCCTCCGCCGTGAAGAAAGCGAAATTGATGACAGGCGTGGCCTATATGAACCGGTTCCGCAAAGGCGTCGCGAAGGTCAAGGAATTGTTGGCGAAGGATCCTCCGGCGCTCGTCTACGGTGGCTGGATCGGCGGTTTTCCTGGGAAGCATCCGTGGCTTTTCGACAAGGAACTCTCTGGCGGGCAGATGGTTGAGCAGACCACGCACACCATCGATCTGCTTCGATACATCTGCGGCGAGGTGAGCTGCGTGCAGTGCTTCAATGCGTCGAATGATTTCGTGAGGGAGGCGGAGGGGTTCAAGGCGGACTGCGCGACGACGGTGGCCATGCGGCTCGCTGGCGGTGGCGTGGCGAACATCATGAGCGCCTGGGTGTGCAGGGCGGGGGGCGGCGTCTTCCTCACCTTGGTTTCTCCAAACTACCACGTGGAGTTCTCCGGGTGGGAGCATTCGGTTAAAATCACACATGCCGGCGGTGTCTATCAGGAGTCATACAAAGGCGAGGGCAACATCTTCGAGATCGAGGATGACGCGTGGATCAAGGCGGTGAAGTCCGGCAAGGCCGGCGAGGTGATCGGCGACTACGAGGATGGCGTGCGCACGTTGGCGGTCAGCGCGGCGGCGGACGAGAGCATGAAAAGCGGCAAGCCTGCGAAAGTGTGACTCAATAATCTGTCGTGAAATTCGAATAACAATGCGGAGCTTGCCCGCAACCCAATTTGTCGCCGTGCCTTTCAGCGTTAGGCGTCCGATTGACGGGCGGTCGGCCCGCCTTGTGTAAGGTGTGGTGTTGTTTGTTTCTTGTTATTTT
>CAYTFM010000029.1:37042-41689 GCA_964436735.1 uncultured Victivallales bacterium | reverse complement strand
CATGCCGCCTCGCCTCTTTCACAAAACGACACGGGCTCAGAAAGACAAAGGCCACACCCAGACACGAAATTGTTGAAAGGGTGAAAAAATTCATCGACGCGACTAATGCGGGAGGTGAAAGTTCATACAGCCATGAGAGCCCACGGGGAATGAATCTGGAGAACACCGCCGCCCTCACTGGCAAATTGGAGGCCACAATGGCACTAACGAAAAGAAACTCGCAGACGCAACAGACGAAGAACAAAAACAAAAAGATGGGGAGCGGTTTCCATCCCGTTTTCGGAGTCTTTCTATCAACCACAAGAAGGCTTACAAGGGCGGCAAGAAACGTCACGGTCAGAATGCCAAACGAGAAGAGCAGCGTGAACGGCGAAAATAAAAGCAGAAGCGGTAAGAATAAAAGACTTGCGGCAAGCAGGCAGACGGGAAAGATATCCCCGCGGCAGAGAAACGTAAGGGGAACGGATTTTACGAATGAGACGCGAACTTGCTTGTCAGATTTCTCCATGCGGATTCATACACAAAAATAAAAAAAGGGGGGACGAATCCCCCCTTTTTAAGTGACACGTTACGCAGCTATTACTGGGCGAACCTGTTGTCTTTCCAAGAGGTTCCAGCATATCCTGTGGCATGGCCATCCGTGAAGAGGATGTTGCCATACTTGCTGTGATTGCTGGCACTTTCATAGGCCAAACCTGTGTCAGGGGTCACACCCTCGTTTAGGGCGACATAGTCGACATACTTGTACGACACCATGGCGGTGCCATCACCGAGTGCGCCAGTGGTGCCGGCTGTGTGCGGTGTGGAGGGGCACACATAGCATTTGTAATCTGAGAGATAGTTGTACGCCCTGAGCAGTTCAAGACTTTTCGTGCTACGGCCGGCCGTGTTCAGGTTAATAGAACCGATCTGCGGGAACCAGTTGGTCGATCCGCTCGGATAGTAGTCCATGGCGTACTGTTTCATCGCCAAGCCGATCTGCTTCAGGTTGCTTGTGCAGGAGATGCGGCGGGCCTTCTCACGTGCTTGGTTCAGGGCGGGCAGCAGCATGCCGGCGAGAATCGCGATGATGGCGATAACCACCAGCAGCTCGATCAGGGTAAACCCACGACCGTTGCTCTTCTTCATTGTCTGTTTCTCCTTTTGCTTTGGTTTAACCTAATGTTTTATTAGGATCGGACACTTCTTCACTTTTTCTCTTACTCTCCTTCTCCCCTCAACAGCTATTATATCTGAAACGCAAGAGCTTGTCAATAGGGGGCCTACAATTTTAAAAAAATCGGACGACTCATCTGAACGTCTCCGCGGAAGACGGCTCGACCATGAAGTGGAAATCAACTTTCCGCCCCTGCAGTTCAAGCGTGACGATGGTGTTCAGGCGTGTCAGCAAGAGGGGATATGGAATTTTCACGGTGCCGCCGGGGACGGTGACGGCGACTTTGCAGTCGCCGAGAATGGACTCCGCTTTCCGTATGGCGACGATGAGATCCTTCAACTTGCGCAGTTTGTCGATGATGTGCGCGTCGAACTGGTAAGGGCGGTGGCACGACGGACAGACGGCCTGGAAGTCGGGGTCGGCGGCGTCAAGGAGTGTCATGCACAGCAGTCCTTCGCAGCCAGCCTCGACGCATTTGAAATCGACTTTCGCCTTCAAATCCTTCTTGCGTGACGCCGACGCGGAGGTCGCGTTCGAAACCATGAGTACCGATTTCCCTCTTATACTATATTGCGATGCATCGAGCTAGGCGGGCTTCCCCCGCGACATTGATTGCAGTGTTCGGGTTTTCAGGTTTCAGGAAATTTTCTTTACCTCTTCCTGACTAACACCTTCTTGCGACACTCCTCATACGCTATTCTTGACAAGACATCACTCACTTCCTCGGAGGAAGATACTTCCCGATCAGCGGGGCGAGACGGCGACGCGTCTCGTCACTCACCATCTCAGGGGCCGTAAGTATGGCGCCACTCAACGCGCCGCCACAGGCGCACCTCCTCGGAAGCCCGACCGAGGCGAGAGCCGTTTTGACGATAAGCGTTTTGGCCAATTTGACGTTGGCGGCGAAGGTGTTGCGCACCATGTCAACGGACACATGGTCATGCTCGGGATGCCAACAATCGTAGTCGGTGACCATCGCGGCGGTGCAGTAGCAGATCTCGGCCTCGCGGCTGAGCTTGGCCTCGGCGAGATTGGTCATCCCAATCACATCCATGTCCCACGACTTGTACAGGAGGGACTCGGCTTTCGTTGAGAAGGCGGGCCCCTCCATGTTCACATAGCAGCCACCATCGACGGCTTTGGGGGCGGGAGCTCCCGGCGACACGTCCAGTTCGGCGATCGCCTGCCGCGCCGAGCCGAAGGCGGCCATGCGAAGCTCTGGACATACAGGATCGCCGAAGGCGACATGGGCGACGACTCCGCCGCCAAAGAAGGTGTGCCCTTCGCTCCGCTTCGTCCGGTCGCAGTACTGGTCGACGATCACGACGTCGCGCGGGGCCAGTTCCTGGCGGAGGCTTCCCACCGCCGAGATGCTGAGAATGTGCGTCACATCCAAAAGTTTCATGCCGAATATGTTGGCCCGATGGTTGATCTCATGGGGGGCGATCACATGCCCCGCTCCGTGACGGGGCAGGAACACGACCTCCACGCCGCGGAGCGCGCCGATGGTGTATGCGTCCGAAGGCGAGCCGAACGGCGTGTCGAGACGCCGGGCGCCGCGCACTTCCATCCCCTCGATCTGATACAGGCCGCTGCCGCCGATGATTCCCAGTTTCATATCAAATGACGCTTCCAAAAACTCAATGAAAAGCTTTGTGTAACGGACTTGCCGACACTGTGGTCAAGCCCGGTGAAAGCGTGTATAGTATTCCTTTCATCCACATATTTCAACCTCATCTTGGTTATCTAATGGCGAAGAAAACGAGCGGCGGTGAACGGACGGGCAAAGCCGAAGTGGCGTACTTCATGCGCCGCCTCTACTCCCGCGGACTCACCACAACATCAGGGGGAAACATCTCTCTACGAATAGCGGATGATCGGGTTCTGATCACGCCGTCGGGCTCAGACAAGGGCAGGATGCGCGCCGACGAGATCGGCGTGGTGGACCTTGAGGGACGTCCCCTCTCGGGGGGCTTCAAACCCAGTATCGAGACCTCGGCGCACCTCCGCATCTACCTTGCCCGCAAAGACATAGCAGCCATCGTCCATGCGCATCCCTCGCATGCGAGCGCCCTCGCCGCCACCACCTGCTCCGTCAACACGCGCCTGCTCGCCGAGTCCCGCGCGGTTCTGGGAGACGTCTCCCGCGTCGGATATCACCTGATGGGGTCGTCCGATTTGGCGGACGCTCTGGCATGCGCCTTGACCGGAGCGAACTGCGCCCTCATGCAAAACCATGGGGCCATCGCAGTCGGCACGTCCCTTCTTGAAGCCTTCGACCGCCTGGAGGTGCTTGAGGAGGCCTCCTATCTGACCATCACCTCCCTCTCGACTCTCAAACCATGGAGCACCGAGATCTCCCGGTCGGGGCTCAAGGACATCGACGAGATGATGGAAGCGAGGCGACCGCCCCGCCCCGGATGCGCATGATCCCCACCTCCACGCCCGCGGCGGTTTGCCGCGCCGCCGGGAGGCATTGGTCTGTCGCCATTCCCCTCATCTGCGCCGCGGCGATGTTCAGCCAAACCACCTCCTTCGACTTCGTCGCATGGGACGACTATCAGGCGATTGTGGACAATCCGCGGATCAACGCATTTTCCGTTAGGAACATAACCGCGACCCTCTCCCCTGTCGGCAATCCAAACGAGCGGCTTTTCATCCCGATCACGTATCTCTCCCTCATGATAGACAACATCCTTGGCGGCCGCTCTCCGTTTCTCTTCCATTTCACAAACATCTTTTTGCACCTGTCCAACATCCTGCTGCTCTATCTGCTGCTCGCGCGGGTGACCGGCCGGCGGACGCTGTCACTGTTTTGTTCGCTGCTCTTCGCCGTCCACCCCCAGCAGGTCGAGGCTGTTGCCTGGATCATGGGGCGGAAAGATCTTCTCTGCGCGTTCTTCTGCCTACTTTCACTCCTTTCGTTCACCTGCTTTCTTGAAGGGCGTTCCCGGAGCCTTTTGTGGTCATTCATGTTCTTCACTCTCGCCGCCCTTTCAAAGCCTTCCGCCTTAGTCCTACCCCTCGCACTGCCGTTCATCGCATGGCGCGAAGGCCATGTCCGTTGGCGTCCTCTTCTCGTAACACTTTCCCCCTTCCTCGCAGTCACCTTGCTGCTGTACGTGATCAACTCGTCCCTTGCCCCAGGCTCTCCCGGAAACGGGCTTGAGTTCCTCGCCTACCGCGTACTGTTCCTGCCGACGGTGGTGGTGGAGTGGCTTGCGAGAATACTGCTTCTTGCGAGGCCATGCGCCTACTACGAGTGGAGTCGCTACTACCAGGATGGCATCGCCTCGCCGGCCTCATGCCTTCTCCTCGCCATGCTGGGCTGCGGAGCATGCGCCGCAGTGATGAAGGGCGGACGAGCGCTTCTCTGGGGAACGTTGATCGCCGCCGCGTTCTTCCTGCCGGCCGCGTTCGTGGTCTGCCACTCCACAAGGGACTTCATCACGGCCGACCGTTTCTTCTACCTGCCTTCGGCGGGACTATTC
>CAYTFM010000029.1:3998-37032 GCA_964436735.1 uncultured Victivallales bacterium | reverse complement strand
GAGACCGTAACCTGCACCTCGCCGCCCGGCGGGTACGCCGGGAGTCCGATCACGTCCTGAGATACCTGCAACGCCGGCGTCCCAAGCACTTCCTAGCGGGTAACGCCCACGACCGTCGGGTCCACGTGGTTCGTGTTCGGAGTCGGCGGCGAGCGGCGAATGGGGCTGGTCGCCGCCACAGCCTTACTGTCACTCGCCGCCGCCGCATCCGCATGGCTTTCGCTCCAGCAGATCACTGCGTGGCGGAACACGGAGGCTCTTTGGAGTTCGGTCGCGAGGGACCGGCCGAACACGTGGTTCGCCGAGACCAGCCTCGGTAACTATTACTTCGTCAATGCCCGCTACGAACTCGCCGAACAACATTACCGGAAAGCTCTCGGGCTCACTCCCGACGCCAAGGTCCACCTCAACCTCGGAACGGTATACGACGTGACGAAGCGCCCCGCCGAGGCGGCGGCATGCTATCGGAAGGCCCTCGCGCGCGCCCCCTCATTCATCAGGGCGCGGTCTCGCCTCGCGCTGGCGTATCTCGCGATGGGTGACCTCGACCGCTCCCTCAACCAGTTCCTGAGGATCATGGAGCAGGCTCCCGACTCGCCGGACGCCTATTTCTATGCGATGAAGATTTTCGAGGCGAAGGGAGACGCCTTCCCGGCGCAAAAGGCGCGTGAGGCTTTTGAAAGATTGCGGAAGCGGAAATAGATTGACCTCTGCGGCAGACGCCGCGCACGTTCATGGGTAATTAGTGTAATTGAGAATTTGGAGGGTGCCGACAGTGCCGGGAAAACATCATCACCATAAAGATCTTGACGCGTACAAAACCACCAAGGAACACGGACAGCAACACACCGGGCAGGCGGCGGAAGCCGAGGCGCATCCGTCCGCGAAAGAGCACACCGAGACGTCCGACGCCCCACCGCACGAGCCCGCAACCGCCGAGAAATGCGCGCAGCTTGAGGCGAAGATTGCTGACCTGCAGGGGAAACTCGCGCTCGCTGAGGACAAGTCGCTCCGCCTCGTCGCCGAGTTTGACAACTTCCGGAAGCGCGCGGTGCGTGAGCGAGCCGACGCCTCGGCCAGCGCCCAGAGCGAAACGCTCACGGCCCTGCTTCCCGTTCTCGACCACTTCGAACTCGCCCTCGCTTCCGCCTCGGGCACCAACAACTTCCAGGCGATGGTCGAGGGCATGCGCATGATCGATGCCGAATTCCACAAGGCGCTCAAGGATCTTGGCGTCGACGCGATCTCGTCCCTCGGTCAGCCGTTCGATCCGAAGATCCACGAGGCTATCGGCGAGGAGGAGTCGAACGAGGTCGCCGAGGGGATCGTCTGCAAACAGTGGCGCGCCGGCTATAAGCTTGGCGACAGAGTCATCAGACCCGCCGCCGTGATCATAAGCAAAGGGGCATCATCCGACGGCGACAAGGGCGAGACGTCCGAACCGTCTAACTGAGGAACCGCATGCCGGGGAGCCCGAGCCACCTGGCTGAGAAAGACCTATGGCGGACTACTACCAGGTTCTTGGCGTTCCGAAGGCGGCCAGCCCCGACGAGGTGAAGAAAGCCTACCGGAAGCTTGCGGTCAAATACCATCCCGACAAGAACCCCGGCGACAAGGCGGCCGAGGAGAAGTTCAAGGACATCTCCCAGGCCTACGAGGTTCTCAGCGACCCCCAGAAGCGTGCGTCCTACGACAAGATGGGGCATGAGTTCTACACCCGCTCCGGAAGGGGAGCGGCGGGCCCGGGGGGAGGTTTCCACGACCCGTTCGACGTCTTCTCGCAGGTCTTCGGCGGCATGGGCGGCGGCATCTTCGACGAGTTGTTCGGCGGCGGAACGGCGGGACGCCCCAGAAGCCAGGGGGCGAAGCCTCAGAGCCAGGCGCGCGAGGGAGCCGACCTGCGCTACGATCTTGAGATCGACTTCGAGGAGGCGGTCTACGGCGCCGACAAGAAGATCACCTATTCGCGGCTCGGCTCCTGCCAGTCCTGCAAAGGCACCGGCTGCCGCCCGGGCTCGGGAAAAACCACATGCGCGCGCTGCGGCGGCCAGGGGTTCGTCACCACCGCCCACGCCTTCCTGAGCATGCGCCAGCCCTGCCCCACCTGCCGCGGCGCGGGGCAGGCCATCGAGAAGCCTTGTCCGTCCTGCGGCGGCGAAGGACGCGCCCGCGGCGAGAAGACCATTCAACTCCACATCCCGCCAGGTGTCGACAACGGCTCCCGGCTGCGCGTCGCCGGCGAGGGCGAGGCCGGGCACGTGGGCGGCCGGGCCGGCGACCTGTACGTCGTCATCCGCGTACGCCCCCACGAGGTCTTCCAGCGCGACGGCCTCGACCTCCTCTGCGAGGTGCCGATCGACTTCGCCACGGCCGTACTTGGAGGCGTCATCGACGCGCCCACCATCACCGGCGACGCGAAACTGAAGATCCCCGAGGGGACTCAAAACGGCACCATCCTGCGCCTCAAAGGAAAAGGTGTCCCCTCGCTCAAAGGGGGAACCCGCGGCGACCAGCATATTAAAATTTTCATTGAAATACCCTCGAACCTCAACCGCGCCCAGCGCGAGAAGCTCAAGGAGTTCTCCGAGGCCTGCAAGGACGACGGCGCGACCCATCCGCTAATCGACTCCTTCGTCCTCAAGGCGAAACGCTTCTTCAGTTCGGGCAAACCCGCCAACGGAGCGAAATGAAGAATCTGGCCGTCATTGGCGACCCCGTGTCGCATTCGTTATCGCCGGCGATGCACAACGCCGCATTGCGCCACCTCGGACTCTCATGCGAGTATCTGGCGCACCGGGTCGCCGCCGATGGAATCGCCGCATTCGTCGCCGAGGCCAGGCATACGCTCAAAGGCTTCAACATCACGGTTCCCCACAAGAACGCCGTCATACCGTTCCTCGATGACGTCAGCCCCGAGTGCCGCCTGTCCGGCAGCGTCAACACAGTGCTCATCGGAGACGACGGCTCCGCGACTGGCCATTCAACGGATGGTTACGGGCTCGAGATGGCGCTCAAGGAATGCTTCGAGGTCGAAGCGGAGGGAACCGACTTCCTCTTCATCGGCTGCGGTGGCGCCGCGCGGGCAGTCGCCTTCCACCTCGCCACCCGGAATGTCAGGTCGCTCCACTTCGCCAACCGGACGATCGGACGCGCCGCGGAGCTGGCACGGGAAATCCAGCCGCACTGCCCGAAGGCGTGGATGAACTTCTGCGGACTGGACAACCTCCCGCACCTCGCCGAGATGCTGAAAGAAGACCCCGTCATCGTGCAGTCGTCGAGCGTCGGCCTCAAGAAGGACGACCCCAGCCCCCTTCCCCTCGAACTGCTCCGCCCAGGTCTGAGAATCTACGACATGATCTACGGCGAGACCGCCCTCCTCAAGGCGGCGCGGGAGCGCGGCTGCCGTGTCGCTGATGGACGCGGCATGCTTCTGCACCAGGGCGTCAAAGCCCTCTCGCTCTGGCTTGGAGTCGAGCCGCCGGTCGAAGTCATGCGCAAGGCTCTCGACGAGGCGCTCGCCGCCCGCTCCGCATAGTTGCCAAATCCGAAAATCGAAGCACGAAATACGAAACATGTTGAATGTTTTACCTTCTCTCGTTCGAGATATGAATTTCGCGTCTGGTTCGGGTTTCGATATTCGGATTTCGGATTTTTGAACAATCGAGGTGTTCGGTGTATTACGCCTATCTTCACGCCCCGCAGTTGTCTTGGTTCTGGAGCGCGATGGTCTTCGCGCTGGGGCTGTGCATTGGCAGCTTTCTGAACGTCTGCGTGTGGCGGCTGCCGCGTGACGAATCCATCGTCACGCCGCCATCGCGCTGCCCATCCTGCGGACGGCTGATCAAGTGGTACGAGAACATACCCGTGGTCAGCTGGCTCATGCTTCACGCGCGCTGCGCCGGCTGCGGGTGCCGCATCTCGCCGATCTACCCGGCGGTCGAACTGCTCACCGCGGTCATCTTTGTGTGGGTCTGGTGGCGTATTCTCGACCGAGGCGAACCGTACGAAACCTTCCTGCCGCGGTGCCTGATGGCGGGGATATTCATCGCGACAGTGTTCATCGACGCCAAGCATTTTATCATCCCTGACGAGTTGACCTACTTCGGCATGGCGGCCGGTCTCCTCCTCGCCGCCGTCTTCCCCGAGATCTGGGGGACAAGCGACCATGTCTACGCGGCACTCAGGTCAGGAGCGGGGCTCGCCTTCGGCGGCCTCATGATGGCGACCGCGGCGGTGGCCGGACGGATCGCCTTCAAGCAGGAGGCCCTGGGCTGGGGTGACGTCAAACTGATGGCCGCCGTGGGATCATGCCTTGGCTCGGCCGCCTGCCTTTTCACGGTTTTCGTCGGCTCGCTCGTGGGCGCCATCGCCGGTCTTTCCCTCATCGCCCTCGGCCGCGGTCGGCTGAAATCATCGATACCGTTCGGTCCCTATCTCGCCGCCGCCGGCTGCCTGTGGATGCTCTACGGTCCAGAACTGGCTCACGCCTATTTCCAATGGAGCGGGGCGCTCTTCAGGCACGCCCTTGGCCTCAAATGACTGCGGCTCCCACGCCACGCCGCCTCGCCACCTCACTCGCCGCGGTAGTGGCCACGATCAGCGTCGTCCTACTCGCCGCCGTGGCACTGGACGCGTTTCCACTGGGAGTACCTGGTGAATGGGTGTACCCGCATAACGCGCAAGGACTTCTGCCGCTTGCTGAATGGGTGGCGTGCGTGTTCCTCGCCGCCGCGGCCGCGGCGGTGGCCGTGGGGTACCGCATGCCCTTCTCCCCGCAGTATGCCATCCCACGCCTGTCGGCGCTTCTCCTGCTCGGCTTCGCGTTCGACTGGAACGTCCTCGCCGCTGGGCGCGCGGGGGCCGCCGAAAACCTCCTCGCCCTCTTCGACCGCTATGCGACCGGCTATCTCGAATCCGCCGCTGGCATCACCTCCACCACGACATACCTGAGAGACTTCCGCAACTCGCAGGAAGCCATCACCGACGTCAACCACGTGAACGCCCACCCCCCCGGCAGGATACTCTTCAGCAAAACCATCCTTGACGTCGT
The DNA here is from genome assembly GCA_964436735.1 of uncultured Victivallales bacterium. Lineage (GTDB taxonomy): Bacteria > Verrucomicrobiota > Lentisphaeria > Victivallales > GWF2-38-69 > CAYTFM01. Next base: position 31,982 of record CAYTFM010000029.1, on the reverse strand, counting down.
CAGGGCGTCGCCGGCCATGCGCTGCATCTTGCTGGACACCGCGCCGTCCAGCATGAGGGAGGCGCTCGCCGCCATGGAAGAAAACGGTTTCTTCCCTTACCTCAAAACTGATGACGACATCAAAGCGGCGGCCATCGCTCTTCTCTACATATTTCTTGTTTTATTGCTGCTGGGCAAGCTCGCCATCGCTCTTGCGATCTGGGAGCTTTGGGGATCCACCGCCGCTCTTTCGATGGGGTGCCTGTATCTGTTCGTCCCCTCACCACTGCTTTTCCTCGGCCACTACGACTTCTTTCTCGCGTCGCTCGGGGCGCTGCTGTTGTGGCTCGGGATTGTCGCCGCCCGCCGCGCCACCTGGCCACTTCCCTTCGCGCTGGGTGCGTACTCGACGCTCTGCCTGACCTTCTCCATCGCGTTTGGCGTGCCGTGTCTTTGGCTTGGCCTCTTCTGGCTTCTCGAGATTGGCGTCCGCCGCAAGGATTGGCGCAGGCTTCTCTTTCACTTCATTCTCCCCTATGCGGGTGGCATTGTCCTCGTTTTAGCGAGCCTCTGGCTCTTTTTCGGATTCCCGCTTGTGAGCGTCTGCTTTGGTTGCCTCAACCTAAACAGCAAATTCTTCGCCGCGCAGGGGGCGGGCCGTTCAGTCGTATGGAAGTTGCTGAATCCGGTCGAGTGGTTCGCGAGCGTCGGAATTCCCGCGTCGCTGGCCGCCCTGCTCTGCGCCGCCGAGTGGCTGCGCCGCCGCAACCTCCGCGGCGCGCTGGCTGAATTCGCCGAAAGCCCCGCGGGACCGGCCGCCGCAGCTTCATGCGCCGCCCTGCTCTTCCTTTTCCTGACCCCCATGCGGGCGGAGGCGGCCCGCCAATGGATGGTCGCCTGGCCGATCGCCTATCTGCTGTTCGCAGCCGTCTTCCGCAACCTCGGCGACGCGGCGCGGATTCCGCTTATCGTCTTGGGCCTCCTCCAGGCCGCGCAGATCCTCGTGTTCCGTTTCTATGTAAAACTCGTCCTCATTGACATGTAAGGAGACAGATGTTCAAACTGGTGTCAGAATTCGCTCCGGCGGGCGACCAGCCCGAGGCGATCGCCGCGCTGACGCGGGGGCTCGAGTCCAACCGCCACCGCCAGATCCTGCTCGGCGTCACCGGCTCCGGCAAGACCTTCACGATGGCGAACGTGATCCAGCGCGTCCAGCGGCCGACCCTCGTCATCTCCCACAACAAAACACTCGCCGCCCAGCTCTACGGCGAGTTCAAGGCGTTCTTCCACGAGAACGCCGTCGAGTTCTTCATCAGCTACTACGACTACTACCTTCCTGAGGCGTACATCCCGCAGACCGACACCTACATCGCCAAAGACGCCAGCATCAACGAGGACATCGAACGTCTTCGCATCTCCGCGACCTCCGCGCTTGTCGAACGCCGCGACGTGATCGTCGTGGCCAGCGTCTCCTGCATCTACGGCCTCGGCTCCCCCGAGGACTTCGAGATGATGAGCGTCGCCCTCTCGGTCGGACAAACCGCCGACCGCCGCACATTCCTCGGCGGCCTCACCACCATCCAGTACGAGCGCAACGACGACGCGCCCGGCAGCGGCCAGTTCCGCGTGCGCGGCGACGTGGTCGACGTCTTCTCCCCGTACAAGGAGGAGTTCACGCGGGTCGAATTCTGGGACGACGAGGTGGTCAAGCTCTCGCGGCACGAGGCGCTCAGCGGCAGGCAACTGGCCACCGCCGAGAAGACCGTCTTCTTCCCCGTGAAGAACTTCGTGATGCCGAAGGAGCGGCTCGCCAAGGCGGAGGCCGGCATCATGGACGAATGCCTGGAGCGGGTTAAATACTTTGAGGACAAGGGCTTGCTTGTCGAGGCCCAACGCATCTACCAGCGCACGACCTACGATCTCGAGATGCTCCGGGAGATCGGCTACTGCAGCGGCATCGAGAACTACTCCCGTCACCTCGCGGGACGCCCGGCGGGCAGCCGCCCCTACTGCCTCATCGACTTTTTCCCGAAGGACTTCCTGGTGTTCATCGACGAGTCCCACGTCTCCATTCCGCAAGTCCGCGGAATGTACCGCGCAGACCGCAGCCGCAAGGAGACGCTCGTCGAGCACGGCTTCCGCCTCCCCTCGGCGCTCGACAACCGCCCGCTCTGCTTCGACGAGTTCGACACCCTCGTCGGCGACGCCATCTTCGTCTCGGCCACGCCAGGCGACTACGAGACCACCCTCTGCGGCGGCGAGCTGGTCGAACAGGTGGTCCGTCCAACCGGCCTCCTCGATCCCGTGGTCGAGTTGCGTCCGCTCGAGGGACAAGTCGACGACCTTGTCGAAGAGATCCGCCGCCGCGCCGCGAAAAACGAGCGCACGCTCGTCACCACGCTCACGAAGAAAAGCTCCGAGAAGCTCGCCGACTACCTCCAGGAGCTCGGCCTGCGGGTGAAATACCTGCATTCCGAGATCGACGCCATCCAACGCGTCGAATTGCTTTGCGCCCTGCGCCGCTCCGAGTTCGACTGCCTCGTCGGCATCAACCTCCTGCGCGAGGGACTCGACTTGCCCGAGGTGTCGCTGGTGGCGATCCTCGACGCCGACAAGGAGGGATTCCTGCGCTCCGAACGATCCCTGATCCAAACCGCCGGACGCGCCGCGCGGAACGTCGAAGGCACGGTCATCCTTTACGCCGACGTGGTGACGGAAAGCATGCGCAAGGTCATCGAGACCACGGCCCGCCGCCGCAAGAAACAGCTCGCCTACAACCAGGCGCACGGCATCGTCCCGCAAACCATCGTCCACGGAATCCGCGAGAGCCTCATGTCATACGCCGGCGGCGCAAGCAAGGAACGCGGCGCCCGCGCCGCCGACCTGCGCGAGGAATACGGCGGATCGACCACGGAGCTCGTCGCCGCCCTCGAGAAGGAGATGTTCGCCGCCGCCGCGGCCCTCGAATTCGAGCGCGCCGCCATGATCCGCGACCGCATCACGTCCCTCAAGGACGAGGACACCCTGGCCGCCGACCTCTCGACCGATCTCAAAAAGATGAGCCGCGCCACTCCGCAGCCCCCGCCCGCCCGCCCCCCGAAAGGCAGATTCCAACGCGGCAAGAAACGATAGTTTTGCTTCGCTGTGGATTTTGCAGACAGCGATCCGCAAAATCCTCACGGGTGACGGCGCCATTCGCGGGGAGGCAGGCCCACCTCGCGCGTGAAGGCGGTGGAGAAGGCGAACATGGTGGCATAGCCGATCCGCCCTGCGATCTCGTCGAGCTTCATGTCCGTAACGCGCAGCAGCGTTTTGGCCTGCTCGATCCGGAGTCGGGTGACATGCCGCATGGGACTCGTCCCCGCCTCGGCCAGACAGACGCGGCGCAGGTGCGTGGGACTCATTCCGGCGATCTTCGCCAAGCGGTCGGTGTCCCATGGCTCCCGCGGACGCCGCGCGACCTCGAGCCACATGCGCTCGAGCCTCCCCGCCCTTCTTCCCTCGCAAGCGAGTTCCTCCATCCATGAGGCAAGCGCGTCGACACAGGCGCGGTCAAGTCGTTCGGACGAACGGGTACGCCCCATGCCCTGCCGGCACAACTCACGGACGGCGGAGAAGGCCAACAGACTATCTCTGCAGATCGAGCCAGGAGCCGAGAAGACTCCGCTTCCCAGAAACGGTGAGTCGCCACGGAGAGTGACCCAGAAAAAGACAAATCCAGTCCCCTTGACGCTCCGCAGGCCGTGCGGAAAACCTTCAGGCTGGAAAACGACCACCCCCGGGGTGAACGCCATCCACTCGCCACCGACACACACCTCGGCCTCGCCCTCATGGCAGCACGCCAAATGCGAGAACGACGGCGTGCGGCGAACGACGTGATACCCCTCGTCAATCTCACCGAAACCGACCCGGTCAATACCGGCGGCGGCAAGCCAGGCGCAGTCGGCGCCACCTCGGTGAAACTGCCGGGCACCTGGGGAAATAATGGTTGTTTCGCGAATGTTTTTGGCATTCATACGCATTCTTATTGTTCGTTTCTAATATACAATCAAGACAACAACACGCCAGCATTGCGGCTCGGATAAACCTCGCCCTCGAGCTCACGCGTGAATATCATGCGTGTTATGGAGAGCGAGGCTCGTCCGAGCCGCAATTCCCGAAAAGATCAATAATTTCAGGAGAAAACTTATGAACTCAACAACGCAACGGCAACAGGTTCTGACGGCCATGCGAGACCGGCCGCGTGATCCCTGGCCGCGCGGCGAGGGGCATGTGCCGCTCGGCATCCCCGGCAGCCCACGGCAACAGAAGGCGTATCATGAGCCGGGAGGCAGCTTCAGTCCCTCGCCAGGCAGTTTCGGCGTCTCGATCTGGGTCGTCTCGCCCGAGGGACGCCGCCTTGCCACCAGTGACGATATTCCTATGCAAGAAATAGCGCAACGCTACGAGTGGAACAAGGAAAGTACGGTGCCGTCGCTCGTTACGGAAACGCCGCACTATGAATGCCGCTGGTCGCTCGAACGAGAGGATCTGTGGCGGTGCGAACTGAAACCAAAAGCAATCGTAACAAATCGAGTCGCGGTGCAGCTACGAAGCGTTGGTCCGGCGGGCGGTCCTCTCGAATCTCTGCAGTGGGACGGACGCCAGTTGGTGGTCAACCACCGCTGGATCATCGGGTTCGAGGCATCGGACGCCATCGTGGGTCTCGGTGATGAGGAACAGAAGGACTGGGACACCGCCCGCGGCGCAACCGACTCCTGGAAGAGTGGAAGCGGGTGGGGATACGCAAGAATCGGGTGCGGGAGGGCGGATGTCATCTGTCTCACGATCCGCGACACCGCCCCATGGTTCGCGAGCCCGCTCGCCCACGCATCCGCAAAGTCCGCACTGGAACTGGATCTGCCCGACGCCGATTTCGCCGCCTCGCTCGACGCCCAGACCGCCAACTTGATGATGGGATTCGTCGGTCGGCAGACCTGCCCCGGCGAACCGACCAACTATCCGCTGGCGTGGGAACGGGACGGTGCCTACGCCGTCGTCGCCATGGCCCGCGCGGGGCAGATCGACACGGCGAAACAGCTTGCGTTCCACTTCGCCGAAAATGACTATTTCGGCGGCTTCGGCGCCGGGGCCGCCGCGCCGGGATCGGCGATCAACGCCCTGGTCGCCGTGGCGCTGATGGCGGACGACGACGAGTTCCAGAAATGGCTCTGGCCGCACGTGCGGCGCAAGGTCGGGCTCATTTACGAGATGCTCGCCGCCAAGACACACTTGCGCAAAACATGGGTCGGTCCTCTCGTGCCGGCACACGCCGGCAAAGACGACATACCGGTCATCTGCGCCCCCGCCGAAAACGGACTCATCGTCGGCAACATGGATCTTCATTTCCCCGTCCTCTACATCAACGCCTTCGCCTACCGCGGTCTCCGTCAGGCGGCGCGGCTCGCCGAACTCGTCGGTGAATGCGAAGAGGCGGAGAAATTCAACAGGACGGCGGAGGAGATACGCCGGGCGTGGCTCGTGCACTTCGGCGACGAGAAACTCGCCAACGAGCGAACCTTCATGTCGGCGGTCTGGCCAACCTGGATCATCGGACCGGAGCATCAGCCGTTCCAAACCGCCCTCCAGGAGCGATGGGAGCGGCTCCATAAGGAAGGACAGTATCCGCAGAAACCGCTCTGGACCTATTTCACCGTGGCCGAGGCGCACCAGTGGCTCCTCCTCGACCGCCCCGACAACACCTGGAAGACGATCCGCTACTTCAGAAAGAACCAATGCTCCCCCGGACTCCACACCTATTGGGAGGGGAACGGCGAGGAGAACTCTTTCGGCTTGTGGGAGCATAGCCGGAGCCCCGCGAGAATGGCTAAATCGTCCGATGCGGGTCAAAGGGGTGAGGACTACCGCAGGGGTGGTCGACTGGTCGTACAAGGACGATGCTCTGGACGTGACGATCCATGGGAAACGAAAAATCCCGGTCCGCGCCGGTTCAAGCTTCGACGGCAAGACTCTGCGCGTGCGGCACGATTGACGGCGCGCCCGGAACTTCCTCGCCTCACCGCATCACCCACAGTATTTCTACCATAAAAATCAACCTGCTTTGGAGGATTTTGTCTACTGTCGCACTGTGAAACCAACACTCCTTTAGCTATATTGTCTCGCACGGAAAAGCCTCCTCTTTTCAGAGATCGAGGAACCGCCGACGCGGCCAAGGCCTTTTCCAAACGGGCAGCTGAAAGGAGCGACTCATGGCGATGAACTGGTACTACGGCACGGCGGACAAACCACAGGGCCCGTTCGACGACGCGCACATCAGGGAAATGATCAGACAGGGGCAGATTGACGGCGCGACCCTGGTGTGGAACGAGAAGATGGTGGACTGGGAGAAGGCGGCCGCGACCGAGCTTGCCAGGCACCTGGGCGCCACTCCGGCCGGCGGCGACGCCCCGGGGCAATGCTGCGTCTGCCAAAAGACCTTCCCCGCCGGCGACCTCATCGTGCTCGACAGCAATCCCGTCTGCGCCGAGTGCAAGCCATTCCTCATCAGGAAACTCGAGGAGGGGCAGTCGGTCGTCAAACAGTACCGGTACGCAGGGTTCTGGATACGCTTCGCCGCAAAAATCATCGACGGGATCATCCTGGGAATCATCAGCCTTCCCTTGAACATCCTCGCAGGCTTCATGCCGGTGCTCATGGGCGACAAAAATGGCGCCATCTCCATCTTCCTTGTCGTATGGCTGCTCAGCACAGCACTGGGGATCCTCATCGCCTGCTCGTACAACGGTCTTCTACTGTGGAAGAAAGGAGCCACGCTCGGAAAGATGGCGTGCGGCATCAAGGTGATAAACGCCGACGGCTCGGACGGCATCAGCCTCGGCAAGGGCGTCGGAAGATATTTCGCCGAGATGCTCAGCGGGGTGATCATCTATATCGGCTACCTCATGGTGGCTTTCGACGGTGAGAAGCGGGCGCTGCACGACAGAATCTGCAACACGCGGGTCGTCTACAAGTGACGCCGGCCGTCACATGCCCCAAATGCGGGGAGTCGCTCCCGGAGCCACCCTCGCCGGATGGCGAAACCGCCTGTCCGATGTGCCACAAGCGACTCTTCTACCACACCTTTCCCGCCATGAACTGGATGCATGGGAAGGGCGCGCTGCCCGGGAACCCCCTCTCGGACGACGACGCCCGCTGCTTCTCGCATCCGGACAAACTGGCCGCCTCGAACTGCGCGAAATGCGGGGCGTACATGTGCAAACTCTGCGAACTCGACATCGCCGGACGCCTGCTATGCCCCACCTGCTTCAACGCCGACAAGGACAAGATCGACGCCTTCAAAAAGGAAGGCTTCCTGTACGACAACCTCATGCTGCTGCTCTCCCTCCTCTGCCTGGGGATCTGCTACCTCAACCTGCTCGTCGCCCCGGTCGTCCTTGGGGCCTCGTTCTACTACTGGAACAAGGTTCAGACCCCGTACCCACGGAGCAGATGGCGGTTCGTGGCGGCGATCGCGATCTCCTCGCTGATCATCATCGCCTGGGTCGCCATAATCGGCGGACTCGCCTTGGGCCTGCTTAAATAAAAGATCCACCCACATGACAACCACCTACAAAAAACTGGGAAGCTTCTCCTCTTCGACCGGCAACACCAACACCACGGTATGGGCCGGGGACGACCATTTCCTCCTCGCCCGGATCGACCGCCACATCGGCTTTCACGAGACCTACAGCAGATACTTCTACCGCGACATCCAATACATCGTGGCATGCAAGACCTTGACGGGAGCCGTGACGCACTCGATCCTCGCCGCCCTGGCGACGGTCTGCGCGGCCGGCGCGGTGGCCGGCCTCTACTTCGGCGAGGATGGAATGCCGGCAACCATCATCCTCTCCATCGTCCTCGTCCCCCTCGCGCTTTTCCTTTTCTTCTCCTGGATCTTTAGGGGAATCGCCTCCTGCAGGGTGTCCATCAAGACCATATCGTCAGCCGACAAAGAGATACACGGACAGCTTCGACGGTCGCTGCGTCTGATCGACAAGATGGCACTGCACGTGCGCGGCGCGCAGACCGCATCCGCCACCGAGCGCGGCGGGGACCTCCGCCCGTCCACGGAGAACGAGGGGGAGGAGGCCACGGCCGACAGCCAACCAGGGGGGCAGACCACGTGACAGGCGCGCCAACCTCACTCGCCAGCGCCAGATGCCTGAACCACGAAGGGCGGGAGGCCGCCTTCCGCTGCCCTTCGTGCCACGGCGATTTCTGCAGAGAGTGCGCCACCGAACATGACGGCAGACTGCTCTGCACCTCCTGCCTCAGAAAGACCGCCGACAAGAAGAAAGTCAAAGCGACACGGCTGCGCGGCGCCGTCCTGTCGTTGCTTTTCGCCACTGGATTCCTGGCGATATGGCTGCTCTTCTATTTCGCCGCCGTGCTGCTGGCGTCAATCCCGCAGACCTACCACGACGGCGGGCTGGCGGAGAAAATCATGGCCGCGCTCGGCGGCTGACATGGGGCACTCGCATGACCGGAGAGATGAGGAAACTGCGGATCAGCCAGGCAGACGGCTCGGCCGTCGAGACGCTTGAGGAGGTGTTCAACCTCCTGCGCTCGAACTGGTTCTCACTCCTCCCCTACTACTACCTCGGGACACTGCCGTTCACGCTCGGACTCGTGTACTTCATCAACGACATGGCGTGCTCGTCCTCCGCGCGGGAGCGGATCCTCGAGGCGTCGCTCGGCATGGCCGTGTTGTTCCTCTGGATGAAACTCCTCCAATCGCTCTTCTGCCTGCGCGTGCTCGACGCCATGCGAGGAGACGCGCCCGACGGCGCCCCGCCTCTCCGCGCGCTGGGACGAATCATCATGCTCCAAGGCATAACGCAGGCCGCCGGAATCCCGCTCCGACTGCTCTCCTGGGCCTTCGTGCTGCCGACGGCGTTCGCCTGCGCCTTCTGCAACTCTTTCACGGTGCACGCCGGGCAGGAGGGAATCACGCTCGCCGACGCCCTGCGGAAGTCCGCCCGCCAATCCATCTGGAGAATATACGAGAACCATTGCGCGCTTCTGGCAATCTCATGCTTCGCCCTGATGACGGCCGCCAACGCCGGGATTTGCATCCTCCTCGCCCCTTCACTGCTCAAGATGTTCCTCGGCGTCGAGAGCGACTTCACGAGAGCCGGTTCGGTCGATGCGTATCTGGCCATGATCTTCAACACGACCTTCCTCTCGGTGGTCGCCGCGGCCGCCTACCTCATGACCGATCCGCTCGTCAAGGCCTATTACGCCGTGAGAGTTTTCTACGCCGACGCCGCGACGACTGGTGAAGACCTCACCTCGCGGCTCGCTCGACTCGTCCGCCAGCGGCAGGCACTCCTGCTGGCAGCGGCAACCGCGTTGACCGCCTTCGCCGCTCCCCTCTCCACCGACGCCGGGACCGGGACCGGGACCGGGACCGAAAACACCGCAGCGGCATCGACAGACACCGCCACGCTCGACGACACGATCCAGCGCGTCATATCGCGGCGTGAATTCGCCTGGCGCCTCCCACCAACCGATTACCAGAAGCCGCGCCTGCCTGGATTCATCGAGGGAATCGGCAAATGGTGCATGGCGGCGGCGCATGCACTCCGGGACTTCGCCCACGACATGCTCACCCTGCTGAAGGAGTACTTCCAACCGGAGAAACCGGCCCATCCCATCGCCCCGCTCCTCACGGGGAGGAACATGGCCGCCGCCGCCGCCGTCCTGGCGGCCCTGTCGGCGGCGGTTCTGCTCTATTTCCATTTCAAGGGCAGACGGAAGACGGCGGAACTCGCCGCCATCCCGACGGTGAAGAGCCCCGACCTCAGCGACGAGAAACTCTCCGCCGAGGACTTCGAAGAGTCCGAGTGGCTGCGGATGGCCGTCGACCTGATCGCACGCGGCGACCTGAGACTTGGACTCCGGGCACTCTTCCTCGCCGGCCTCAGATCCCTGGCCGTCACCGAAACCATAACCCTTTCGAACCACAAGACGAATTGGGAGTACTACCGGGAGGCCCAGCGTCGGACGAGACGGAGGCCTGAGTTGTCCGCCGCCTTCCTCGCCAATCTCCAGATGTTCGAACGGGTCTGGTACGGCGGGCACAACGTCGACGTCGAGATGATCGGCCAATTCAGGAACAACCTCGCCTGCATGAAACCGGAGGACGTCACGCGGCAATGAAAACGACGGACAAACTGGTCCTGACGACGGCGGCTCTGCTCGCGTCGCTCCTTCTGGCGGGCGCGGTGAACCTGTTCCTCCTGCGTTTTGACAAGGGCGACCTGTACCCCGAGTACTCCAGCCTCAGGACGGATCCGTTCGGGACGAAGGCCCTCCACGACATCTACGCCGACTATGGTGCATGGCGCGTGTCACGAAACTACCGACCGATCGCCGAGATCCCCTCGCCGGAGGACACGACGCTCATCATCGCGGGGCTGCCCTCAGCCACGCGCCTCCTTCCCGAACTGATCGAGACCGACCTCAATGCGTTCGTCGTATCGGGCGGACGACTGCTGCTTTTCCTCGCCCCCCAGGCGGAAGGCCGCCCGGGGCGGGAGCCGGTCCGTCCCTCCCACGGCGATGGCGCGGGAAAAAAAGACGTTCCCCAAACAGCCGCCGAGGGGGAAAAAACTGTTGACACACACCGCGTGACGGAATCCTTCGGGATGAAATGGGGGTTCACGGTCAGGGGCGGCCGTGCCGGTTCCACCGGCACGGCGAAATCTCTCGTGCCCGCCCCCGGTTTCACCTCGTTCAAAGAAACGCGCAGCTATTCGCAATGCTGGCTCTCCCTCGACTCGCCACCCTGGGAGGTGGTCTTCACCTGCAACGGCAAGACGGCGGCCGCCGCGCGCCCCGCGGGGCGCGGCTCACTCGTCGTGGCGACGGCGAACTATCCTATCTCGAACGAGGGAATCAGGAGCTGCCCTGATCCGCTGCTCCTCCGCTGGCTCGTCGGCGGACGCGCAAACGGGGTATTCGACGAGTCGCTCAACGGCTTGAGCGAGAAGCGGAACCTCGCCTGGCTCGCCCGTAGATGCGGACTCGAGCTCATCTGCGCCAACATCATCCTGCTGGCGCTTCTGCTCATCTGGAGGAATCTGGCGACCGTGGAGAACAGCGGCCCGGGCGATGCGGCCGACGACGGCAAGATCGTCACCCCGCACGGCAGCTTCACCGCGCTGGTCAACCTCCTCGCGCGGGCGGTCCCCCCGGACAAGCTCCTCGCCGCCTGCGTCGACGAGTGGGAGAAGACGGGTGGACGACGCGCCGCCGCGGACGACGCGGCGGTGGACGACATTGCGAAGGCGCGCGCCGGATCCCCGGTGGACGCCTACAACGATATCTGCAGACATCTTCGTAAAGCGAAAAGAGGAGAGACCAATGGCTGACCTTGAGGGACTTAAGCGTCTGTTCGCGGAGGCGAAACAAGAAATCTCCAAAGTGATCATCGGGCAGGAGGAGGCCGTGGAGCTGTCGATCATGACAATCTTCACCCGCTCCCACGCCCTTGTGGAGGGAGTTCCCGGCATCGCGAAAACCCTCTTGGTCAAGACTCTCGGCAAGACGCTGGACTGCGACATGCAGCGCATACAATTCACGCCGGACCTGATGCCCTCGGACATCACCGGCACCAACGTCTTCAATTTCCAAAAGAACGAGTTCACCCTCATCAAAGGTCCAGTCTTCACCTCGTTCCTGCTGGCGGACGAGATAAACCGCGCGCCGGCCAAGACCCAGTCCGCCCTCCTCCAGGCAATGCAGGAGCGGAAGGTGACCATCGACGGCAAGGACTACGAGCTGCCCTACCACTTCACCGTCTTCGCGACGCAGAACCCCATCGAGCACGAGGGGACCTACCCGCTGCCCGAGGCGCAGAAGGACCGGTTCCTGTTGAAGATCGCCATCGACTACCCCGAGGAGGCGCACGAGCGCGAACTGGCGGCCCGCATGCTCTCCGGCGAGTCGCCCGAACGCATACTCGAGGGCGGCGCGGTGCGCAAAGTGATCACCGCCGGAAGCGTCCCCGACATCCTTGACTCGTTGCGGGCGGTGGCGGTCAAAGACGAGATCGTCGACTACGTCGTCAAGATCGTCCGACAGACCCGGAGGCATCCCATGATCCTCGTGGGGGCAGGTCCCCGCGCGACCCAGGCGTTCGTCCTCGCCACCAGGGTGCGCGCCCTGCTCGCCGGCCGTGACTTCGCCACACCCGACGACATCAAATACCTTGCCAAACCGATACTGGAGCACCGCCTCCTGGTGCGCCCCGAATACGAGATGGAGGGAGTGACCCCCGGAGAGGCGGTCGACAAGATCCTCGAACAAATACCGGTCCCGAGATGATTCTGCCGAAAAACATGATCTTCTGGGTCGCGCTGCTCATCCCCTTCGCGGCGGCGGCTCCGCACAGCGACGGACTCGCCGTACTCCTGGCCGTCCTGTCGGCAACGCTTCTCGCCGCTGGACTTTTCGACGCCGCCACCGGACTTAAACTGGCGTCCAGGCTGACCATCTCGATGCCTGAGATCACCCGGGTCACGTTCGAGGGCGACTGCGATCTGCGGATGAGGATCGCCAACAGCACGGGCAGGCGGCTCAAAATGCTGCTCAACCCGCTCATCCCCCTCGAACTCGCCCCCCGCATGGGCAGCGTCGCCCTCGAGGTTCCACCAGAAGAGCTGTCCGAGGTCGGTCTCGCCTGCAAGCCCGTCCGGCGCGGATCCTACACGATCGGGCACTGCTGCTTCGAGATGGACTCCCCCCTGCGCCTTTGGACGATTCGACGGAGAAATCCACTGGGTGCCGAAGTCAGGGTGTACCCCAACCTGCGCCGCGACGGCAAGATCCTGACCTCCCTGCTGCTGAACAGAGGGCTCGCCGGGCTGCACCTTCAGCGGTCAATCGGACAGGGACGCGAGTTCGAGAAGCTCCGCGCCTACGTCCCCGGCGACTGCTACGCCTCCATCGCCTGGAAGGCCTCGGCGAAGAAGGCGGCCCCGATCAGCAAGGTGTTCCAGACGGAGAGGACGCAGGAGATCTACGCCGTCATCGACATTTCCCGCCTCAGCGGACGGAGCAACGGCGGATATCCCGCGGTCGAGCACTTCATCAACGCCGCCCTGATGCTGGGAATCGCCGCCGAGCGGCAGGGCGACCTGTTCGGCCTCATCGCCTTCGACGACCAGATCAGAGCCTTCCTCAAAGCCTCGAACGGCAAGCCCCACCACACGCGCTGCCGCGACGCCATCTACCATCTCCAACCGCGGATGAAATCGCCGGATTACGCCGAACTCTTCACCTTCGTCAAACTGCGCCTGCGGCGGCGGGCCATGCTGGCGTTCCTCGCCGACCTCGACGAACCGGTGCTGGCGGACAACTTCTCGTCGCTGGTGAGAAAAGCCGCCACGCAACACCTCTGCGCGGTCCACGCCATCCGGGACGAGAAGACCGTCGCCCTCTTCTCGACGGAGGCGCGCGGCCCCGTGGAGAATCTGTACGAGCACCTCGCCGGCCACATCAATTGGACGGGCTACGCCCGGCTCGGCCGCGAGCTGGGAGCCGTCGGCATCCACCTCACCCTGTCGGAGCCGTCGCGTTTCGTGGGCGACGTCGTCAGCGAGTACATCAACATCAAACGAAGGCAACTCCTGTGATCCTTGATCTCGACACATTCCTGGGCGTCGAGCACCCCTTCTGGCGCGAGCTTGAGGAGCTTCTCGAGCTGATGTCGCGGCGGGGAGGGGCTTTGGACGTGAAAGACGCGAAGCGCCTCCACTACCTCTACGAGCGGACCTCTGAGGATCTCGTCAAGATCGCCACCTTTTCGGGCGAGCGGGAAACGCGCGCCCGCCTTGAGAACCTCGTGTCGAGAGCCTACTCGCTGACGCCCTGCCCACGCAGGAGCCGAACGGGATTCAGCATCACCCGGTTCATCCTCGCCGACTTTCCGGTCTGCTTCAGGCGCAACGTCAACGCTTTCGCCGTCTCCTCGCTTTCGATGCTCGTGGGCGCGGTCTTCGGGGCCTTCGCCCTCTGGCTCATGCCCGACGCCAAGGACGTCCTGATACCGCCCGAGTTCGCCCACCTGCGCATGACGCCCGAAGAGCGCGTCAAAATGGAGGAGAGCGGTTCGTTCGACCGGTTGGAGGGGGGTAGATCAGCCTTCGCCGCCTATCTGGCCACGCACAACATCAAGGTCAGCCTCGCCGCCCTCTCCCTCGGTGTCACCTTCGGCGTCGGCACGGTGCTGCTGATGTTCTACAACGGCATCCTGCTCGGCGCGGTGGTCTCGGACTTCGCCGTCTCCGGCTACTGGCACTTCGTCACGGGTTGGCTGCTGCCCCACGGGGCGGTGGAAATCCCCGCGATCCTGATCGCCGGACAGGCCGGTATCGTCCTCGCCTCCGCGCTCCTCAGACCCGGCGGCGCGGGAAGAAGGAACGCGCTGAAGGCCCGTCTCCCCGACATCACCATCTTGGCGGGGGGCTTCGCCCTTATGCTGCTATGGGCCGGTCTCGTCGAGTCCTTCTTCTCGCAATACCACTGGCCGCTCATCCCCTATCCAGTGAAGATCACCTTCGGCGTCCTTGAACTCTTCATCCTCGCCGCCTATCTCGCATTCGCCGGCCGTCCACCGTCCACCCTGAACACCGAGTCCCGACTCCCATGATCACGACAACTAACAATCTGACGATCGTCACCCCCGAGGGAGTGGAGTTCAACGTCGCCCTTGCCTGCCCCGTCTCGCGGTGCGCCGCATGCTCCATCGACTTCTGCTGCGTTCTCGTCGGCTTCAATCTCGTCACGCTGGCCATACGCCCCCTTGCGTTCATCAGCCAGGATGTGTCGACCGCCTTGACGATCCTTCTCTATTTCGTCATCTCGATGGGCTACGGTCTCCTCCTCGAATGGCACTGGGACGGACAGACGATCGGCAAGCGCGTCATGGGGCTCAGAGTTATGGATCTGCACGGGCTGCGGCTGGCCTTCCACCAAGTTGCGGTCCGAAACTTCCTGCGCTTCGTGGATTCCCTGCCCGTATTCTACATGGCCGGCGGGGTCATATCTCTGCTGTCGAGGCGCCATCAACGACTCGGAGACTACGCCGCCCAGACCGTCGTCGTCAGGATCGCCCGCGGCGGAACGCCCGACCTCAAAGGCATCCTGCCCGACAAGTACAACTCCTTCAAGAACTATCCGCACCTCGCCGCCAGGCTGAGGTCGAAGATCGGCCCCGATGAAACCGCCTTAATCGTCAGCGCCCTGCGCCGCAGAGATTCTCTTTCTCCCCAGGCGCGGGTGGAGATATACGCTTCGATCGTCAAGGAGCTACAGCGCGTGGCCTCTTTCCCCGACGAGGCGACGCATAGTATCTCCGACGAGCGATACCTACGGAACGTCGTCGACATCCTCTATGGCAGGCCGACGGCCGAACAGCAGACCGGGTGACGAGCGCCTCACCTCGGGACGGGCACAAAGAGCACGCTGGTGGGGGAGTTGATCTCGAGCGTTTTCTCCGTGCGGGTCAGCGAGCCGGTGGCGGGGTCGATTTTGAAGGCCGCGACGCAGTCGGAGCTCTGGTTCGCCACCAGCATCCATTGCCCGGTCGGATCGACGGCGAAGCACCGCGGCGACTTCCCCCCCGACGGATAAAGACCGACGAGCGACAGCGCGCCAGTGTCGGAGGCGATTTTGAAGGCCGCGATGCTGTCGTGCCCCCGGTTGGAGGCATACAGGAAGCCGCCTTTCGGATGAACCTCGATCCCCGCCGTGGTGTTCTCGCCTGTGAATCCCTCAGGAAGCGTGCCGATCGTCTGCGCGGCTCGCAGCGTCCCTCCCTCCGCATCGAGCGTGAGGGCGCTCACGGTGGAGTCGAGCTCGTTGACCAGATAGACGAAACGGCCGTTGGGATGGAAGGCGAGGTGCCGCGGCCCCGCGCCAGGCTTTGTCTCCATGAAAGACGGCGCATGCGCCGCAAGCGATCCTTTCGCCGAATCGAAGTCGTACAGCATGACTTTGTCGAGCCCCAGGTCACAGACGAGGGCGAGACGGTTGGACGGCGCGACCAGTATCTGATGCGCATGCGGCCCCTTCTGTCTCTTCGGGTTTGCTCCCGTGCCGCTATGCTGGACGACACAGGACGCCTCGCCCAACGAACCGTCGTCCTTGATCGGCAGGACGGCGACACTCCCTCCGCCGTAGTTGGCGACGAGAACGCACTTCCCCTCCCGGTCGACGGTGAGATGGCACGGTCCGCCGCCACCTGACGACTGCTGGTTGAGAAGCGTCAATTTTCCTTCAGCCTTAGGATCGAGGCTGAAGGCGCTCACGGCGCCGATTCCCGTCTTTCCGCCAAAGCTGTTGACCTCGTTGACGGAGTAGATGAAGTGACGCTTCGCCTCCACGGCGAGAAAAGATGGATTCTGGACTTTCGCCGCAAGCCCCAATGACGTCAGCTCCCCCGACGCGGCGTCCATACGCCATGCGTAGATCCCCTCGCTCGTCTTTGTCGTGTAGGTCCCCACATACACCAGAAACTGTCCGCCGTCGCCGCCCTGGACCGACCAGGCTTCCATGAACACGGCGAGCAGCGAGGGGATGGTGTTAAGCACGTGAGAAGTCTTCATGTCGTCTCCTTCATCGAAAATCGCGTATTCCGAATTATATGTATCATGCCCGCCACCATCGCCCGTCGGGAAAACGGTCGCCGCTCGTGACGCTATTCAGCGCATCCACTTCCGCCGAGGCGAATGTTCAACCATGAGAGAAACATGCGGCGTTCCAGAATGACGCGGTGAGCGTTCGGCTTCGCCGCGCTCCCGTGGGCGCGCTTAGGTCTTGTGGTGTTTAGTTTCATAGGAGCGCCGGGGGTCTGAACCGCTCGGCGATTGGGTCGACTCCTCCGCGCGGGCCGTCGACGGGTTTGAAACAGTTGGTTTCGGCGTCCCAGGCGGTCTTGGTCGGGTACGGATACAAAGGGATCTCAAACTCGGACTTTCCGTCCACCATGCGCCTTCCCTTGATCATATCCGGCACGACGCCTTTCTCGCGCCAGTCGATCACCATGCGCAACATGTCCGGCAGTGAATTGATTCCCGGTCCAGGTCCATGGCTCATGCCGGGAATGATATAGAACCGGAAAAACGATTTCACTTTCTCAAGAGATCCCACATGCCCGGCGACCCGTTCGTAGTAGTCTATCGACGCATGATAGGGCACGCATGAATCCGCGGAACCGGAGACCATCACCATCTTGCCTCCTCGTTTCTCGAACGGGCCTAAGTCGTGATTCTCCGCATTCAGATAGGGCCCGAGGGCGGCGGTGTACGTGTCGATGTCCTTGCCGAAGTCGAGTTCGTCAAGATTCTTCCCCGCGCCGAATACCCACCTGAAAAGATAGAGATGCCCGTGTGCGATGTCGAAGGAACTGCCAAACGGAATGCCGCAGAATATGCGCTCGCCGGTGACGGCGTGCCGCGGACCGTCGAACAACTTGCGGAGAGCCTCCGCGTGCGCATCCGTCAGCGTCGGATCCTTTTGCCTCGCGAGCGCGATGACGGCCTCGATGTCCTTGCTGTCGCATCGCGGGTCGGAGACGATTTTCCCGGCCGTCGCAGGCGTTTCCCGTGCGGCCATGTACTCGTTTCCGACGGCGATCACGTTCTTTTGCTGCGATTCGGTGAAAGGGCATTTTTTGAAGATGTGGTCGTTCCATAGAAAATACGCATGAAGGGGAGTGCGGCAGTGCGCCGGGATGTTTGCCACGATGCCGTCGTAATCGTCGGGATATCGCTGCGCCTCCTGAAGCGCCTGCTGGCCACCGGTGGATCCGCCATTGAAATACGAGAAGTCTGGCTCCCTGCCGTAATACTTATTGATGATCTGCTTGGCGACGACCGTCATGAGATGCGTGGCGCGGAAGCCGAAATCCTTCCAGACCTCCCGATTCCCGATTCCGGAATCGGGGTTCGGGGCGGTTCCCATGTCCGTCGTCGCCACGGCATAGCCGGCCGCGCAGGGGCCACTCAGTCCGAGGGAGTTAATGTTCCCCGCGGCACCGCCGTTGCCGAGGCCGAGGAAACGGGAGTTCCATTTACCGCCGTCCGGCAGCCAAAGCTCGACGTTGATGCGGGAACCTTTCACCGGGGTGAGGACGAGTTTGACGATGGTCCGCGGCGGCAGGTTGTTGATGCTACGCCCGTCTGCCGTCGTCAAGGTCGGCGCGGCGTCCCGTTCCACTGACGCAATCGTTGCCGCGTCGATGTTCAGCGTCCGAAGAGCCGCAAGGCTGTCGATTTCTTCAGCTGACGCTCCGGGCGTCGTCATCGCTATACCCTCCAGAGCCGCGCCCGCGCATAATCCGCGCATGGCCGCACGGAAACCGAACCGTGGCAAACCACGGGGTCGTGAAAGTTCGGCCGATGGCGGGAGGTAATCGCGTTCCGTGTGCATGCGGTAAAGTTATGGGGAGGACTTCGGAAAGTCAATGTGGCGGGGAAAAACTTTCGACCTGTCCGGTTAAAATATGGCGTCCCCGCACGATAAGCGCCTGGAAGCGCGGGCTTCCCGCCCTCCTCTTTGCCGGGCGGGACGCCCGCAATCCCAGGAGGGATGCCCTGTCGGCGCGCCATGCTGCCGCGAAAGATTTTACCCGCACAGGTCAAAAACTTTTCACGCCTCTCGACATTCCAGCCGCGCTTGAGGAATTGAGGATGTGGCTCTACATTCATATAATCATTGCCGACACTCCATTTGAGGATCACGTTATGAATATGAGAATGCTGTTTACCGCTTTTATGTGTCTCGCCGCCGTCTCGCTCGCCGCGCAGGAGGAACCAAGCTACTCGCCAAACGCCACCGCTGGGCAGCCCTTGCTCGAGAAGATGCGGACGGGCATTCAGACGAAGCTCTCTCAGCTCGACGCCGAGATCGCCGCCGCCGCCGCCGCCCTCTCCGCCACGGGGCTCGACGGGGCCGAGGCGCGGAAGATACTGGCGGATCTCCTCAAAGCCGACCCGGCGGTGATCGACTGCTGCACGGTCAACCGCGACGGGAAACTCGTCGCCATCGAACCCGGAACGTTCAAACAGCACGAGGGGACTGACATATCAGCGCAAAGCCACGTGAAAAAAATTCTTGAGCTGAAAAAGCCGGTGATGAGCGAGATGTTCAAGGCGGTCGAAGGCATGATGGCCATCGACATCGAGCACCCTGTCATGGCGAAGGACGGGACGTTCGCCGGGGCCGTGAGCGTCCTGTTCAATCCCGGCGAACTCGTCGGCTCAACCGCCTGGCCACTCCTCAAAGACACGTCACTCGACGCCTGGGTCGCCCAGAAGGACGGCGTCATCCTCTTCGATCCCGACGCCGAGGAGGTCGGCCTGAATGTTCTGGCCACTCCCGCCTATGAGAACCAGAAGGAGGTCGTCGAATTCTTCAAAGTTGCCGCGACGCGGGAGAAGGGACAGTGCCCCTTCGAGGTCCGCCCGGCGGGCAAGCAGAAGACGGTGTTTGTCGACGGCTTCTGGACCACGGTCAAACTTCACGAAACGGACTGGAAGATCGTCGTCACCAAGGCCCTCAACGACGACCCCGCCGCCGCGCAACGCTCTCCGGAAATGCTCGGCATCGAGTCGGCGGACAAGGCATTGCGGCAGCTCGCGGTCGACGGAAACCTGAAAAAGGCGATGAAGGACAATGCTGACAGCGACGTGCAGAAATTGTTGAAGCGCTATTTCGACGAGCATGTCGGACTTCGCTCGGCGCAGTGGGTCGACGCCAAGGGCATCAATAGAATTGGCTACCCCCAGGAGTACAGCCTCGTCAACTACGACATCGCCACCTCAACCGTCCCGCTCGGCCTCAAAATCATCGAAGTGTTGAAGACGCGCAAAGAAACCGCGTTCGACGGGAAGCTTCTCGATGGGAAAAACGGACATCTCCTCCTGGTGCCCGTCTTCGACGGCGACGCCTTTCTCGGCATGATCTACAACATCAAACTGAGGTAACGCCGTGGCGGTATAGCGCGGAGAACTTCTACGGACCAACCGCTTTCAAGCCGAAAAGCGCCGACCGCGCCTCCCGTAGTCTTGATTTCCCCCCCCTGCGACGATACAATACCCCTTTTCGCATTTCACCGGAGGGAGGGGGAAATCCCATGATCATCAGGACAAAAGCGTATCCGCGGGCGGCGTTGATCGGCAATCCGTCAGACGGCTATTTCGGCAAGACCATCTCCTTCTGCTTCGCCAACTTCGCCGCCGAGGTGACGCTGTACGAGACGCCCGAGCTCGAGATCATCCCAAGCGTCCGCGACCACTCCGTCTTCGAGTCGATCGACCATCTCTCGCGGGACGTGCGCCTTTACGGCTACTACGGCGGCATACGCCTCCTGAAGGCGGCGGTGAAGCGCTTCCACGAGTACTGCGTGGAGAACGGCGTCGAACTCGACGCGCGCAATTTCACGATCCGCTACAAATCCAACATCCCGCACCAGGTGGGACTTGCCGGCTCAAGCGCCATCATCACCGCCTGCTTTCGGGCCCTGATGGCCTTCTACGGCGTCGAGATTCCCAAACCAATCCTGGCGAACCTCATCCTTTCCGTCGAGAAAGTTGAACTCAGCATCTCCGCCGGACTTCAGGATCGGGTCGCCCAGGTCTACCATGGGCTCGTCTACATGGACTTTGACCGGAAACTCATGGAGGCGCAAGGGCACGGCTCCTACGAGTATCTTGACAAGAAGCTGCTGCCTTCCCTGTACATTGCCTACCGGGCGGAACTCTCCGAAACCTCCGACGTCTTCCACAACGACATCCGCTCGCGCTTCGAGCGGGGCGACCCCGTCATCATCGACGCCATGAAGTTCTGGGCCAACCTCACCGTCCAGGTGAAAAAACTGCTTCTCAAAGGCAAGGGCACTGAGATTGCGCCGCTGCTCGACGCCAACTTCGACAAACGCCGCAGCATCTACAAACTCAGCCATGGCAACATCGAGATGGTCGAGACCGCCCGTTCCATTGGTGCCTCGGCCAAGTTCACGGGCTCCGGCGGCGCCATCATCGGCACCTACGAGGGCGAGAAGATGTACAAGGCCCTCGTCGAGGCCCTCAAACCGCTGAGGGTCAAAGTGCTCAAGCCGATCATCGTCGGCGGCGAGGAGGCCACATGATACGCAAAGCCGTCATCCCCGCCGCCGGCTACGGCACGCGCTTCCTGCCGGCCTCGAAATCCCAGCCCAAGGAAATGCTCCCCATCGTCGACACCCCCACCATCCAGTACGTGGTCGAGGAGGCCGTCAACTCAGGCATCACCGACATCCTGATGATCATCGGCAAAGGCAAACGCGCCATCGAGGAGTATTTCGACCGCAATTTCGAGCTTGAGGCTGAACTCACGGCGAAGAACAAACTCAAGGAACTCGAGGCCATCCGCCACGTCTCCGAGCTGGCCAACATCCATTTCATCTGGCAGAAAGAACTCAACGGCCTCGGCGACGCCATCGCGCACGCGCGCTGCCACGTCGGAGACGAGCCCTTCGTCGTCCTCCTCGGCGACTGCGTGATCGAGTCGCCCCGCCCCGCGGCCATGCAATTGATGGAGGTCTACGAACGCTACCAGGCGCCCGTCGTCATCCTCGAAGAGGTCCCCCCCGCCAAAGTCAGCCGTTATGGCATCATCGCCGGCAAAGAAGTCGAGAAAGGCGTCATCCGCGCCGACGACTTCGTCGAGAAGCCGCGCCCCGAGGAGGCGCCGTCGAATCTGGCGATCTCCGGCCGCTACGTCTTCACCGCCGACATCTTCGACTACATCGACCGCACGAAGGCCGGCAAAAACGGCGAGATCCAGATCACCGACGCCATGCGCCTCATGGTCAAAGAACGCCCCATGTATGGGCTGCGTTTCGAAGGCAAACGGCACGACATAGGCAACAAGCTTGACTTCATCAAAACCAACGTCGACTTCGGCTTGAAGCATCAGGAAATCCGCGGCCCCCTGCTAGACTACCTCAAGGAGTTGCTCGCCAAAAACACGCCCGGCGGGAACTAACGACGGGATCATATGCTCTGTATTGACCTCTGCGCCGCGTTCCTCCTTGATCTGCTCATCGGCGATCCCGAGTGGTTCCGCCTACATCCCGTCAGACTCATCGGCTCGATGGTCGCGGCCCTCGAGAAACTCACACGGAAAATCTTCGGCAACGAGTATCTCGCCGGATTCATCACCGTCGCGGTCGCCCTGACCGTTTCCTTCTCCATCGTGTTCTACAGCCTGTGGCTCGCCTCCAAGGCCGGGCCCATCGCCAGGCATGCGCTCAACATCCTCTGGCTCTACGGGGCGATCTCGGCGCGGGACCTCGCGAAGGCGGGAATGGTCGTCTATCGGAATTTGAAGGCGAACAATCTGCCGGCGGCGCGGCAATCGGTCTCCATGCTGGTGAGCCGAGAGACGGCGGAGTTCGACGAGGCGCAGGCGAGCGGCTCGACGATCGAGTCGGTGTCGGAGAACACACTTGATGGCGTCATCTCGCCGGTCTTCTTCGCCGTGCTGGGCGGCGCGCCGCTGATGTGGGCCTTCAAGGCGGCGAGCACCTGCGACTCCATGCTCGGGTACAAGAACGAACGCTATCTGCGCTTCGGCTTCGTGGCGGCGAAACTGGACGACGCCCTCAATTACCTACCGGCACGGCTCTGCCTGCTGATCTTTCCCACCGCGGCGGCGCTCTGCGGACTCAGCCCCCTCGGGTCATGGCGCGTCGGACGACGTGACGCGCAAAACGACGACAGTCCCAATTCCGGCATCCCCGAAGCGGCGGGAGCGGGAGCGATCGGCGTCAAACTCGGCGGACCGGCCGTCTACCACGGCGTGCGGCTGGACAAGAAACCGTTCGGCGCGGAATTCCCCCCCGCCACGGCGGATCACATCCGCACCGCCATCCGCCTCATGTGGAGCTGTGTCCTCGTCACCCTCATCCTCGCCCTCGCCGCCGATTTCGCCCTTGCGATATGGCTCCGCTAAAGCGATCATGAGGCTCCGCCCCATCTCCCCGCCAAAGGGCTTGAGAAGCCCTCTGGACACCCAAACTTCAGACTTCCTGTTATGCTGTGCGCAACATAACAGGAAGTCTGAAACTCTATGCCGAAATGCTCATCGGCCACGGTGAGCAGTTTATTGGTTATTGGCGAGACTTGCGGTTATGTGGTAGATTCATAAGGTTACTGCTCAGTTAGGCTTTTTCACTCTTGAGTTTGGAGTGCAGGCTTTAGCCTGTCGGGGAAAATGCGCAGACTGAAGTCTGTACTCCAAACGGTTTTGCTTCGGGTTTCGGGCGTGTTAGCCTACCTGAGCAGTTACATTCTATTTTCAATAACAACGATTTTATTTAAAAGAAACAGCTAATGGAAACGCACCAACCACGACCGCCAGTAATTGCTTGGTATAATGCTTATTGCATAACCATGGCGGCATTTTATTTCATCACCTTATGCTTTGGTGGTTTCCTGTTCGTAAAAGGATTGTGCGACTCCAAAGACATTTGGATCATAAAGGGGTTGGTTTACGGCGGGATTAGTCTTGCCATCTGGATACCTTATGTCATTGCCCCATACCTGCGCCCGCAACCGTGGGTGTGGGTCTATGGTATGGTGATGATCTGCTTAGGCACGACGAGTTGTTGCCTCATACCGGCATGCGTTCCATTACTGATTTTCTGGATCAAGCAAGAGACTAAAGATTATTTCGGTATGAAATAACTCTACGGATCATAGCCTTAAGCTTAAGACGGAAGCGTTCGCCGAAGGCGATGGCAATTGGGGCGTTCCCGCGCAGACGAAGTCAAGCTGGAACGCCCACATATGGGTGTCCAGAGGGCTTACCAACCCCCTTGGCGGGCTGACGGGGCAGCGGCCCGTGAGCTTTTCAGTCTGAAAACCGATAGCCTCTGCGGGTGTAGAGTTTGCCGTCCCGCAAGACGGTCTGGGAGTTGCCGACCACCACCACGCTGGACATGTCGACGAAATCGAAGGGAAAATCTCCCAGCGTCGACGTCCGCGCCTCCTGTCCCTCGCCCATGGCGTGTCGGACCACGCCGCAAGTAGCCTGGGCGCCGCGTTCGCGGATGAAGGTGTCCACCACCTTCACAATGAGCTCTTTGCGCTTCACGCTTTTCGGATTGTAGAGGACGCACACCATGTCGGCGGCGGCGACCGCCTCGACATGCCGCATGATGATCTCCTGCGGCGTGAGCAGGTCGGAGAGGCTGATGACGGCGAAGTCGTTCATCAGCGGCGCGCCAAGGACGGCGGCGGCGGCCGTCGCCGCCGTGACACCGGGGACGACCTCGACCGCGACGGCGGCGTATTTCGGATCCTCGGCCAGTTCGAAAAGGAGTCCCGCCATCCCGTAGACGCCGGCGTCCCCGGAGGAGACCACCGCCACCGTGGAACCGTCGACGGCGGCATCAAGGGCGGCGGCACAGCGTTCCACTTCCTGCGTCATCCCGCTCGATATGACCTTCTTGCCCGTGGTCAAGGCGGTTATGCGCCGCAGA
Source organism: uncultured Victivallales bacterium (assembly GCA_964436735.1). Classification (GTDB taxonomy): domain Bacteria; phylum Verrucomicrobiota; class Lentisphaeria; order Victivallales; family GWF2-38-69; genus CAYTFM01. The sequence goes on along the minus strand of CAYTFM010000029.1, from coordinate 7,426 downwards.
TAGTTCGCATACCCCGCCACGACGTCGGCGGCCTCGATCGCCGCCCGCGCCTGCGGCGTCATCACGTCCAGACGCCCCGGCCCAAGTCCCACCGCGTACACGACACCTCTCCTCCGTTCATTCATTGCCCCTCAACCCCGATTAAGATGGTATGCGATCATTTTGCTTCAGAATGTACGCCCTTTCAGCGCGGCACGCAAGAAGGTTCCCGCGGCGGAAGCGCACGACCCGCGCACAGGCACAGCCTCTGCCTGCTCATTGCTTTCCCAGACCGCTTCCAGTATATAGTTTTTCCGGCTTAGAATTTCACGGTCACCCGTGAAATTATATGCCTGAAAAACTATAGTAGCGGGTCAATTCTGTTCTGAACCTAAAATAGGTGGGCATCTGCCCGCAACTGTTGTTCCGGAGACCAGGACGCTCCAAAATCCGTTGGAGCGACCGCGTCCCCGCGGCCACATTGAATTTCCTTAACGTCAAATTAAGGGGAAGCTTCCACACATGCCGGGCGACTTTTCATTACTCAGTCACGTCAACCTCAAAATCATCCTTGAGTCGGCGCTCTATCTGCTCGTCCTGATCAATCCGATGAGTAAGATCTTCATCCTCTCCGTCCTATCGAAGGAATGTCCCAAGGATGAGATGCGCCGCCTCGTGGTGAAGTCGTCATGGGTGGCGCTGCTGATACTTCTCGCGTTGGGCGTCTTCGGCGACTTTGTCCTGGACGTCGTGTTCCACATCAAACTCTACTCGCTGAAGGTCGCCGGGGGGATCGTGGTCTTCGCCGTCGGCTTCAACGCCTTGACCAAGGGGGTGTTCTTCGAACTGGACGAGAAGAAGATCAAGCAGTACGAGGACATGTCGATCGTGCCGCTGGCCTCGCCGATGATCGCCGGCCCCGCGACCATCGCGGCCGCCATCTCCCTCCACAGCGAGTTCGGCACCGCCGTGGCGTTCAGCAGTATCCTCGTGGCCATCCTGGCGAACCATCTGGTGATGCTGCTGAGCAGCTCGGTGGCGGAGTGGATGCTGCGCTACAACCTCATGGGGGCACTCATCCGCATCACCGGCCTCATCGTCGCCTCGATCTCCGTCCAAATGATCTTTTCCGGCATCGGCGAGTGGTGGATGACGCTGCCGAAATAGACGTGAAGAGTGAAACGTAAAACGTAACCATGTAGTACTTGATGTTCTTTACGTTTTACGTTTCACGACTCATTTCCATCCACGCCACCGCCACCGTCACCCCATCGTGGATCGTCTTCTTGACGGCAAGTTGTCCACCGCCCGAGGCGAGGATTGCCGCCGCCTCGCTCACGCTTGGCGTGCCCACCTTCAACCTCACCCTTTCAGAAGGCGTCGGTACAGCGACGTCGGCGAGCTCCTCGGCGGAGCAGAAGCGCAGACCCGCTTTGATTTTTTCCGCGAACGCCAGAAGCCCTTCCTCGTCAAACTTCACGTCGCAACTTGCGATGACAGCAATCTGCTCCATCCGCACACCCGCTTGCGCAACCGCATGGCGCACCGCCGCTTCTATCGATGACGCGGATGCGCCGCGGCGGCATCCCACGCCAACCGCGACGCTGCCCGCGGTCTTCGCGCTCCTGAGGCGCAGCACGGGAATCTTCCCCGCCTTGAGCTCTGCTCCGACATCAAGTGCGACAATCCCCTTGCGCTTTGTGTACCCCAGTTTTCTCTCCTCTTCATAGTTATTGATATTTTTCAGATGCCCGTAGGACATCTGAAAAATATCATCGGGGAGAAACGTGGTGATTGGCGCGCCTTCGAGCAGAAGCGAGTTAAGGATCTTAATTTTCTCCGGGTTCTCGACGGTCCAGCCGTTCATGGCGGCGAGTTCGTCGAACGCCATCACCCCCTGCGTGTCGGTGGCGGTGGTGACGACCGGCTCCGCCCCGACCGCCACGGCGACATCGCGGGCGAGGCGGTTCGCCCCTCCGATATGGCCGCTGAGCAGACTGACGGCGAAGCGCCCCTCCTGATCGCAGACGACGACCGCCGGATCAGCGGTCTTTCCCTTGAGCAGCGGCGCGACCTTCCGGACCACGATGCCCGCCGCCATCACAAAGACATGCCCGTCGAACGCCGAGAACGCTTCCTGGAGGGTCGCGTCAAAACCACCCTCGCCATAGAGGATTGCGTTTCTCATTTTCTTCGTCACCAGGCGTTTCGGGAAATACATCGCAGATCCCGGGAAATGTTCAGCAATTTTCCTGGCCAAACTGATCCCCTGCGCGGTGATGGCATGGACGGCCACCCGGCCTTTAAAACCAAGTGGGACCGCAGTGCGCACATCCTCGTGAACCCCCGCTTTGTTGCCGTCTTTCGCATTTCTATAACCATGCGTAAACCCGGGATCGTACAGCAACGACGCCTCGCCCTCGTTGCGCAGCGCGTCGCCCACCACGACCATTCCCTGCCGCGTGATCCCCGCCTTCTTGACCTTCCCGGCGATGTCCGCAAGCTCGCCCCGCACGATTTTCTGGTCGTCCCATGAGGCGCGGTAGACCACGGCGGCGGCGGTGCGCGGTGGATAACCGCCCTCGATCAACTCTTCGACCAATTCGGCAATGTCAGGAGCGCTCAAGAACACGCACATCGTCGCCTTGTGCGCGGCAAGCGACGCGATGTCCTGTCCCTCAGGAACGGGAGTCCGCCCCTTCCGGCGTGTGAGGATGACGGTTTGCGAAACGCCGGGGCAGGTGAGCTCGGTTTTCAGGGCGGCGGCGGCGGCGAAAACGGAGCTGACGCCTGGAATCACCTCATAGGAGATTCCAAGGCGGTCGAACTCGCGCATCTGCTCGCCAATGGCGCCGTACATGGCGGGATCGCCCGTATGCAGACGCACCACCCGCTTCCCGGCCTTGTGGCCTTGCGCAGCAGCAGCGACAATCTCCGGCAGCGACATCGCGGCGCTGTCCTTCAGTTCGCAGCGTTTTCTCGCGTAACAGAGGATCTCGGGGTTCACCAGAGAGCCCGCATGAATAATCAGGTCGGCGCGCTTGATCTCGCGCAGGCAACGGAGCGTCACCAAATCTGTCGCCCCCGGCCCCGCCCCCGCAATGACAATAGGATGTTTCATATTCGTTCTTACCCGATTTTTAGGATTTCGAGAGACGAGGCGGCCCGATCCACCGACGATGTGATGATAAAACAATTTCAGGAAATGTCTACCAACGCATCGCTTTCTCAAAGACAAACAATTCGATCGTGTTCTCCGCCTTCATCAGCCGTTTGCCCGCAAGCTGAGCCGACCGCGAGACGGAGAGCGAGACGACCTCGACGCAGCTTTCTGGTAGAACGCATGAGAGCGCGGCCTTTGTCTCAAGCAAGGCGGCGACGGCGACAATCCTCCCGCCGGGCCTGAGGCGTCGGTGGCACATCGCCACGATTTCCGCCACCTCGTCACC
>CAYTFM010000029.1:0-3988 GCA_964436735.1 uncultured Victivallales bacterium | reverse complement strand
CCGTTTGGCGCAGACGAGGATGTCGCCTTGAACGACTTTGACGCGCTCGGAAACGCCAGACATCGAGCCGTTCGTAAGGATCAAGCTTGCGCGCGCTGGTTTTCTCTCCACGGCATAGACCGCAAGATCGTCACAAAGCGCGGCCGCCTCGACGCTCACCGATCCCGAACCAGCCCCGACGTCCCACATAACGCCATGGCCAAGCCTCAGCTTGGAAAGAGCGACCGCCCGCGCCTCGGCATGGGTGATGTGCCGCGCCTCGGCGACATACTCGACATCGTCCAATCCGAGCTGGATGCCTGTGTCGGCGAGCGGCCCCTCGGGATCTTCCGGAAGAACCGCCAACACCGAGAGCGAGCCGCATTCGAGAGCGGCCAACTCGCTCAGCGTGCCAGTCGTCACCTTTTCCTCCGGCGAACCGAGATTCTCGCCGATCGCCGCGGGCCTCGCGGCGGCGCATGCGCAGGCTTCGACGAGCTCCCGCGCCAACGCAGACGCTGTCCGTTTGTTGTCCGCATAGATGACCGCCAGACCGCCAGACAGGATTTTCCTCCACGGAAGCTGGCCAGACTTTCCATGGGCACTGAAGAAGGAGACGTCCTCCCACGGCATCCGCAACCGACTGAGCAACGCCTGGGCGGCCGTGACTGCGGAGATGATCGTAAGCCTGGCGGGCGGCAGGAGGTTGGCGAACGTCCGCCCAACGCCATAGAACAGTGGATCGCCCGAGGCAAGAACCGCGACCGTCTCGCCACCTTTCGCGGCTTCCGCGAGGGCAGCCGCAATCTCGGCGGCGTCGGCTCCAATAACCACCTTCCGCCCTTTGAATTGAGGAAAAAGGCCCAGTAAACGCTTGCCGCCGGCAAGAATGGAAGCCTTGTCCACGGTGGCGCGGTGAAGCGGCGTGAGATCGGCCGCCCCCATTCCGCATCCCAACACCGTCAAATGCCCCAAAGTCTTCTTGGTTTTCTTCAGCTTTACACTACCCATACCCACACCTGTGAATGGCGGTTAAATTCGAAAATCGAAGCACGAAATCCGAAACAGCGGGAAACGCTGTCGCATTTTTTCATTCTTTTAATTCGGATTTCGAGATTCGAGATTCGAATTTCTACAAAAGTTTTTTCAGGTACCTGCCCGTGTGTGATTTAGGATTTTTCGCAACCTGTTCCGGCGTCCCCTCGGCCACCAACGTGCCGCCGGCGTCTCCGCCCTCCGGCCCGAGATCGATAAGATAGTCGGCCACCTTCACAACGTCGAGGTTGTGCTCGATCACGAGGATCGTGCTGTTCTGATCCCGCAGTCGGAAGAGGACCTCGAGGAGCTTTTCCACATCGGCGATGTGAAGCCCCGTGGTTGGCTCATCGAGGATGTAGAGTGTGTGCCCCCGCTGGTTTTTCGAAAGCTCGGCGGCGAGTTTGACGCGCTGCGCCTCGCCGCCCGAGAGGGTTGTCGCCGCCTGACCGAGGTGAACGTAGCCGAGGCCGACGTCGTCGAGCGTCCGAAGCTTTTTGCGCAGCGTCGGAATGGCGTCAAAAAAGTCACACGCCTCGGCGACGGTCATCTCGAGGACGTCGGCGATGCTTCTGCCCTTGTAGAGCACGGCGAGCGTCTCGCGGTTGAAGCGCCGGCCAAGGCAGGATGCGCATTTCACGTAAACGTCGGGGAGGAACTGCATCTCGATCTTGCGGATGCCGTCGCCGCCGCATTCCTCGCAGCGGCCGCCCTTGACGTTGAAGGAGAAGCGGCCGGGCTTGTAGCCGCGGGCCCTCGACTCGGGCAGCTTGGCGTAGAGGTCCCGTATCAACAGGAAGGCGTCGATATACGTGCAGGGGTTCGAACGAGGCGTGCGCCCGATCGGATCCTGGTCGATCACGATCGCTTTGCCGATGTGCTCGAGCCCGAGTATGGCGTCGTGCCTGCCGGGGACTTCGGAGCCGATCTGGAAATGGCGGTCGAGCGCCACTTTGAGAATGTCGTTGATCAGGCTGCTTTTGCCCGATCCCGAGACACCCGTCACGCAGCAGAAGGTGCCGAGGGGGATGGAGACGTCGATGCCTTTGAGGTTGTTCTGCCGGGCCCCCTTGATCACGATCCGTCTGCCGTCGCCGGGGTGTCGCACTTTCGGGACCGCGATCGAGCGGCTTCCGGAAATGTACTGCCCCGTCAGCGAGCGCGGCTCCCGGACGAGCTTCGACGGCGGCCCCGAAAAGACGAGTTCGCCGCCATGCCTTCCGGCGCCGGGGCCGAGGTCGATCACATGGTCGGCGCGGCGGATCGTGTCGAGATCGTGTTCGACGACCACGACGGTGTTGCCCGAGTCGCGGAGCTTCTCGAGCGTGGCGAGAAGGCGGTCATTGTCCCGCTGGTGCAGGCCGATGCTGGGCTCGTCGAGGATGTAGATGACGCCCGTGAGCCCGCTGCCAAGCTGGGTGGCGAGACGGATGCGCTGCGCCTCGCCGCCGGAGAGGGTCGAGCTCTCGCGGTCGAGCGTGAGGTAGCAGAGGCCGACGTTTTCGAGGAAGCCGAGCCTCGCGGTTATCTCGCGGACAACCTCCTGGGCGATCGTCCGCTCATCATCGGCCAGGACAAGCCCGGCGAGAAACGCCCGCGCCTCGGAAACGCCGAGCGCGTCGAACTGGTGGATGCCCAGCCCCCCGACAGTGACCGCAAGACTCTCGGGACGCAACCGCGCGCCCCGGCAGTCGGGGCATTGGCGGCGCGCCATCATGGAACGGAGCCGCTCGCGGACCGACTCGCTGTCCGTCTCGGCGGCGCGCCGCGTCAAATTTGCGATCACCCCTTCGAAGGGACGCTCCATCTTGTGCCGTTTTCCGGAACGCCAATAGTCGAGTTTGATAACCTCGTCGCCGCTGCCATGAATCAACACGTGCTGCAACTTTTCTGGCAGTTCCCGGAAGGGGGTAGTCCTCATATCCGGACAGTTGTAGTGCTCCGCCACGCAGCGCAGCAGATGATTATAGTAGATGATAAGACGCCGCGGTCCCCGCCGCCATGCGGGAATGGCGCCGTCCTTGATCGAGAGGCTCGGATCGGGCACCACCAGCTCGGGCTCGAAAATAAGCGTGGTGCCGAGTCCGTTGCATGTCGGGCAGGCGCCGTACGGACTGTTGAAGGAGAAGTTCCGCGGCTCCATCTCGCCGAAGCTGATCCCGCACTCGGCGCAGGCGAGACGCTCGCTGATCCGCTCCTCGTCCCATCCGTCGCCCCCCTCACGCTCGACCAGCACGACGATCTCGCCCCCGCCGCAGCGCAGGGCGAGTTCGACCGAGTCGGCGAGGCGCGCGGACTCGAGTTTGCCGGTTTTGAGCCGGTCGACGACGGCCTCGACCGTGTGCCGCTTGTTCTTGTCAAGATTCATCTCCGGGTCGATCTCGAGGATCTCGCCGTCGATCCGGGCGCGGACGAACCCGTCACGGGCGAGCCGGGCAAGCAGGTCGCGGTGCTCGCCCTTGCGCCCTGTCGCATAGGGCGCGAGTATCATCAATCGCCGCTCCGGTGGCAGATTCAGCAGCCGGTCGCAGATCGCCTCCGCACTCTGCCCCTTCACCGGCCGTCCGCATTGAGGGCAGTGCGGCTTGCCGATCCGGGCGTACAGGAGCCGCAGATAATCGTAGATCTCCGTCGTCGTGGCGACCGTCGACCTCGGATTCGCACCCGCCGAGCGCTGCTCGATGGCGATCGCCGGGGAGAGCCCCTCGATGTGCTCCACGTCCGGCTTCTGCATCTGATCGAGAAACTGCCGGGCATAGGCGGAGAGGCTTTCCACGTAGCGGCGCTGCCCCTCGGCGTACAGCGTGTCGAAGGCAAGCGATGACTTTCCGGAGCCGCTCAACCCCGTCACGACGACCAGAGAATCCCGGGGGATCTCCACGTCGATCCCCTTCAGGTTGTGCTGGCGAGCGCCTTTGATTTTGATGAAACTCAGGGGGGGGAAAGGTGTTCGGTGTTCGGTGTTCGGTGTTCA
>CAYTFM010000028.1:21886-41779 GCA_964436735.1 uncultured Victivallales bacterium | reverse complement strand
GGAGGACAAGGGCAGAAGCACTTGCGAATACCTCGTCATGGCGGCGATGTCCATCAGCGAGTACTTGTCGGCGACCTACTGCGATGTGGTGCTGGTCACCGCCCGCGGCGACGAGAAAACGCCCACCATCGTCAGGGGGAACGGCAAGTTCCTGAAACATTCGGTGGCCAATCTGCTGGCGGTCATCGAACCCGGCGGCATGGACGTGGTGGACGTGTTTGACGCCTCGGCCCATCTGTTCGCCGACAACTCGATCCTCTACTGTCTGAGCATGTCCGAGAACGAGGCGTTGTACAAGCGGTTCGACGCGCTGCTCACGCGCCGCGTCGACACCCGCTGGATCTGCGCCCCGTCCCGACTGTTCCCGCGGGGTTCAGTGGTCCGCGGGGGGGAGACGGACCGCCTCAACCCGGCGAAAAGCGCGGCCGTGGTCCCGTACGTGGTGCGGCGGAATCTGGACATTAGCTCGGTGTTGATGTATGGCTGATACATCCGAAAATCGAAGCACGAAGCTCGAAACATCTGTGCTGTTTCGCCTCTCTCGTTCATTCGAATTTTGGATTTCGATACTATTTCGGATTTCGGTATTCGGATTTCGGATTTGAACCTATGGATGAGTCTGTCACAAGCGGGAAATCAACGGAGCAGCGCGAGGAGCAGCGGAAACTCGTCGTCAGCACCCGCCTTCTTCATTTACTCGTCAACGCGGTCTTCGGGCTCTCAGTCTTCGCCGCCTTCTGGCACACGGCGCACCCGATCCTGACCCTCGTGGTCATGTGCATGACCGTCCTGACCTTTCTCAGCATCTTCCTGCCCGACAAAGGCTTCTGGTGCAAGGACAACCGGGAAATTCTCCAGTATGTCCTCATTTTCTGCGCCCTGCTGTGGATGATGTTCCGCGTCATGGGGGGGACGCCGCCCGACAAACTCCTCGTGGAGTCATTCGCCGTGGCGGGTGTCGGCTTCGCGCTCACGAGGAACATGAAGGACTATATGATTCTCTTTCTTCTGTCGCTGATCCTCGTCCTCTATGGATCCGTCTATCCCCGGTCGGTCTATATCCACCTGTTCCCCCTCATCCTGCTCCTGTCGCTGGGACTGGCCTACTACACGAGGTCGATCGCGCTGGCGGGCGGCGGCGCGCCGCAGTTCCCGCAGTTCGTCTTCAGGCGCTCCTGGCGGTATCTTCTGCTGCACGCCCTGCTCGTGTGCGCCTTCCTCAGCTATTTCTCCTCGGTGTTCCCGTCCCCCTTCAAACACGGCTCCGGCTACGTGACGTCCTCCTTCATGACGTACAACAAGAACAACATGCCGACACGCTTCCAAGACTGGTTCGAAACCGGAAAAACCTTGTCCGACAAATCGGCGCCCCGGACCGTCGAGGCCACGAGCACCCCCGACGCAGTGGGGCAGTCCGGCCCTCCCGTCAACATACCGGACGCCCCCAATTCGCTCAGCACCGCCGACGGCACCGGCTCGGGAGCCCCCTCCGACGATTTGGTGATGACGGTCCGCTGCCCCGTGAAGCTCTATTGGCTCGCCGGGTTGTACGATGGCTATGACGGCAAGGAGTGGACCACCTCCGAGGCGATGCGCAAGCAGAAGGTCACGTATTCCATCATGCCGGTCGGCTTGATCGGACAGGAGTTCGTCGTCGAGAAATGGCGTTCGAGGGCGTTGTGCGCCGCCTTCCTGCCGCGGGCGTATTTCATCAAAACCTCCACGACGAAACAGTTGAAGAATGAACGTTTTTTCTTCTGCGAGCGCCTGCCAAAGGACTTTAAACCACCGGCCGGCCCGTTCTCCTACAGCGTGCAGTCCTCCATCACCACCGAACCCGCCACCCGCGGATCGGCCGACTGGTGCGAGAATCTGAAACCCGCGCACTACCTGCAACTGCCGGAGAATAAAATCAGCCCGAGGCTCAAAATCCTCGTCGCAAAAATCTGTGATGGAAAGGCGACGCCGTATGCGAAGGCGCTCGCCCTCAGAGATCATCTCCGCACCAACTTCACCTATGCGCAATTCAGCGCCAGGCCGCCGGAAGACCGCGAGACGGCCGACTTCTTCGTCTTCGAGCTCAAGGAGGGACATTGCGAGTACTTCGCCCTCGCGCTGGCGGTGATGGCGCGGATCAGCGGCCTCCCGGCGCGGGTCGCGACCGGCTATTCGCCGGGCGACTTCAACACGCTCACCGGTCTCTTCGAAGTCTACGAGCGCCACGCCCATGCGTGGACACAGATTTTCATCGAGGGCAAGGGGTGGCTGACCTTCGACGCCACACCGCCTTCCGCAGTGACCTCGAAGACCACCCCCAGCGAGATCGGGCTGTTCATGGATCCGTTCGGCGACGACTGGCGGGTCAGGCCACCCGAGCTCTCACCCATGACCCAGGACTACCTCAAGACCTCCTTCCTGCCCACCACGAAAGATGGGTCGGCGAAGAAAGTCACCACGGCGCCGGAGACGCCGCTGGTGACGAAGATACTCATGAACATCCCCACCGAGGAGGAGGAGATGAAGGCGGCGCTCCAGGATCTGAAGAAGCTCATGCTACCGCCAGGGCTTCCCGGAGACAGTCTACTTAAGAACCTCTACCTGACGGCCAGAGCCAACGTGATGGCGATGCTCACCAACGCGGCGTCGACCTTCGCGTCGCTCATCCGCCTTTTGGCCGGTCCACTCGGCGTGGTGTTGATCTCGCTTGCCGTCGCCACCTTCACGCTTTACCGCTTTCTGCAGACGGCCAGGGAGCGGTTCAGGCGCGCCAGAAGCCTGAATCGCTGCCTGTCGCATCTGCGGGTCGCCGAGACGTTCGTCTCCTCAAACCATGCCGAATGCGTCAAAGCCTGCTACCGCGCGACGCGTGACATGCTCGAACTTAAGGGACTGCTGCCCAGCCAGTTGAATATGGAGCTCTTCGCTTACGGAGAGGAACTGCGACGACGCAAGGAGGATCTGGGATCCAGCGTCCTCTCGATCTTTTTCGTCTACTCCAAGCTCAAATACGGCGAACTTCCCATCTCGCGCCGCGAATCGGAGGTCACGCTCGCGCAGACAAAAACCATCGAACGCATCCTGCTGGGCAGCCACTCGGGCGCATGAGCTTCCGCGCTAGATTTTCTTGGCGGAAGTTCTTCCGCCAAGAAAATCTATATACCAACTTCCGTCACGGATTTCAAATCATGAGCCCCGCTTGCATTTTTTCACCATCGTATTAGTGTGTGCACTTTACACGACTGATTACCCGGCACAACCTTCGACAATCCACAATCTTTGGACACACATCATGATCACCGTCTACCGCACTTCCGTGCGCAAGGACCAGAAGTTGGCGAAGGTGGCTTCGCCGTCATCCGTTCCCGCAGTCCCCGACGTCCCCTCTCCCGAGCTGTTCGTCGACACCAGCGCCCGCTTCCAGGAGATTGAGGGGTTCGGCGCCATGTTCACGGAGTCCGCCGCCGTGACGCTGGGGAAACTGCCGCAGGAGATCAGCGACGAGTTTTTCAAAGCGTGCTTCGGCCCCCGGAGCAAGGGCAACGCCTACTCGCTTTGCCGCACCCACATAAACAGCTGCGACTTCTCGACGTCGAACTACTCCTGCTGCGAAGTCGACGGCGACCATTCGTTGGCGTCCTTCAGCATCGAGCGTGATCGGAAGACCCTGCTACCGTTCATCCACCGCGCCAAGAAGGCGTCGCAAGGCGGTTTCAAACTGCTGGCGTCGCCGTGGAGTCCGCCCGCCTGGATGAAGACGACCGACAAGATGAATCATGGCGGGAGGCTGCGTCCTGAATGCTTCCAGGCGTGGGCCGACTGCCTCGCGCGGTTCGTCAGGGAATACCGGGCGGAGGGCGTCGACGTCTGGGGTGTGACCGCCCAAAACGAGCCCGAGGCCGTTCAAAGCTGGGACTCCTGCCTGTTCAGCGCCGAGGAGGAACGCGACTTCGTGAAGATCCTCGGGCCGAGGTTCGCCCGCGACGGCCTCTCCGATGTCAAAATCATCGTGTGGGACCACAACCGCGACCGCATCTACGAACGCGTCAGACAGGTGTATGCCGACCCTGGCGCCTCCAAACATATCTGGGGAGCCGGATACCACTGGTACATGGCCGACTGCCACGACAACCTCTCGCTGGTCCATGACGCCTGGCCCGACAAGAAGCTCCTGCTTACCGAGGGATACTGCGAGCGACGCACGACCGACCCCGACGACTGGGGCTGCGCTGAGTACACGGCGAGGAACATTATTAAGGACATGAACCGATGGAACTGCGGCTTCATCGGCTGGAACATGCTGGTCGACGAGGCGGGCGGGCCGTCGCACGCCAAAAACTACCAAGGGGCGCCAATCATCGCCGACACCGTGAACATGCGCCTCACCTATCGCTGGAACTACTTCGCCATCGGGCACTTCTCGCGGTTCGTGAATCCCGGCGCCCGGCGGGTCGCCGCGGCGTTGACGGACGACCTGCTCCTCGCGACCGCGTTCGTCAATCCCGACGGCTCGACCGTCGTCGTGGTCTTGAACGAAAGCTTCGACGACATCGCCTTCCATCTCCGCGTCGACGGCCGCGACTTTCCCGCGGCGGCTCCCCGCCACACCATCCAGACGTACGTGGTGGGCGCCGAAGAGGCTTAAATCCGAAACTCGAATGTCGAAATCCGAAATGTTTGGAACGTGGATTCCAGAATTATTTCGGATTTCGTGCTTCGGTTTTCGGACTTATTGCTCCTACCTCGCTCCATAGGCGACCCGGAAGGCGACATCCCGCTCGTAGGCGGCAAGATCCTTGATCGTCAACTGCGCCACGCCGCTCGCCATGGCGGCCTCGGCCACATAGCGGGCCACGCGCGGCACGACGCGCGGGTCGAACGGCTTCGGGATGACATACGTCACTTTGAGAGGCGCGTCGCCGTCGAACATACCATTGGCGGCGTCCTCGGGGTAGGCGGCCTTCAGCTCTGCGCGGATCTCGAGAGGAACCGGCTCGCGGGCTATCTCGGCGAGCGCCTTGGAGGCGGCGAGCTTCATCGGCTCGTTGATGTCCTTCGCACGGGTGTCAAGGGCACCGCGGAAGATGCCGGGAAAGCCGAGGACGTTGTTGACCTGGTTCGAGAAGTCGCTGCGCCCGGTGCCGACGACGAACGCCCCTGCTGCGAGGGCCTTGTCGGGATATATCTCCGGCACGGGATTGGCCATGGCGAAGATGATCGGCTTGGCCGCCATCGAGCGGACCATCGCCTCGGTGACACACTCCGCGACCGACACGCCAATGAAGATGTCCGCCCCTGCCATCGCTTCCGCGAGCGTGCTTGCCTTGGTGCTGGTGGCGTCGGCGAACAGCTTCTTCTCGGCGGTGAGACCCGTCCTGCCTCTGTTGAGGGCGCCTTTCGAGTCGCACAGGATGAAGTTCTCGCGCCGCGCTCCGGCGGTGATATACATCTCGGCACAGGCGATGCCGGCCGCCCCAGCGCCATTGAGGACGAAGCGGCAGTTCTCGATTTCCTTGCCTGCCAGATAGATGGCGTTGATGACCCCGGCCAGCGAGATGATGGCGGTGCCATGCTGGTCGTCGTGGAAGACGGGGATCGACATCGTTTTCTTCAGCGTGCGCTCGATCTCGAAGCAGGCGGGCGCGCCAATGTCCTCGAGGTTGATGCCGCCGAACGACGGCTCAAGGCGCTGGACCGTCTCGATGACCTTCGCGGGATCCGTGCGGCCGTCAGCCCCACACACGTGGGAAATGCAGAGCGGGAAGGCGTCCACGTCGGCGAAGCGCTTGAACAGCACGCATTTGCCTTCCATGACGGGCATGCCCGCCTCGGGACCGATGTTGCCGAGTCCGAGAACCGCGGTGCCGTCCGACACCACCGTCACCATGTTGCTCCGCGCGGTGTATTTCCAGACGTCGGCAGGGTTGTCCTTGATGGCCAGACAGGGGGCGGCGACGCCCGGGGTGTAGGCGAGCGAGAGGTCGCGCTGGGTGGCGCAGGGCTTCGACGGAAGTACCTTGATCTTGCCTGGCACAGGTTTCTCATGATACTCGAACACGGCCTTGTTGTCATTACCCATGAACCCATCTCCTTATTCACATTATTCGTGTAGCTTTGCTCCGTCGTTCTCCAACGCAACAGGAAACATATCCCCTTTTCCCATTTTCTTCATCCGCTGGATTTTCATTTTCCTCCGATGCATATTTGGTTTTCCACATCCCGGAGATGGGATGGCTTGACACAACCACACACGCGATCGGTCCTTCCTCCACCCACGCCAAGGGATGATGAGGCCCGTCCGCGAGACAGGGGAAACGCACATGAGTTGCCTGTTCAATCCGTGCCGCATCGGCTCAATCGAGCTGAAAAACCGTTTCGTCCGTTCCGCCACCTGCGAGTCCCGGGCGGACAAGAACGGTCTGCTGCGCGACGATGTGTATCCGATATACGAAAGACTCGCCACGGGTGGCGTCGGTCTCATCATCACCGGCCATATGTATTGTCACCCTGATTGGAAATGCAGTCCAAACCAGACAGGCATTTGGGACGACAGGCACCTCCCCGGTCTGGAGAAGTTGGCTCAGGCTTCGAAAGGCAACGGCGTGAAAGCCATCGCGCAGATCAACAGCGCGGCGCAGAAACTCGCGGAACTCTCCGCGGCGGATCTCGAAGAACAAGTGGCGTGTTTCGTCAATGCCGCCCGCCGCGCCGTGAAAGCGGGCTTCGACGGCGTCCAACTGCACGCGTCCCATGGCTATCTGCTGGGGTGCTTCCTCGCGCCATCCGAGAACCAGCGGACCGACGAGTATGGCGCCGGAGCCGCAGGACGTCGCCAGCTTCTGCTGGACATCGCGCGGGAGACGCGGGCGGCCATAGGCGCACACGTCCCACTCCTCTGCAAGCTTGGGGTGGTGGACGGCCGCGAGAACAGCCTGCCAATCGAGGAGGCGGCGGAGACGGCCGCCGCCCTGCAGGCCGCGGGAGTCGACGCCATCGAGGTGTCATGCGCCACGAACGGCCCATACGCGCAGCCGGCGCTTGAGAAGATCGACGGACCAGAAAAAGAAGCCTATTTCGCCACACAGGCGCGGACCATCAAGGAGGCAGTCACTGTTCCAGTGATCCTCGTGGGCGGCTTACGCTCGCTGGATATGATGGAACGCGTCGTCCATGAGGGAAGCTGCGACCTGGTATCCCTCTGCCGCCCGCTCATCCGCGAGCCGGCTCTGGTGAACGCCCTCGCCGAGGGGCGGACACACCGCTCCGCCTGCGTCTCCTGCAACAAGTGCTTTACTCCAAGGGGATTCCGTTGCATCTTTGAGCCAAAGCCCACCACCACATGACCCCTTCCCCCTTCCAGTGGTCCTGCTCGAGAATGCGCCTGTTCGAGTTCTGCGAGCGGGCGTACTTCCTCCGCTACCTCGCGGAACAGAACGATATCCAGCCCTCCGCGGGAACAGCCGCGCGGCCGCTCGTCTTCTATCGGAAAATGACGACGGTCAGCGCCTGGGTGAGAGGGCTTCTGCTGTCCGCCCTGGAGGCGACGCTCTCCGAGGCCGCGCTTCGCCAGGCGCATGCGACGGTCAACGACCTGCGCCGGACAGCCATGCGATTCGCCGTCCGCGACACATGGGCGCTGCGCCGCCAGTCGTGGCGCGCCGAACCCAAAAGCCTCTGCATAAAAGAACTATACTATGGGACGACGGCGACGAACGAGGTGGCGAGAGAGGGAGAGAGATGGCTGTCACATCTTGTCGACGGTCTCGCGCATGGTGGCGTGTTTGATGAATTCGCGTCGTTGCCGTTCACCCTGCTCAAGCCTGTCGCCAAACCGGAGACGTTCTTCTTCGAGGGGGTGGACGTGTGGACCGCCCCTGACTTCTCGTGGCCGGACGGGAGAGACCGCCGCATCGCCTGCCTCCATCTCGGTGGTGGCGCCGATGACGCAAGATGGGCGATGCGGATGGGGGTGAACACGCTGGGACGGATCACGAGATATGGCGATGCGGAATCGAGAATCGTCTGCTCCACCGTGCTTCTCACCGGCGACAGCGCACTGCCGGTGTACGCGCGGACATGCCGCGGCGAAACGGAGCAGACGCTGCGCGCAGGAATCGAGGCGGCGCTGCTGAAGCACCGCTCCTACGAGTCGGAGGGCCCCTCCGCGTTCACCCCCGCCGCCTCAACGGAGAAGTGCCCTCCCTGCGCCTTCAAGGAAATCTGCGGGAGAACAAACGGGTGTGCGACAAAACCATAATTGAATTTCCCGCAAATGTCCTTAGGCGTTATCGCAACACCTTCCGCTTCACTCCCCGGACTCTTCGTCCTCGTCGCCTTCCGCGCTTTCGAATCCCCGGGTGATGCTGTAGCGGATGACTCCGCACTTGTTGTTCTCCAGCCATGTGGCGATGGCCGGGAGGGCGTCCGAGATCGACTCGAAGGAGGTGATGGTAAGGCGCAGATAGAGTCCCTCGAGGCTTATCCAGCCGTTTTTCGCGCAGAGCCGTTTGTCGGCGTCTGACGCCGAGGAATCGCCACCTTGCTCCGGGATGCGCCCCATGCGCTCGGCCATGCGGCGGGTCAACTCGCCGAGGACCGTCTTGTCCTTCTCCGTGTGCGTCTTCTCGGCAAGGTCGATCATCTCGGCGTCGACGGTTGGGTCGGCGAGGAGCGTTTTGACTTTCGCCCGCCTTTCCAGCTCCGCCAGCTCTCCGATGCGCTGGTTCAGACGCTGGATCTCCTTTTGATCGCCTCGCTTGTAAGCCTCGCTCAGCCGCTGCCTGGCGTCATTCAACTCCTTCTGTCCCGCTTCTGGCTTCTTTGTCGGCACGGCGTTCGGATTGCTCAAGGTTTTCAGCCGTGTGTACGTCTGCCGGGAGCGGAGCCATTGCGCACCCTCTTGAGTGGAGGTGTCCCAGCGCGGGGACCAGGGCGGGATCAATTCCTCCCGCCGCTCGAACATCAGACAGGGGAGCGCCGAGGCCCGCAACTCCTCGCCCTTGCCGGTTGAGGGGGGCACGCATCCGAACGTGGCGGACAACGGAAAGGAATTCCTGCCCACGACGACCTGCGCCTTCTGTCGCTCGAGGTCGGCGATCCAGCGGGATACGTCGTCCTCCAAACCGCAGGAAGTCACCAGCAACACCGACTGCCCGAAGAGCAGGAGCGACGAGCCCGGTGAGGCTTTCGTCTGAAGCGAGGCGAATAGTCTCTCCGCCTGCGCGGCACTCTTGAAGCTGGCGGCAAAAGTCAGCCGCTTCTCGGACGGAATGACGGCGGCGGGCGCCTCCCACTTCTTGCTCAACGCGGAGGAACAGGCCATCTCGGGCTGTGTCACCGCAAGGGACATGGTCCTCATGAGATCCCCCTTCACCGCCACCACGGAGAAACAAGCGAAGAGAACGGCGAAGAAAAAGGTGCCTGCCTGCAGAAAAAGGAAAACGGCCGAAAGCACGGCGCCGGGAGGCCTGGCGTTGACCGTCTCGAAAATATGGGCGACGAGTTGCGCCCTGCCTTTCACGTTGAGGCTGGACGGAAACGCCTGCTTGAGCTCGCGGATGATGCGCAAGGCGATGGGAGTCGGGACGGAGGCTTCGTCCTTCAAGGCGGTGCCAACGCCTTCGCCGCGGAGCTTGCTGGCGATCTTCATGCTCTTGAAGGCGGTGGGGATGCCGAATGCGAGAAGCACGGGAAGCGCGATCAGAATGGCGTCGCCCGAAAGTATGCCGAGCAGCGCGAGGGCCGCCACCGCCAAGCTCCGCGAGATCACGTCGAAGACGGGATGGCGGCAGAAAAGGACGGCATGGGCCACGCGCCCGCCATCGAGGGGCATCAGCGGAAGAAGGTTGAAGCCGTTGATGATGAGCAGCAGGAGCGCCGACTCGTTGACGATTTCGTTTTTGGTCACGACCCCGACCAGCCCCAGCACCGCCCCCAGCGCAACGCCCGGCAACGGCCCCGCCAGAGCGACAACGGCCAGTTTCCATCCTGGCTGGTTGTAGTGCCGTCCCGACACCGCCGCTCCCAAGAATGGGATGAAAAACATGCGCACGTTGTGATAGCCAAAAATCTTCATCGCCAGAAAGTGCCCCATCTCATGCAGAAACAGGATGGGCACGAGCAGCAGTATGAAGCGGAGCGGCTGCTTCGCCGCCCCGATACCGATGAAGAGCGCCAGCGACACGAAGAGTATGACGAGGAGCGAACGCCAGTTGGAGTGCGCCCGCTCGGCGCGCCGCACCTCGACGAGTGCCGCGATCTCGTCAAAACTTGGCTCAAGCCCAGCGCCCTTCGCCTGCTCCGCCACGTCCTTCATGAGCTCCTTGTCGTCACCCGAAGGCTCAGCAAACACTCGCCGACCAAGATGGAAGTCCCTAATGACCGCATGACTGCGGTTGACGACCTCCCGAAGCGCCGCCTGATCGGGGATAAGACGAACGCCCTCCCCCTCCTTCTCCAGCAGTTTTTGATGCGCCTCCCACAATGCGGCAGGAGCGGCTTTCTCCATCCGATTCACGATCCATGCGGGAGGGGCGAGCATATCCGCCTTTCCGGAGCTTGAGATGACAAAGCGGCCATCGGCGAGCTCCGATCCGAACACGACGAACAGATGATCTCTGACGCGTTTGCCGTATGACCACATCCGGTGTTGTATCCGTGCGAACGCCTTTCCAGAGGCATGGCGGAGCGTCGTCCATGCGATCCTGGTCGAGTGGGAGGGATCGATGATCTCATGGTGGAGCGGAGCGGAAAATCCCATTGCGGAAAGCTCGCTGAAAAGCGGCGAGGCCACGATCCTTTCTGATTCAGAAAGTTCGGCGCACTCAAATGGAGTCAGTTCATGCACGGGTGGATCATCGCCCGATGACGGCAGATTGACGCCGCACAGCTTCAGCAGCGCCGCAAGCGGCATCAGCGGCAAAGGCGTCCCCCATGCGTACTCGCGCAAAGAGATGTGCTTGCTCTCAATGCGGTAGAAACGGGGCGCGGATGGGACGGTGGAGAAAGGTTGCTGATCGGCGTGCTCGATCACCAGTTCGCCAAACGCATCGCCCTCGCGCATCGCCAACTCCCTTCTATGGTCATTGTCAGCGAGACTACCTGTCACGCGCCAGCCGTTCTACTGCTTAGGCGCTTTCTTGGTTCCCGGAGGAGGTGTCATGCCTGGAGGCATGGGCATGTTCGGCGGCATCATCGGAGGCATGTTCGGCGGGGGCGTCATTTTACTGGGAGCAGGAGCCGGAGGTGGAGCCTTCGGCTTGGGTTTCGGGACGAACTTCTTTGTTTTAGCCGGGGCTGTCGACGGCTGGATGACTTCTGTCTGAGGAGCGTTGCCTGAGTCGGCGCCAAACCCCGAGTCCACGTTCGTCCCCGTGTCAACGCCTGCCTTCGAATCCACCTTGGCTTGCGAGTCCAGGCCGACCCCTGTATCAACGCCGGCGCCGGTGTCGACGCGGGCGGTATCGGTGCCGGTGGATTCGTTTGCCTTAGCCTCGGCTTCCGCTTTGGCTTTGGCTTCCGCCTCGGCTTTGGCCTTGGCTTCAGCTTCCGCTTTGGCTTTGGCTTCCGCCTCCGCTTTGGCCTTGGCTTCCGCCTCGGCCTTCGCCTTGATCTCCGATTTAAGGGCAAGCTTGCCGTTCACGATCGACACGTCGGCATCGTTGTCCGCAATCGCGTCAAGGATCATAAGGATCGCCTCGCGCATGGGCACCACCAGCGGCTTGGCAAGGTTATCGTAGTTCTTCCTAAGCAGATCGCGGTATTTATCGATCGCCTGCTTGTCGGCGATGTCAAGATAGAGGAGCACCTCGTCGTCGCTCAAGGCGGGGAAATCCTTGCGGATCTTCTCTAAGAGTTTCTCTGCGCGGGGTTCCAGTTTTTTCGAATAATCGACATACAGTTTTCTCAAATAGTCCTTGCGCCGTTCGGTCTGTATCTTATCGCTGTAGGCGACTTCCTTGTCCTTGGAGACGAGCTCGTTCTCATAGAAGCCCTCGTCGGTTCCCCGGGCCTCGATCTTGCTCCACAGTCCGCCTTCGTCTTTACTCCACTGCTCCACCGTGTTGAACTTGTACTGTTGGCCTGGCCGCCAGCCGGTGCTCGAGACTTTGCCTGTGTAGATTTTGCCGGATTTGAGCTTGAAGGTGAGGATCTCCCCCGCATAGGGCGTGAACGGAAATTTCCTTTCAGATTGCTGGCGAGCCTCATACTCGTCAAAGCGCGGAAAGGCACTGCACTCCTTGAGGAAAAAGGCCACGCCTTTCTTATCTATCCCCTTGAGTTCGTTGGCGTATCTGCTTTGGAAGTATTTCGCATTGTCGAACTCGCCTTTGCCGGCGTCATCCTCGGCACGCAACTGCGGGATGGAAAAGGTGAGGGCAATAAGCAGAGCCAGGAAAAAACGCATAGTGCTCATTCTCCGTGTTAACCGTGTCGCGCAACTTTCGTTCATGAGGTGATCTTGACGTAAAAGGTTGTCTTCTCATAGATTACACCTTGCCTGCGTACAAATCAACGTAATTGCCGTGGGTATCTTGCGTTTCTTGAAGCCGGAAAGTACATTGCTATTCAGGAGGGTATTTGCACCAATTAACCGCTCAAACGACACTATGAACCCTGAACGGAAAAAAGGACGCAAGGCGGTGCTTTTGGGCGTCGGCATGGACAACAAGGATGGACATGCGAGGCTCACGAAGGGCGAGAACTTCTGCCTGGTCGGAGGCTCGGAGGAGACGCATGACCGCATGACCGAGACCGTCGTCAAATTCAACGAAAAGCTCAGTGCCAGAGGCAAAACGCTCGAGGGCATCTCCGGCAAGGAGTTCGTCGATATACTGTCCGAATCCTCCGGGAAATGAGACCGCCGCGGACGGTCTTGCACACAACGTCGCCAATCTGAGGAGCACGCACATGCCTGACACATTCCTTCATGACATCCTGGAACTCGCCGTCACCTCAAAAGCCTCCGACATCCACATCAAGCAGGATCACCCTGTCGCGTTCCGCGTCGAGTCGAAACTCGTCGACACGGACCTCATCGCCAACAAGGAGTTCATGGACAAGACGCTGGCGGTGATGCTTGACGAGGTGCAGAAGGCGAAGTTCAAGCAGACGGGGGACGTCGACCTGTCGTACGTCGAGGACGATGTGGGGCGCTTCCGCGTGAACATCCACCAGCAGAAGGGCGCGTCGGCGATCGCCATGCGCCACGTGAAGTCATCGGTCCTCAACTTCGACTCGCTCGGGCTTCCGGATCAAATCAAGAGCATCGCCGAGATGGAGCGCGGGATCATTTTCGTGACAGGGACGACAGGGTCGGGCAAGTCGACGACGCTCGCCGCCATGGTCGACTACATCAACCAGAACTTCAGGAAGCACATCATCACGGTCGAGGATCCGATCGAATACGAGTTCACCGACAAGCGTTCACTGATCGAGCAGCGGGAGGTCGGACTCGACACCGAGTCCTTCGAAAGCGCCCTCATACACGTGCTGCGCCAAGACCCGGACGTCATTGTGATCGGTGAGATGCGCACACGGGACAGTTTCGACGCCGCGCTGCAGGCCGCCGACACGGGACACCTTGTCCTCACCACCCTCCATACCATCAACGCCTCGCAGTCGATCAGCCGCGTCCTCGACTTCTACGACTCGAGCGAGCACGACTCCATCCGCTGGGCGTTGACGACCAACCTTTCCGCCGTCGTCTCCCAGCGTCTCATCCCGCGGGCGGTCGGCGGCGGCGTCATCCCCGCCGTCGAGATCCTCATCAACACGCCGATCATGAAGAAACTGCTCAGCCAGAACAAGCTCGACAAAATGGCTCCGGCCATCGAGGCGGGCGGCGGCGAGGGTATGCAGTCCTTCAACCAATCCCTCTACAAACTCATCAACGAAGGACTCATCGGCGAAGAGGACGGCCTCAAAGCCGCCACCAATCCCGAGGCGCTCAAGATGAACCTCAAGGGCATCTTCCTCGGGGCGGAAAGCCAGATCCTCGGCGATTAGCTATGTGCCCTCACGGGTAAGACATAGAATTCGAATAGGCACAACCGACAGGAGGTTCCATGAAACTGGCATTCACAACGTTGGGTTGCCCGAATTGGGATATGAAGACCATCGCCGCGAAGGCGCGGCACTACGGCTACGACGGGGTCGACTTCCGCTGCTACATGGGGCACCTGGACCTTTCGAAACTGTCCGAGTTCACCACCCACGTGTCCGAAACGGCCCAGATCCTCTCCGACGAAGGGCTCAAGGTTCCCTGCCTCTCAAGCTCGGCCCGCCTCTACGCCAAGACGAAGGAGGAGCGGGACGGATTCCTGGCAGAGGTGCGCGCCTACAGCGAGATTTGTGAGGCGTTGGACTGCCCCCGCCTCCGGGTCTTCGGCGGAGACTTCCAAGGGACTCCGGAGGCTGAAGTCGTCTGGATAGCCAAAGAGGAGTTGGCGCGGATGGCCGACGCCGCCTCGACGCACGGCGTTACGGTTCTCGTCGAGACGCACGACGACTGGGTCAAATCACAACTCGTGCGGGATCTGATGGAGTCGACCGACGCCGAGAACGTCGGCGTGCTATGGGACGTCCACCACCCCTACCGCCTCTTGGGCGAGCAACCAGCCGACACCTGGAAGCACATCGGGCCCTGGGTCCAGTACATCCATGTCAAAGACTCCAAAGCCATCATCGCCGCCACGGGAGCCGCCTCTTTCGCCTTCACGCTCGTGGGAGAGGGCGATATACCTCTTCAGGACATTTTCCACTGTCTGAAAAAGGGCGGTTATGATGGCTGGCTCACCCTCGAGTGGGAGAAGAAATGGCATCCCGACATCCCCGAACCCGAGGTCGCCTTTCCGCAGTTCGTCAAGGCCGTCCGTCCACTCTGGAACGCATAGTTTGAAGAGAGGCGGGCAGAGGCCGCAACTTTCAGCAATGTGGCCGGAGCATCCTGCTCCGGATTAATATGACAAGATCCGGAGTTGGAAGCTCCGGCCACATTGAATGCTCCGCGCCTGCAAGGGGGCGGCAGAAAATCAGCTATCCGCAAATGGAACCGTGACGGGGGCGGCCTCCGCCTCCACTTCGCCCCTCAGCTTGCCGACGAGCATCATCGCCGCCTCCCGCCCCACCCTCTCGAACGGGAGTCTGATGATGGAGATCCCCGTGTGGTCATTGTCCTTCCGCACCCCACCCACGCACGACAGCGCGAGGCCATCCGGAACCCCAATTCCCCTTTCCCTCGCCGCAAGCAGGAATGGAATCGCGTCGTGGACGCCGAAACCGCCGATGACCGCCGTCGGACGATTCTTCTTGGCGAGAATCTTGCGCGCAAGTCCATCCGCCTGTCCGGGAGCAAGATCCACCGGCGTGATGAGCGTCATCGGCGCAAGCCCGGCGTCCCTCATGGCAGCGATGTAGCCGCTCAACCGATCCTCGTAGCTCTGATGCGGAAACGGATGGAGCAACGCCGCGTACATGATCCGGCGATGCCCAAGTCCCACCAGACGCCCGACCTCCGCGGCGACGGCTCCGGCGTCGTCGGGATACACGCAATTCGAACCACGTCTCGCATTCATCCAGACCTAGGGAAGCCCAAGTCGGTCGAACCTTGCCTGGACAGGCCCATTCATGAGGCCGAGGTGGTTCAACAGCACGCCGGCGACGCAGTTCTCGGTGAAAAGCGGGGACAAGGGGTTCTCAAGGGAGAGGTCCTCAGGCTTCAGCTTGAAAATGGACAACTGCATCCCATGCTGAACGAGCACCTCAAGGGCGCCGTACACCATCTCCTGCGAAAACCACAAATTCTGCTCTGAGCCGACCGCGAGCGCGACCGCCGCGTTCATCCCGCTCCTCACCGCCTTCGCCATGCGGTTCGGACGGTACTGGCAGCGCCGCGCCTCCTCAAGCACCCGCCGCCGCGTCTCCTCCCTGAAGCGGATCCCCTTGCCGTTGAGGATGTCGCTCACGGTCATAGCCGAGACGCCGCATCTCGCCGCTAATTCCTTAATGGTCACCGCCATCGCCTACCCCTTCGAATGAAACAGCGCACCCCGCGCTCCTACGCATCCATTGATGAAACTGTACACGGCCAGAGAACATGGCGCAAAGCGGAGGGCTCGGGAGATCCACGGCGCGTCCCGTCTTTCCACGGTCACGCGTCTTGACAAACGCCTCAAATACCGTATACTTGATTGTTATTATTGTTATACCACACCGCCACGCAACGTCGCCGCAACGGTGCCGAAAATGGAGAAAGGATGCGTCCACAATGTGGTTCGATCAGGAGGGCCAGCGCGCCAGGAGGGAGCGCTGGTACGAGCTGACAAGAGCCGAGGCCCGCCGTCATTTCAACGAGGACGGCACCGGTAAAATCCCTCAAATGGAGCCTCCGTACCGCGAACCCGTCTGGATACTGCCGGCCCTGTACCGCGGGGAAAAGGGCGACGTGGCCCTCGCCAACCGGATCGTGGCGCATTATGTGGATCCCGCGAAGGTGAACACGGCGAACGCGCGGGAGAAGACTGGCCGCGAGTTCGGCATCTTCCAGTCAAATTCGTTCGCCCACTGCCTCCATGCCTTCCGCCATCTTCTGACGTCTGAGGCCGAGGAGGTCATGGTCTGGCACGCCACGGAGCTTTTCAAGACGTTCAAAGGATCGGCGCAGCCCGACTTCAAATTCCACGGGGCCAACGACAACATGCCGATGATGGCCACGAAGGGGCTGATCCTCGGCGGCGAGTCTCTCGACGACGAAGCGGCCCAGCGCTACGGCCTTTGGAACCTCCACCAGTTCCGCAACCTGCTCTCGCGGTCGGCCTGGGCCTCTGAGTTCAACTCGTCCACCTATTCGGCCGTCACCCTGAGCAACGCCGCGCAGATCGCGCATTACAGCACCTCGGAGGCTGTCCGGAAGCTCGCGCTCGACATCGAGCACAGGCTCTGGGCCGAAGTGATCCTGCATTACCATCCCGGGACGAAGATGCAGTCGGGGCCCCAGAGCCGCGCTTATTGCGTCGACTACGCCGGACACACGCACGCCCTCCAGATACTCATGTGGCTGGCGTTCGGCGACCTCTACGGCCGCGATGTAGTCAAAAGCTTCTTCGAACCAGATGGCGTCGAGGTGACACACTTCGAGGGCTGTCACTTCCAATCGATCTGCGAGTACTGCGACATGATGGACGGCGAATTGCATCCTCCCGCCGAGCTTGCGGAATTGATGAAAACCCGCGCCTACCCGGCGGTCCACCGCGGCCGCTCCGAGGGGATGGGCTCGTTCGACGGCATGTCGGTCGCCTACCACACCGAGACCTACATGGAGGAGGACTTCTCACTCGGCACCTGTGATCATCCGATGTGCGGCGGCGAGCAGACCTCATGCCTCCACGTCACCTACAAGCGCGCGCCATCCGTGGCGGGCGTCCAAGACGCCTCGACCGTCTTCTACAAATATCTGACGGACAACGTCGACGTCGGAGCGCTGGACGCCTCGGTCGACGGCGTCCACAAGGGCGAGCGGTATATCCCCAGCAAGGGCTGGTGCTACGCCATCCAGAAAAAGAACGTGGGCGTCCTCCTCTGCGAGCCGAATCTGAAAAGCGCGCCGCCCGAGACCGACACGCTCAAGCTGCTGCTCTGTTTCCCTGCGCACTACGGGAAGATCTCCAAGTCCGTCATTGGAAAGGGCATGGTGGCGAATGGAGCGAGCGGCGACTCGAAGGAACCGGTTCCCGTCAGCGTCGAGGCCGGAGAGGTATACCTCCACGTCCAGCCGCTGTTGCCGACGAACCTTCCGCGCCGCTCCGCGCTGCGGTTCTCCGCCAAAAACAACTACGAGTTCCTTGAACTGGTCAACTACGAAGGCCCCATACGTTCATTCACCCGCAAGGAGCTTTCGATGGCGCTCAACGGATTCGTTGTGACGGTCGACTCGAAATCGCGCTGGCGCTCGCTCAACGAGTTCCACAAGGCGAAGTCCGACTGCCTCGTCACCGACTACTTCATGTCGGGGCACCGCTTCTTCCGCCTGCTGCGGAGCGACGCCGTGATCGAGGTGGTGATGACGACCGATCCGATCGGCGTCCAGACCGAGGCGGTCGACGGGCGACAAGTCCCGCGCCCCGTCTTCGAGTCCAATCAGCTGGACGTGTCGAAGCTGCCCTTCATGTCGGGCGAGGTGGTGCCCAGCTTCCCCTTCTTCCCATGGAAAGACAGCCTCGACATCTGCTGGTATCCAGAAAATTCATGGATGATAGGCTCCCGGGGAGTTCCCGGCGAGGCGAATTATAACAACCGAAAGGAAAAGATGATATGATCACTCCGGATCTCGAATCGTTACTGGTCGAAGTCTCTAACAAGAAAATGGCCACTCCCGAGTCCACCGACACCGCCGACGCGGCGCCCGCCGGCTTGAAAACCCGCATGGTGATGGAGAAGATCGTCTTCGAAAAAGAGAAGACGCGGACGGACGCCATCCAGGACTGCGTCAAATCCATCGGCAGCGAGGTGAAACGCCTCGCCACGCTGCTTGCGCGCACCTGATCCGTGGTATAAGTTTTCCACGACGGATGAGGAAAAAATCAGGCATAGTTCAACGTTCACGGTTCAACCGTTCAACGGTTAGAGCTTCGTACGCTCATAATCCGCCAACCGTTGAACCGTGAACCAGGAACCGTTGAACCGGGCCCAAAATCATCCACCGGAAAACTATTCCCCGGAATGCGCGCCTCGATGTCCAGACGCCCCCAGCAATTCAACTTCGACGAGACGATCGACCTCCACGGGCTGAGCGCCGACGACGCGCTCCGCGAGGTCGAACGCTTCGTGTATTCCCTCCCAGGCAGAAAGAGCGTGGCCTTCATTCATGGACGGGGCGACGGCGTTTTGAAGCAGACCATCCGCGCCGCGCTTCAAACCAACCCCTGCGTCGACGAGACCCTCTACGGCGAGGACTACAACTTCCCCGGCGGCGACGGCGTCACCGTGGTGTATACAAAATAACCAAGGCGGCACGAGGCCGCAACCAAACTTATGAGAATCAACCAACTCCGAAAACAATTTTGTCCTCAAAATTGTTTTCTCTGCTATTTCCGTCACCACGCCCGCGACAACCTCCCTGACGGCGTGGCCGGAAGGTGACAGTATTGCCTTCCGAATCACAATCGTGTATGTTATTGGGTGACAATAGAGGTGCACAATGAAATTTCTCAGCGTTCGTGATCTGCGGGGCAATTCCGCCAGCGTTTGGCGGGAATTGCTGAAAGAGAAGGAGATGGTCGTGACCAACAACGGCCGCCCTGTCGCCGTCCTCTCCTCCGTCGACGACAGCAATCTCGAACAGTCGCTGGCCGCTTGGCGACGTTCGAGAGCAACACAAGCCATCGCCGATCTCCAGCGCAAGTCAGCTGGCAGAGGAGTGGACAGGACATCAATGGACGGAATCGACGCTGAGATCAAAAAAGTCCGTCATGCGCGCCGCAAAGTTATGCCGTCGTGAAGACCGTACTCGACACAAACGTTGTCGTCTCCGGTTTGCTTTCCCCCTTTGGGGCGTGTGGTGAAATCATCCGCATGCTGACATCGGACAAGCTCACTCTCTGCGTGGACGCCCGGATTCTTCTTGAATACGACGAAGTGCTTCACCGCCCCCGCTTCTGTTTCGAGCCTCGCAATGTCGACATTGTGCTGGAGTATATTCGAAGCACCGCGGAAGTCCATCCGACAGTTCCGCACACCATCCCACTTCCCGACCCAGACGACCTTCCGTTCCTGGAGGTCGCTCTTTCAGCCAATGCGGATTGCCTTGTCACCGGCAACATCAAGCATTTCCCGCATCACAGCAGAGCCGACGTCCTGATAGTTTCTCCCAAAGAATTCGTAGAACTCTACCGGACGCGG
>CAYTFM010000028.1:16682-21876 GCA_964436735.1 uncultured Victivallales bacterium | reverse complement strand
GCGGGAAACCGCCAAACAGAAACGTGGCAAGAAGAGGCGAAAGGAACAAAGGGGGCGATAGAAGATCGACCTTGGAGCTCACATCACCACCTCAGTGCCGGATGGCACGATAGAATATAGCAGAATGGCTTGTGAGGGCATAGCTATGGGGTTCAAACAATAACACGTGGATGGTGTATGTCGGACATTGAAAGCTCATCTCATAGCGCACCGCCGCGGCCGCGGCTACCCGACTGGATACGGGTGCGGGCGAAGGCCGGCGGATCCCGCGGCGAGGTCGAGCGGATCGTCGCCGAGGGGGGACTGCACACGGTCTGCCAAAGCGCGCGCTGCCCAAACCTCGGCGAGTGCTGGCACAACCGGACCGCGACCTTCATGATCCTCGGCAACGTCTGCACGCGGAACTGCGGGTTCTGCGCCGTCACGCATGGCCAGACCTCTCCACTCGATCCTGACGAACCCCGCCGCGTCGCCGAGGCGGCGAAGGCCATGGACCTCCGCTACGTCGTGGTCACCAGCGTCACCCGCGACGACCTCCCTGACGGCGGCGCCGGACAGTTCGCGGCGGTTGTCGCCGCGCTTCGCGCCGCGATCTCGCGGAACGTCATGGTCGAGGTCCTCGTTCCCGACTTCAAGGGTGACCCCAACGCCATCCGCACCGTCCTCGACTCGAATCCGACGGTCTTCAACCACAACATCGAGACGGTCGAACGCCTATCTCCACAGGTGCGCCCCCACGCGATCCATCAACGCTCTCTCGCAATCCTGAAGGCGGCATACGAGATCACGGAAGGACGCATACCGACAAAATCAGGCGTGATGGTAGGACTCGGCGAGACGGACGACGAGGTCGTGGCGACCTTGCGTCAACTGAGGGACAACAACGTGACAATGCTTACGATCGGACAGTATCTGCCTCCGACAAACGCCAGCTGGCCGCTTGACCGCTACGTTCGCCCCGAGGTGTTCGACGAGTGGAAGCGCATCGCCCTGGGGCTGGGATTCACGAACGTCGCCAGCGGCCCCCTCGTGCGCAGTTCCTACCATGCTGAGGAACTGGCGAGCCCAGCCGCATTTTAAAAGTCAGACAAAACCTGATGCGTGGAAACTGATCTTGTCGGGAATCGCGGCTCGGACGAGCCTCGCCCTCCATGATGGGCATGAAATCCAATCCTGGTCTGAAGGGCGAGGTTTATCCGAGCCGCGGAGCGGGGGGTGAGTCTTTATTCCTAAAGCGTGAAAATTGACGTCCCCCCAGGACTTTCCCCCCATCAACTGACGGTATATTGTTTTAAGCCAATTATTGTCTGAATAACTATAGGTGGTGCCACATGAGAACGAGCAGGAACGGTGTGCGATCCGTGTTGACGATGCTGACTGCGCTGTCCATCTCCCTGTTGCAGCCGTCCGGCCAGGCGGCGGACGAGGCGAAACCGGCGGGACAAGCCCCCCTGGAATGGCCTCGGGAGTTCGACGAGAACGGGGGGGCGCTGACCCTCTACCAGCCGCAGGTCGAAAGCTGGGACGGCGCCCAGCTGAAATTCAGGATGGCGGTGGCCATCCAGAAGTCGGACAAGGATCCTCTCGTCTACGGCACGGTCTGGCTGCAATGCCGCGCGGACGTCGACAAGGCCGCCAACATCGTCACCTGCAACGACGTCAAAATCGTCAAAAGCAACTTCCCCACGGTGCCTCAAGGGCAGCAGGCCGACTATCCAGACATGGTGTGGCAACACCTCTCCAAGGGAGCGTTCCATCTGTCGCTCGACGACCTGGAGGCGAGCTACGCCGTCGACAAGGCGGTGGACAAGATGGCCGCCGCCCAGGTGGAGAACACGCCGCCGCTCATCCTCTACAGCGCCACCCCCGCGCTGCTCGTCCTCGTCGACGGGGCGCCCGTGCTGCGTCCGACGAAAGTCGCCGGCGTCGAGCGCGTGATCAACACCCCTGCGCTGATCCTCAAGACCGCCGGGAGGTACTATCTGGCCGCCCGGAACCGTTGGTATCAGGCGACCGATCTCGAAGTTGCGTGGTCGGTGATCGACAGTCCGCCAGCCGCGCTGGAGGCGGCGAAAAAGGACGCCGTCGCCGAAAAGAGGGTCGACCTTCTGCCGCCGCCCCCTGACGCCCCGCCCGTCGTTCCCGTCGTCTACCTCAGCACGGTGCCGACGGAACTGCTGCAGACCGCCGGTGCCCCGGAGCTCGTACCCGTCCAAAACACCAAGCTGCTCGAGGTGAAGAACAGCGACAGCGCGATCTTCATGAACATCTCCTCGCAAGAATATTTCGTCCTGATCTCCGGACGCTGGTTCAAATCGAAATCCCTGACCAACGGCTCGTGGGAATGGGTGGCGGGCAAGGATCTTCCCGCCGACTTCGCCAAGATTCTGGAAAGCGACCCCAAAGGCAACGTGCTGGTCTCGGTTCCGAAAACGCCGCAAGCCCAGGAGGCCGTGATCGCCAACTCGATCCCCCAGACCGCGACCATCAAGCGCGCCGACGCCAAGCTTACCCTCGAATACGACGGCAAGCCTGACTTCAAGAAGATCGCCGGCACGACACTCAGCTACGCGGCGAACACCCCGACCCCGGTCATCATGGTCGATCCGAAAAACTATTATGCCGTCGAGAACGGCGTCTGGTTCGCCGCGGCGGAGCCGCTCGGTCCATGGACGATCGCCACCACCGTCCCCGCGTCCATCTACACGATCCCCCCCAGCTGCCCTTTGCACTACGTGACCTACGTCCGCGTCGAGGGAAGCACCCCGGAGGTCGTCTACACGAGCTACACGCCGGGCTACATGGGAACCATCGTCACCCCCGAGCAGACGATCGTCTACGGGACCGGCTACACCTATGCGCCGTACATCGGCGCCTACTGGATCGGATGCCCGGTCACCTACGGCTACGGAGCAGGCTTCGCCTGCAGTGCCGCGGCGGGCTTCGCCTTCGGCTTTGCGACGGGTGCGTTCTGCCATCCCTGGTGGGGCGCCTACGGCTGGGGCTGGCACAACGGCATCTGCTACGGCAATGTCAGCATCAACCACACCAACATCTACCACAACTGGGGAGGATGCGCCACCTATAGCCACTCATACGGCTACAACTCATGGACGGGCAAAGCCTGGTCCGGATCGTGGGGCTCGAACTTCAATCCCTACTCCGGCAGATCATCGTCGTGGGAAAGAGGCGCCGCCGCCAACGTGTACAACGGCAATTACGCCGCCGGACGCCAAGGCGCCAGCTACAATCCGCGGACAGGCAACGAGGCGGCCGGACGCGAAGGCGTGGCCGCCAACGCGCGCACCGGCAACTACGCCGCCGGACGCGAGGGCGTCGACTACAATTCGAAAACCGGGATCGGCGTCGCCGGCAAGGAGACCGCCACCGGCAACGCCTACACCGGCAATCGATCCACCTCGAAGGAGGGCGCGGTGTTCGACACCAAAACCGACTCCGGCATCGCCGAGAAGAACGGCGAGGTGTACGCCGACAAGGACGGCAACATCTACCGCCACTCGGACAACGGATGGCAGAAGTACTCCAACGGAAACTGGCAGAACACGCAGCGTCCCCAGCAAAACGCCGCCCGCCCGCAATCGGGCGAACTCAACCGCTCCACCGGCGAGGAACATGGCGGAGCCTCTGACCTGGACCGCGAGCGGAACTCGCGCCAGATCGGGTCGCAGCGCGCCAGCTCCTATCACGGCGGCGGCGGGTACCGAGGCGGCGGCGGCCACGGCGGACGCCGATGAGTTTTGTGACTAGTGAATCGTGAGTGGTGGATGGCTGCTTCAACTATTCCCGGCCGCATCGGCCTCTAATTAGGAACAGGGCGAGGCGGCTAGTGAACACCCCTCCTATCTTGAAACGACCAGCACCCGATGATAATCTACTAGTGGATAACGGAATAGGAGGGCTTTACATGACGACGGAATTCACAGCAACGGCACACGACGGCGTCATCTCGATACCTGAGTCCCTCGCCCAGTGGCGAGAGGGCACGTTTCGCATCATCCTCGTGAAGGACGAGCGAAAAATGGAACCCCGCCATGAGAGGATCATGGGCCTCCACAGGGGAACCGCAAAGATACGCCCCGACTTCGACGATCCGCTGCCCGAAGGCTTCCTTATAGACGGACAGATGTGAGAATACTCCTCGACACGCAGGCTTTCCTATGGCTCGACAGCGAACCGGAACGCATCCCTGAAACGGTCCGCAGCGTCATCGCCGATCCTGACAATATCCTATCACTATAGCGTGGCCAGCATCTGGGAGATTAGGATCAAGACCGCCATCGGCAGACTGGAACTCGCTAGGGACATCGGCGAAATAATCAGAGAGCAGCAGGCTGAGAACCTTATCGAAATTATGCCGATCGATCTCCGACACGTGGACGCGCTCTCTCGACTACCCCCGATCCACAAGGATCCCTTCGACAGGATCATCGTGGCGACGGCCATGGCGGACGGGTACACACTCGCCACCTCCGACAAGGTAATCATAAAGTACGATGTTTACACCTTGGATACCGGATGAGCTTACTCCCTCATCAAGAGATTCAAGCGTCTTCCGCGCGCCGAGAGATTTGCCTGGCTGAGTCGGCGCCTCTATGTCAACAGCGCAGGCGATCCCATGGGGTCCTGGTCCACTTTGTCCTTTTAAGCGTCATTCCTGTTCTGTCTGCCGGTAGCCGGTGACAAGCACGGCTGATTTCTCGGCTTTCTGAACGGTTTTCTCAAAAGTGCTCAACGCGTCGACGCCGCTTGTGACGAGCAGGTTGGAGACGTCTTTCTCCTGCGTCAGAAACGCTTTGAGGTAGGATGCCTTCAATGCGTGATTGACGCACTGCGCCCCCGCCTCGGCTTTCGCCAAGGCCTCCTTGTCACTGGCTTTCGCGCACACGACGCCGACAATATCTCCTTTCTCGTTGAGGAGCGGTCCGCCGTAGTTTCCGGATAGAACAGGAGCGTCAATCTGGATCTGCGACGGATTATCGCCAACCCCCTTGAGAGAGCTAATGACGCCCTTCACCATCTTTGGCGCCCCACCCCCCGGAGCGCCTTGAATCGGAAATCCGACCGTGAAGATCATCTGCCCCGGCTTCAATTTGTCTGACGGGGGAAAAAAGAGGGGCTTTGCTCCTGGAATATCAGCTTTGAGCAGGGCGAGGTTGTTCGCCGTGTCCCGGGC
>CAYTFM010000028.1:8262-16672 GCA_964436735.1 uncultured Victivallales bacterium | reverse complement strand
ATATTTCCTCCCCCCCGAGCATATCTCGACTTTGGTGGCGTTTTTGACCACGGTGTTATTGGTGACGACATGCCCTTTCCTCGTTATGATGAAACCCGAACCGGTTGTTGCGCCGCGGGAAGAATCAGCTCCGTCTCGTGCGGCGTTCTCCTTGCCCGCCGCTTTGGGCGAATCGATCAATGCCTCAAGCCCGCTTACATCGGCGCCCTCATCAACAGCCGATTTGGTTATCGTGAGAAGCTTCTCGTCCGAGACGGTCGGAGGGGACAGCGTTTTGGCGGTCAAGATTTTCACCGCCTCCTTGCGGCTCTGGCAATATGAGTCGACAGTCGTCCTGCCCCCCTTGGCGGCAAGATACGAATATGTCCCAGCCCAGAAAAGGTCTGTGTTGAAGCGAGAGCCATCAGCGCTCTTGTCGCTCGTGACGTCGTGGACGAAGATTGTTTTCGTCTCGACCTTGGAGTCGACCACGCAGAGAGAGCCGCATGGATGCCCTTGCAGGATTCTGTATGCCACTGATTTAAGTTGCTGCTGGGTTGACTGTTCCTCTACCTCCTCAATAGCCTTTTCTTTCTCGACGTCTTCGGGACTAACCCATTTCCCCTTGTGTTTCACGTACCCCTTCGCTTTCGCCTCCTTTTCCTCCGCCTCGATCTTGGCCTTGCGATCCGCCTCCTCCTTCGCCTTCGCCTCCTTGCGGACGCGCTCCTTGTCGTCGAACTCCTTCTTCGCCGCAACCTCCGCTTCGTATTGAGAGGAAAGCCTGAGCGTGTCATCGACGAACACGTACGTCGGATTTTCGAGAGCGTAGCCTTCGAGAAGCCTACTTATAACGGTGTTCTTGTCCAACTCGTGCAGTTCGGGAGTCGTCTCGTATGAGCTTTTGATCTTCTTGACAATGTCGTTGACCGCATCCTTGTTTTCTTTACCTTGCCCAGTCTTGATCTTGGACGCTATCTTTGCGGCTGGGAGCGAAGGATGTTCATTTTTTATTTTTTCAAAGCAGGCCGTCGCCTTTTCCTGCAATCCGGCGAAATGTTTCTCTCTTGCCTTGGCTATGTGATCCTGACGTTTTTTGATGGTGTCCGCCTTGCTGTAGGCCGTGCTGATCGTCGCGTCCTTCTCGTAAAATTGGTTGTCCGTCGTCGGTGTTGGATCTTTGTGCCAGATGTTGCTTTTATCCTTCGTCCAGAACTGCAAGGAGATAAGTTGATCCGGACGTCCCCTGCCTGCCTTCTTCTCAGTGATTGTCCCGTAGAGGGTTTTGTCTTTTTTAAGCTTCGCCTCGATTATCGTCTGCTCGCCCACATCTTCCGAGAACGGATACATGCTCTCCGCCTCGGGGATGAAGGATTCCTCCTTGAAGGCGGGCATGGCGGCGAGGGACGTCTTGAACTCCGTCAAACCAGCGTCGCTTATGCATGAGAGTTCCTCCGCATATTTCGTCTGGAAATAGGTGACTGGATCGTTAGCAGCCTTCTGGGGCTTGTCTTCCGCCGCCGAAGCGGCGGTGTGTGCCATCACCACGAAGGCGGCGAGGGCGAATATGGGAAGTCTCATGTGTTTTCTCCTTACGTAGTATATGAAGACACAATACGGTGATAATAATATATACCTACTCACTTCGAGTTCTTCCGCCATTCGGCGGGACTGGCACCGTATTTTTTGCGGAAGCGGCGCGAGAAGTAGAACGGGTCGTCGAAGCCGAGCTCGGTGGCGACCTCTTTCACGCTGAGCGGCGAACTCCGCAGCAGTTCCGAGGCCTTCTCAAGCCGTCGCAGCTCGACGTACTGCGCGGGTGCCGCGCCCGTCACCTCCCGGAAAAGATGGGCGAATCCCGAGACGGAAAGACTGGCGGCCTCCGCCATCTCGCCAACAGTCATGCGGGCGGAGAGACGACGATGCATCCACTCAAGCGCCTTGACGATCCGCGGGTCCCGCGGTCCTTTGTCCGTGGTGGTTGAAGGCACGGCGGAGCGGGCGATGAGCAAGGCGCGCTCCAAATGGTTCATACCAAGATCAAGATCGGGCTCGGCAGCCTCCTTGACCGCGCGGTCCATCGCCGCAAGCTCTCGCCGCGCCGACGCGAATGCCGCGTCGTCAAGCTGGATGCGCCCCACCCCCGGCGCGGCCTCCGGCCACTTCAGCCACGCCAGCCAGTGCGGCCTCGGCTGGAAGTGGGTCCAGATGATCACCCAGAAGCCGGCGTCGGGGGAGACGCTGTAGAACTGCGGGACTCGTGGATGATACAACGTGAGCTCTTTTCTGCCGACATCGCAGGATGTTCCATCTCTGAATCGCAACCGTCCCGCCCCTTCGAGCGTCAGCATCAGCAGATAGTCCGGGCCGCCGTCGGGGCGATACCCCGCGCCGCGCGACATCCACCGCCGGTAGCGTCCGGTGGTGAGCCGGTCGTAGACAGGACTCGGGGTCACAGGCGGCACTGGCCCGTCAAAGGAAAACGAAGGCGGCCCCGCATCGCGTATCTTTCGCATACGATGGCGTTCCTAAGTGGAGATAGACATCCCGCGCGATCACGTTGAGTTGAGCGGAATATACTATGATTTGCAGAATTATCCATCTCTTCCGCCAAACCGTCCATCGTCACACATGCGAATCCGTGGTACAATCAGGGTATCGCAGCAACCACACGAAGGCAGGAGGATCTCAGCATGTCCGACAACCCCGAGGGGCTGCACCGACTGATGGGCTTCCTCCGCGACGACCGCCTCGCCTACATAGACTGGCTTGAGAGCGTCGGGGCCTGGGACTTGAACAACGAGGCCGAGCAGGTGGGGTCGGGGTCGATCGGCTACACGAAGGCGCTGCCCCGGAAGGACTTCGCGGGGAAAGTCCGAGCCATCGACCGCTGGGGGCTGCGCGAATCGCAGGAGTCGGTCAGCATCAGTCCCGCGCAATACCGGGAGTTCGTGTTCCCCTATCTGAAGGCCATCTTGCTCCGCTTCGGCCGGATGTACTATGGCTGCTGCGAGCCGGTCCACGCCATCCTCGACTGCCTCGCGGAAATTCCCAATCTCGCCCGCGTCTCAGTGTCGCCGTGGGCCGACGAGGAGAAGGTGGGAGCCTTCTGCCGCTCCACGGGTGTGGCGTACTCCCGAAAACCCAGCCCCAACTTCTTCCTTGAGCCGACGTACGACGAAAACGCCGTCCGGGCGCACCTGGAGAAAACGGTCGACGCCGCGGTTGGCTGTAAACTGGAGGTCATCCAGCGCGACGTCTACAACGTCAACAACCACCCTGAACGGTTCGTCCGATGGGTTGAGATCGTCCGCGAGGCGGGCAAGAATTGGCGGAGGTCGTAATTGACTTAATGCTATGGTATTAAGTCATTTTTCATTAGCGCATGCCAATGACCACATTGAAGCAGAAGGCATGACCAAAACAAAAAGACCGCCGGCGAACCGGCGGTCTTGAATTCTATCTCCGCTGACGCGGAACGCTTACTTCTTCAGCGCTTTGGCGGCCTCGTCGGCCTTCTGCTTCGTCTCGTCGGCCTTTTTCGTGGTGTCGGCGGCGGCCTTTTGCGCATCCTCCGCAGCCTTCTTGGTGTCGACCACGGCTTTGTCCGCCGCTTTTCCGGCGTCTTGCGTGGCTTTGTCAATCGACGCGCCAAGCTTCTCGGCGGGACCAGCAGCAGGCTTCTTTTCCCCACACCCGCTGAGCATGACGGCTACGCCAAACGCAAGCGCTCCAACCAGGCAACTGAGTTTCTTCATGATCGATTCCCTTTCATTAATCACTGCGGTTACTTAAGTTTGTAAAGATAGCATTGAAGCGCCTTAGGCGCAAGTTATTGTCTGTAAATGACTTTAGCGTAATACTACAGAACAAATCGCCTCGCCCCTTGACAATGACTAAGTCTTTTGATATTTTTAAAATAAACTAAGTTGTTAGCGGCGGACAAACTGATGGAGCAGCGGTACCAGACGATCGCGCGGCGGCTGATGGGGGAGATCGTCTCCGGTGCGATCGCCAAAGACAAATCCCTGCCCACGCGCGCCGAGTTGGCGGAGCGGTTCGGCGTCGCGCGGGCGACCATCGACCGCGCGGTCACCAGCCTCGTCCGCAAAGGCGTCCTCGAGGCGCGGCGCGGATCGGGAACTGTCGTGTCCGCCGCGGACGCTCCCCGGCGGACCGTCGCCCTTCTCCGCGGGGGCGGGGGCATACCTCCGGAGGTGGATGCGCCTCCTGGCCTCAAAGTTGAGCAGTTATTCTACGACAGCCTCACGACAAGATCGGCCCGCCTCGAGCTCCGCCGCTTCGACGGCCTTCTGTGGAGCTTCCCCGAGGATCGTGAAGTCGCCTGGGCACGTGAAACGCCGTCCGACCTGCCACAGTTGATCATCAACCGGCACCTCGAAGACTTCAACTATGTCTCGACCGACCACCG
Organism: uncultured Victivallales bacterium; assembly: GCA_964436735.1. Lineage (GTDB taxonomy): Bacteria > Verrucomicrobiota > Lentisphaeria > Victivallales > GWF2-38-69 > CAYTFM01. The sequence goes on along the minus strand of CAYTFM010000028.1, from coordinate 12,261 downwards.
CGGCGCTATTCGAGGAATCACAGAGCGGCGCCTTGCCGCCTGCCCGAAGGGGATGCCTGTGTTCCTTTCGCTCGCGTCCTCGGGTGGCGGTCTTGTTTTAGGAATGCGCGAAGAAGGATTCATCGACGCCTGCCGGAAGGCTGGCCGCTTCTACGAGTTCCTGCCGCTTCCCGACGATTTCCATGGTAAAACCGCGGCATTGGATAAAAAATTCACGTCCCCGCTCAAACGTCCGCTGATTCTTGTCTCCGGGTGCCTGGGCATCACCGGAGCAGTCGTCGCCTGGGCGGCGGCGCGAGGGCTTGCATGGGGAAAGAACCTCTTCTACTCCGACTTCGACAACGACTATCCGATCAGCGTGTGGGGACTCACGGTCACCAGCTTCCTGCAGGACTACGAGACGCTGACGACCACCGCCATGGCGAAACTGCTCGACCTCATCACCGGCGCCGCGGGCGAAGTCAAACTGCTCATACCCCCGAAATTCGTCGAGGGTGGAACGTGAAACGTGGAAGGTGGAGGAAATGAGTTTCGAGACTACTAAAAATCCGCCGGGAAAAACGCATACGCACGATAGGCATGACTGGCATCACATCAAATTTATTCGCACCACACATCGGATTTTTAAAGGGAGGCAATGAAATGACGACCGAATTCAAAGTGGCGGTCATCGGGCTCGACACCAGCCACAGCGTGGAATTCATCAAGCGCATGCAGGCCCCGGAATGCCCGGAGGACCAGCGGGTTTCAGGGCTGCGGGCGACCGCCTGCCTGCGCTTCGAGACGCCGTTCCAGAACAAGGACGGACTTGACGCCCGGCAGAAGCAGCTTGAGGGCTGGGGCGTGAAGGTGACGGAGCGGTTCGAGGAGGCGGTGGCGGACTGTGACTCGGTCATGGCCGAGATCAACGATCCGGCGTATCACCTCGAGTATTTCATGAAATGCGCCGCGCTCGGCAAGCCGCTGTATCTCGACAAGCCGATGGCGGACACCATCAAAAGCGGCCGGGAGATCGCCGCCCTCGCCGCGGCGCGACAGCTCAACATGATGTCCTCCTCAAGCCTCCGCTACGTGACAGCCCTTGTCGAGGCGTGCGCGAAAATCCCCCAGCCGCTGCAGGCTGCCACGTTCGGCCCGCTGGGCAAGGCGCCCGCGGGCAGTTCGATCGTCTGGTACGGCGTCCACGCCTTCGAGATGCTGGAGCGGGCGATGGGGCGCGGCGCGGCGAGCATGACCGTCGCGAAGGACCGCGCCGGCGTCGTCTGCGACGTGGAGTACGCCGACGGCCGCCGCGGGGTCGTTGAGCTGACGGAGGGGAACTACAGCTACGGCGGGACGCTCCGCGGCGCCAACAACACGGCGGCGGCGTTCGTCGTCGACATGAGCCGCGCCTACACGCTGCAGCTCGTCGAGATCGAAAAATTCTTCCGGACGGGAAAGGCGCCGCTCGCCATCGAGGACACCGTCGAGGTCATGGCCATGCTCGACGCCGCGCAGCGCGCGTTCGACAGCGGAAAAACGGTTGAAGTCTGAATTCCGTCAAGGCGGAAATAACTAAAGGAAACACTCATGCGAAAGTTGAAGGCAGGAATCATCGGGCAAGGACGCAGTGGCCGGAACATCCACGCCCACACGCTGGAACTGATGAAGGACAGGTACGAGATCGCGGCGGTGGTCGACCCTCTTGAAGATCGGCGTGAAAGCGCGCAAAAGGATCTTGGCTGCGAGGCGTTCACCGAGCTTGGCGAGATGCTCTCGAAGCGCAAAGATCTGGATCTGATCATCAACGCCTCGCCGAGCCATCTGCACATCCCGTGCACCGAGCAGGCGCTGCAGGCGGGGTTCAACGTCATCAGCGACAAGCCGTTCGGGCGGAAGGCGGCGGACATCGACCGCGTGATCGCTTTGGCGAAGAAGACCGGCAAAACGCTCGCCGTCTTTCAGCAGTCGCGTTTCGCCCCCTACTTTCAGCAGGTCAAGACGGTCGTGGATTCGGGCGTGCTCGGCAGGATCGTCATGGTCAAGATCTTCTTCAACGGCTACGCCCGCCGCTGGGACTGGCAGACGCTCCGGCGGATGGACGGCGGCAGCCTGCTGAACACCGGACCGCACCCGCTCGACCAAGCGCTCGAGTTCATCGGGCGCGACGCCATGCCCGAGGTCTTCAGCACCATGGACTGCGTCAACACCTTCGGCGACGCCGAGGATCATGTGAAACTCATCCTGCGCCGCAAAGGGCGCCCGATGATCGACCTTGAGATTTCGGCGTGCAGCCACTTCAATCCCTTCACCTACCAAGTCTATGGCAGCCTTGGCAGCTTGGCGGGAACCACGAACCACCTCGACTGGAAGTACTTCAAACCCGAGGAGGCGCCGCCGCAAAAGCTGATCGACACCCCGCTTCCAGGACTCGCCTACTGCTCCGAACAGCTCACGTGGCACGAGGGGAAGTGGGACGCTCCCGAAGAGGCGGCGAAGAATCTCTTCGACTACATGGCGACCCGCATCTACGCCAATGTGCACGACGCGCTCGTGTCAGGCGCGCAGCTCGTGGTCACGCCCGAGCAAGTCCGCCAGCAGATCGCCGTCATCGAGGAGGCGCACCGGCAGAACGGCAGCTACAAGTGAGTGTCACGGCGTAGCCCGCCTCACAGATAGCGCATAGTTCGAGCCGCCTGGATTGGCCGAAAAGCCAGCAGGCGGTTTGTTATTTCCTGTTGAGCTCGTACTTGAGCCAGTAGTAGAAAGAATCGGCGATCTGATAATATCCTTCGGTGGACGGATGCACGCCGTTGCAGTTCCTGTTCGTCTTCTTCGGATTCCGGGCGTTCACCGGCTCTTCTTTCTGAGGATAGTTGTTGACGCAATCGAGATTGACATACACAGGTATGATGAACAGTTTCTCATTCTCCTTGCCCGAGAACTTCGCAAGCATCCGCTCGACGAGGCGGTGCTGGTTCTTCCGGTACTGCCAGCGGGTCTGTCCACAGCGGTAGTTCTCTCCGAATGCGTCCTGCGTGGCGGCGGGAGGAGGAGCGAGCGCCAGACCGATTTTCGTGTCGGGTCCGACCCGCTTGAACTCGCCGATCAATGTATCGGCGCTTTCGAACATCTTGTCGATAACGGCGTCGATGTTCGTGTCGTTCGAGTTGAAGGTGTCGTTGACGCCGAGGAAGATGGTGATGCAATCGGGTGCCTTCCCCGCATTGTAGGTGTCGCAGTACGCCTTGAAGTCGAGAACTGGTTTGCCGTCCTTCAGCGCGAGAAACGGACTCTTCTTGCGGTACGGAGCCTCCTCGCCGCTCTCCGTCCATTTCGAACAGTACGTCGCCCAGGTCCATCCGCCCCTCCCCTCGTGGCAGGCGGCACTGTCCTTCGGCGGATTGCCGCCGCCGATATGGGAGCCAATGAATGTGACCGTGGGATTGCCTTCGCTCTTAAGAAGTTTATTGAGTTCTTGCGGATAGACTGACGCGTCGGTAAGACTGTCGCCAACCATCATGATGCTGAGGTTTCCGCCTTTCCCGGCATCTGTCGAAGAGACAAAAACTGTCGTGCTCGCCTCGGCCAGCGTTTTGCTGTCATGGTCGAGCACTTTGATGGTCAGAGGAAAGCTGCCGACATCCTTGTCCCCAGGAGTGAAACGCCACCGCGCCTGGTCCTGCCTGCCTTTTCCGCAATCGACATCAAACAGAAAACTCTTGCTGTCGGGAGCAAGGACGACATTGTCGAAATAGATGTTGAGCTCGCTTCCCGGCACCGCATACAGTGCGGGGGGCAGCACCAGCTTCACGGGATTCTGAGCGAACACGGAACTGCCGGCGACACTAAGCAACGCCGCGACACCTACAACCATTTTTCTCAACAGCATCCGTCTCTCCTTATTTTATTCTCTATAAGCATCTGTGACGATTCCAAAATAATTCTCATCTCAAGTTTTGCCATTTGCCATTTGCCATTTGCCATTTGCCATTTGCCATTTGCCATTTGCCATTTGCC
>CAYTFM010000028.1:3393-8162 GCA_964436735.1 uncultured Victivallales bacterium | reverse complement strand
ATCCACCATTTGCTATCTTCCGTCCACCTTGTATTTTGCACGAAACGCACGCAAACGCCAAATAAAAAAAACGCCAGTGGGAGGAGCCGATAATGGTCACGATCAAGACGTCGATGGGGGACATCGTGGTGGAGTTGTTCGAGAAGGAGGCTCCCGTCTCGGTGGCGAATTTTCTGAAATACATCGCCGACGGACATTACAGCGGAACGATCTTCCACCGAGTGATCGACAACTTCATGATCCAGGGCGGCGGTTTTGACGCGGCGTTCCGGCAGCGTCCCACGATGCCGCCCATCAAGAACGAGGCGGGCAACGGCCTGCGCAACCTCCGCGGCACCCTCGCGATGGCGCGGACCCCGCAGGTCGACAGCGCCACCTGCCAGTTCTTCATCAACGTGGCGGACAACGCCTTCCTCGACCACAAGGACGACACGCCTGAGGGGTTCGGCTACTGCGTCTTCGCCCAGGTCTCCGAAGGGCTGGACGTGGTCGACAAGATCAAAGCCGTCAAGACCGGGCAGAAGGGCCCCCACCGCGACGTGCCCGTCGAGAACGTCATCATCAATGAGGTCGTAGTGTCGCAAGCCGGAGCTTGATCCCAAACCAATTGACCGACAGCATCCTGAAGCATCAGCCGTGCGAGCATCGGGCGAACGGATTGTCTCGCATTGGCTCGGCATTGAATCCGTTTTGCTCTTTTCGCGTTTTGTATTTGTCGGGGATGCTGTTATTGTCTCCTTGGTCTACGTCGCAGGCGTGCGCTCGCGCGCTGGAAAAACCACCTCAATCTTGAAGAACAGAGCAGAGCAATGCATAAGTGTCTTATTTTAAAAAGCATATGCGTTTTGCTGATGGGCATGGCAGTGCCTGTCAGCTCGTTCGCCGACGCCGATGCCCCCGCCGCCGAGGCCGATGCGGGAATTCAGACCGACAGCGGCAAGGCCGCCGATGCCGAACCGCCAGCCAAGCCGCCAGAGCCCAGGGGGCCAACCTGCAAATACTTCCGCTCGGGACTCCTTCTCGGCGCGGAGGTCGGCGAGGGGAAGACGCTCAAGGTCACCTTCAACAAGCTTGACAGCGACAACCTCAAGGATCTCGACAAAAAATGGAAGGCGGTTCTCTTCTTCCGCCCTGATCCCGGCCGAGCCATCTCCATCTACGACTACATCCTCAAGACGAAGCAGGGGATGAGCCATCCCTGCGTGGCGTTTAAAGGAATGGATGAGGACGGTTACGACGGCGAGTTCAAATGGGAGACGAAGGATCTCGATCCAAAGAAAATCTACAGCATGCTTTTCCTTGTGAATCCGCCGACCAACAAAGACGACGACGTGGTCGAATACTTCCTGCTCTGCGACATGGACAAGAAGTCGGGCAGCCTTTCTCCTTTGAGGTTTAAAAACGTCAAAGACGGTGCCTTCACCCCTGCCGCGGGAATCCCCGACACGGGCGACCTCGACCTGCCCGATGAACACAAAGTGGCGGAACCGGTGAAAGCCGCCGCCGCCAAAGCCGCCGCGGCGGAACCCGCTCCCGAGAAGCCCGACGAGAAAAAGCCCGCCGCAAAAGAGGCGACGAAAAAAGACGACGAGAAGAAGCCTGCCACGAAAGAGGCGCCCAAGAAGGACGAGGAAAAGAAACCTGCCGGCAAAGAGGCGCCCCAGAAGGATGAGAAAAAGAAGTGATCACCACCCACGGCCCGACCACGGGAATTTCGAGCATTTGCTGACCGATGTTTTTTTACCTTAGCACGTTTAGCGAGGAATGGGGACCTCTCCGCCTCTTCCAGTATGTGACGTTCAGAGCGGGAGGGGCCGCCGCCACCGCCTTCCTCATGGCGGTTCTGCTCGGTCCGCTCACCGTCCGTCTGCTCAAGCGCCTCAACACCACCGCGCCCACCAGACTCGAGGGGCTTGTGCCGCAGGAACTGATCGACCGCGCCAAGGACAAAACGCCGAGTATGGGCGGACTGCTGATCGTCGCCAGCATCGTCGTCGCCACCACCTTATGGGCCGTCCCCACCAACCCGCTGCTTCCCACCTTCCTCGGCACGCTGACAGCGCTCTGCGCGCTGGGATTCCTCGACGACTACGCGAAGGTCGCCCACCGCCGCCGCGACGGCGTCGACAGCCATACGAAATTGATGTTTCAGTTCACCATCGCCATCGCCGCGGTCATGTCCCTCTACGCCTCCCCCGACACCGGCGTCAAAATCTGGGAGCTCATGGTGCCCTTCCTCAAGGCTCCGGTCTTCACGGAATATCGGGCGATGCCAGTTTTGGTCTTCGCGCTGGGCGTCTTCGTGGTGGTCGGCGCGTCGAACGCCGTGAACCTCACCGACGGCAAAGACGGGCTGGCGGTCGGCTCGACGATCTTCTGCGTCCTAACCTACGCGGTGTTCGCCTACATATGCGGCCACAAGGTCTTTTCCGAGCACCTGCTGGTGCCCTTCATCCCCGGCTGCAGCGAGGTTGTCGTGTTCGCCGCCGCCATCGCGGGAGCCGGCATCGGTTTTCTTTGGTGGAACTGCCACCCGGCCTCCATGTTCATGGGAGACACGGGCAGCCTCGCGCTCGGCGGGTCGATCGGGCTCATCGCCGTTCTTGTGCGCCAGGAGTTGCTGCTGGTCGTGGTCGGCGGCGTCTTCGTGATGGAAGCCCTGTCGGTCATGATACAGGTCGCCAGCTTCAAACTCTTGGGCCGCCGCGTCTTCCTCTGCACGCCGATCCACCATCACTTCGAACGGCTCCCCAAGCCGTGGACCGAGACGCAGATCGTCGTCCGCTTCTGGATCATGGCCGGCATTTTCGCCCTGATGGGCCTCGCCACCCTCAAACTGCGTTGATTGCGGAGTCACCGTCACCGCAGCTCAAATCCGAATGTCGAAGCACGAAATCCGAAATAACTGTTGAACGTTCTGTTTCAGCTATTCGGAATGTGAATTCCGATTTTCTTTCGGATTTCGAGATTCGAATTTCGGATTTCCCGCAAGAGCGGCCCGCCATAGCTCGAGCTTGCGCTCGTAGCTGAGCGTGGCGCAGGCGGGACTGGTCGAAGGAAGCGTGAGCGTCTCCACATCGGCGGGAATGATGCTTCTCCAGTGGCGCCTGAGAAGCGTGGCGGCCGTCTGGCCATTGAGGATGATCCGCCGCACAAGAGGATGGCCGCGGAGAAAGTCTTCGATGTCGTTGGGTGCCTCGTCCTTGATGTTGGCGTCGAGGCTCCCTTTCCGCCGGCAGGTCATGACCACGTCCCACAAGGCGACGCCGTTCTCCCTGAGCTTCTCGGTCCGCTGCTCGTAAGGGAGGCCGACGGGAAACCCCAGAACATCCGGCACGATCCGCCAGAACTGGTTTTGAGGATGGCCGTAATATTGCCCTTTGCGCAGCGACTCCTCGCTGGGCATTGATCCCAAGATCAGCACCCGCGCGTCCCCGCGCTCAACTGGCGGAAACCCCGTGATCTTGCGCGGAGCGTGCTTCATGTTTCCCTCGACATCCGTATATGGTTTTTGATTTTCCGTTCCCCCGGAAAATCAAAAACCGCGGAGCCGGATGTTGGGCGGCTCACCGTAAATCAGGGCGTAGAGAATGCGGGCAGGCTCGTGGTTCGGATCGGCGTAGACAGCCGCCTTGACGAGCCGTCGGGCGAGATCCTCCTCGGCGCTGCCCATGACGCGCTTGGCCTCGGCGGTGAACGCCAGCGCGCGCGTGTGGTCGTCGGGCGAAATGACCTTGAATACCGCATATTTGTTCGAAAATTCCTTCGCCGCCCAACGCGGCGGGTCGATGCGGTAGAAGAGCCGCATGCTGTCAGGCTCCTGGATGAAGCGGCGGACCGGGGCCCGCTCCCCAATATCGACGGCGTTGGCGACGTAGCGCGAACTGTAGATGTGGGGTGGTCCCGCCAACCCCTTGTCGAACACATAGTATTTCGCGCCGTTTTTGACGCAGAAGGCGTTGAATGACCGCTCGTCGCCGCGGTAGACGAGGTCGAGGTATTCCTGCACCATGTCCCGCGTCCGTCCCAGTTCGAACTTCGGCTGGAGGATGATCCTCTCGCGGCAATAGGCCTTCAGCATGGGAGAGAGCGTGAAGTCGGTGAGGATCACCTCATCCTCGAGTCCCTCGGAGCGGAACCATTTGATGAGATCGGCCTTCTCACTAAGGTATTCACCGCCGTACTTGCGGCCGATCCCCTCGGCGACGCAGCCGGACCACTCCGCCTCGACGCCGACCACGAGCAGAAGAGACATGAAGACGAGACGCCGAGGCCACCAGCTTGTGGCGAGGAATTTCGTGCACAAATAGTAGAAGAAGGCGCCGACTGCCGTGAGAAAGGCGGCGATCCCCCCCGCCAGTCCCAACACGATAAACACCGCGAAACCAAGCCCTGTCGCCGTCGACGCGACCGAGACCGCGAGCAGCATCAGGAACGCGAGCATTTGAACGCCGGCAAGAAGCAGGACGAGCGGCGAGACGGTGCACGAGGGAAACCGCGCGAGCCTGTCGAAGAGCAGGGCGACGAAGACGCACAGGAAGATGATGCCGAGCGCGTGAAACCTCACCATGAAGATGTAGAGGACGCAGAAGACAAGGGCCATGAAAAGCGGCAGTCCGGTCCGCGGCAGCTCGCGGACGAAGGCGCGGCGGCCCCACGGCCAGATGAAAACCAGCGCGGCGCCCAGCAACGTGAAACCGATGTTGCCGAAGAGGAACAGCGACTCGCGGAGCGACGCCGAATGGAGGGCGGGCGTCCATAGGATCCGC
>CAYTFM010000028.1:0-3383 GCA_964436735.1 uncultured Victivallales bacterium | reverse complement strand
TTCGCCTTAAGCAGCGACCAGAAGTGACCGTAGTTGCCCCCGTAGCCTAAATGTCGCCAGACGGCATACCAGAGAACGGCGAAGACGGCAAGGAGGACAAGACCGGCGTAGCCTTTGCGGGGTAAGGCGCCTCTGCGGGCGAGCGCGAGCGCGAGCAGCGCGGGAACCGCGACCGTCATCATCGGCGAGCACAGAAAGCGGTGTGTCTGAAGATACGGCACCGTCAGCCCCGCCAGCAGCGCCGCGGCGGCGAAGACGACGAGCGCGTTCCGCCGCCTTCTGGAGACGGCTCCTCCGGCCATGATTCGTAGGCACTCCCAGACGACGAACAGGCCGAAGCAGAGCTGACACATGTCCCACGTGGCCAAGGCGACGTAGGCGGAAACGGCCATGAGGAGGAGAGCCAACCAGCCGCCGCGCCTCAGGGAGAGGTGATAGAACGCGAACGCGGCGACGATCGGCGTGATCGCGAAGTTCTCCATGATCAGATCCTGTCCCGTCGCCCTCGCCACGGCGGCGGGCGCGACCGCGAACAGCATCCCGCCAAGCAGGGCGGTCTGCCAGCGGCAGCCAAGGGCGGCGAGCCACACCAGGATAAACCCCGCGCTGAGACTGATCCAGAATCGCATCTGGAGTCGAACCCAGTGGGTGAAGTCAGGATTGTACTCGTAGGGGTTGTCCAAGGTGTAGACGGGCGTCTGACCGAGAAGGAGACACTTCAGACGGTAGCCGTATCCGACGAAGTACTCCAGCCCGATCGACATCTGACGGTGGACCGCCACGTCCTTCATGCCGACCAGCCGCTCGTCGAACGCCGGAATCCGACCCGTCTCCGCCGCCTCGAGCGCATAGGAATACATCATCGCGCTCTCAAGGGTGAACGGAATGAAGTCACCGAACTTCTTTGCCTCGAGCGAGTAATGATGACTCCGCATGAGGAACGCCGCGGCAACGCACACGAGGAAGCAACCTGCCATTATAAAATTTCGCCAACGAAATTTTATCACTGATGCTCCCTTCTCAGGTGCGACGAGGGAATGTTCAGCTCTTCGCGGTATTTGGCGACGGTGCGGCGGGCGACGGGGAGGCCCTTCTCATTCAGAAGCTTGGCGATGTGGTCGTCGGACAGCGGCTTCGCGGGATCCTCGTCCTCGACCATGTCCCTGATCATCTCCATGACGCCGCGGTTGGAGATGAGTCCGCCATCGCTGGCCTGGTAGCCTGAGGTGAAGAAGAATTTGAACTCGTGAAGCCCCTGGGGGGTCTGGATGTACTTGTGGGCGATGGCGCGGCTGACGGTCGTCTCATGGACGCCGATTTTCTGGGCCACCTGCTTCATAGTGAGCGGCTTGAGGCCGTCGACGCCCTTCTCGAGGAAGTCGAACTGGGTATCGACGATGACCTGTGCGATCTGCACGATCGTCTTGCGGCGCTGTTCGAGGCTCTTGATGAGGTTCTTCCCGCTGAGCAGCTTTTCCTTGATGTAATCCTTCGTCGCCTGAGGCGTCTCGGGATTCTCCAGCAGTTTGAAATAGTGCGAGGCTATTCGCAGGCGGGGAAGAGAGCTCTCCTCGTAGATGAGCTCGTAGCCAAGCTCGCCCTTCACGACGGTGACCTCCGGGACGATGAAGAACGGGCTGTCGGGAGCGAGGACCGAGCAGGGATGCGGCGAGAGAAGTCTGATCGCGCGCACCGCCTCGTCCAGTTCGACCATACTCACCCCGAGCGCTTTGGCGGTCTGCGGCAGGCGGTTCCGGGCGATATCGTCAAGGTGGCTTTCCACGACCCGCCAGGCGAGCGTGTTTTTCTTGCCGAGACGATCGAATTGAAGCAGGAGGCACTCGCGGAGGTCGCGGGCGGCGACCCCGGGCGGGTCGAACCCCTGCACGAGCCGGAGGGCCGTGTCCATGTTTTCGGACGTGGCGCCGCTGATGGTGATCAGATCGGCGAGATGGCTCCTCAGGTAGCCCTGGTCGTCGATGCTGCCGATGACGAGCTCAGCCAACCGGGCCGTCTCCGGATCAGCGTCGGCAAACCGGAGCTGCGTCAAAAGCTGCTCCTGTATCGAGGGCTCGTCAACCAGCGAGTCGAAGAAGAACTGACGGCGCTCCTCGTCCTCGGCGGTGTGCCGTTCGAGAGAGGCGCTGGGAAGGCTTTGCCGCCACTCGTCGGCCATCTGCACGAGCCGGGCCAACTCCTCGTCGTCATCCCTCTCACGGTCAATCGGCTCCGTCGAGCCGTGCGGCTCCAGCATCTCCGCCTCGCCGTTCTGCGTCTCGTCAGAGAGAGCCTCGCTCTCGCCGTTGCTGTCGTCAAGCTGTTCGAGAAGCGGATTGGACGCCATCTCCTGCGTGACCCTGGCCTGGAGCTCCAGCGTAGGGGCAAGGAGTATCTCCAACGACTGGATCTGGCTGGGGGCCAGTATCTGCTCCTGTCGGAGACTCTGTGTCTGTATCAATCCCTGCTCTGGCATAAGGAGAATCCTGTCGTCGCCCGGTATTGCGATTAATGAGAATGCATCACTACATTTTAAGGAGAATTAATTTCTCTCGTATGCGCGCAATATGCAATCCCCCCGCGAAGGATTTTACGAGTCGCGCCGCGGCGATGTTGAAAGCCCGCCGCAGGCATGCTATGATAGCGTATGCATTGGGAATCCGCCGAGGCTTAACAGTGTTTTTCCGTAAGCACTGAGGCGCCTTTCACTGGCGGCAACCGAAGGGGACGCATAGCGATGAAAATTCTTATTGTTGAAGACGCTTTTCTCAGCAGGCAGGTCCTGTGCAAGTTTCTCTCCGGCTACGGAGACTGCGACATCGCCGTCAATGGCAAAGAGGCCGTCGAGGCGTTCAAAATGGCCATCGAGAACGAGAAGTACGACCTCGTCTGCCTTGACGTCATGATGCCCGAGATGGACGGGCACGAGGCGTTGACGGAGATCCGCGCGATCGAGGCGCAGAAAGGAGTCACCGGGCTCCGCGGCGTGAAGATCATCATGACCACCGCCCTCGGCGACTCGAAGAATATCCTCAAAGCCTTCAAAGAGCAGTGCGAGTCCTATCTCGTGAAACCCATCACGAAGGACAAGCTCCACTTGGAGCTCAAGAAGCTTGGCCTCGTCAGCGGCTGAAGACATCAGTGGGCCACAAAATCCTAGTGGTAGCCCCTCGCCGCGCAGGCGGCATCGTGTTTCCCGTTTGTGACAGGCATTAGGACTTTTTAGGTATTCATTTCCGCACCAAACCTGCGGGCGCAACCAAATTTATGGAACTCAACCAACTTCAAAAACAATTTTGTCCTCAAAATTGTTTTCTCTGCTGTTTCCGTCACCGACCCCGCGGCAACTATTTTATCACACGCTACAGACATAGAACAGTATAGAT
>CAYTFM010000027.1:30135-42954 GCA_964436735.1 uncultured Victivallales bacterium | reverse complement strand
AGTATCGGGTGTCCAGAGGGCTTCTCAAGCCCTTTGGCGGGGTGATGGGGCGGAGTCCCATGAAGTTTTACTCTCGGTCGCGGGCGTCGGAGGGGCTCGTGCCGGCGATGCGGCGGAACTGCTTGTTGAAGTGCTGGGCGTCGGGGATGCCGACCATCTGGGCGATCTCCTTGACGGAGAGGCGGGTGGTGCGCAGGAGCAGTTGGGCGTGTTCTATACGGCGCTGGAGGCGGTAGCGGGCGGGGGACATGCCGATCCGTTCCGTGAAGCAGCGGGACGTCCGGTTGTGGCTTACGCCAACCTCCTTGAGCAGTGCCGGAACCGTCGCCTCCTCGGCGAAGCGCTCGTCGATGATGCCCAGCGCGAGCGAGGCGATCTCGGCGGCGGCTCCCCGCGGGGTGGAGCCGGACTCGGTCGCCATCGCCCATCGTCCGATCCAGAGCAGCAGATCCTGGAGGGCGACGGAGGCCGACGCCTCGGCCACGTCGGAGCCGGGTTCGCCAAGCCGTCCTTGGAGGTACAGCTGCGAGATACCCCGGAAGCGTTCCACCACATGCGACGCCATCGGCCCCGTGTCGAGGATCCAGGGCATCTCGAAGCTTTCTCCTTTGCTTACCTTCAGCGGAATGAAGTGGACGCACCAATGGTGCCCTGGCGAAGGCAGATGGTAGCGCGTCACCCCGCCCGCCACCGACAACGTGAGCGCGCCGGGACGCAGCGGAAACTCGTGGTCTTCCATTCTAATAGTGCCTTCGTAGTCATACAAATGTATGGCGTGCGTGCGGCCTTGATAGTGTTGCGAGAAATCCTGGTCCCGCAGCGGGTAGCGTCCCGCCGAGCTGATGACGGGAAACCCCCGCAGCGGCAAGGGGCATTTGGGGATGTCGGGTGAATGGCGCATGGTGTTGGTCATTGGTCATTGGTCATTGGTCATTGGGCATTGGGCAGGCTGCGAACGACCGATGGGGTCCGGTCGGTTAGCTCTGCCGTATTCGCAGGAAAATTACCACACTCTGCGGAATATTCCAAGTGCGACACAGGTGCTGGTGTGATAAAATGAGTATGTATATTTACCACACATGCAATTGTGCGCGCACAATTGCAATGGTTTTGAATGGTCGTCTCGAATCGTGAACAACCACTTCGGCGAAAGGATGCACAGCATGACCTCCCGCGAGCGAGCCCTGGCCGCGATGAACTTCAAGCCCACCGACCGTCTTCCCCGGGATATGGGAGGGATGCGTTCGACCTCGATCTCGGCCTTCGCCTATCCGAAGCTGGTCGCCGCCCTCGGGCTGAAGCCACGGGCCACGCGGATAGAGGACACCGGACAGATGCTCGCATTGCCAGACCTCGACGTGCTTGACGCCCTCGGCTGCGACTTCGTGACCATCCTCAATGACGTCACCAACGCCATTCCGCAGCCGCGTAAGTGGAAAAGCTACGACTTCAACGGACGCCTTCCCGGTGCCAAGGTGCGCAATCCGGAGAACTTCCACGCCGAGTCCGACGGTTCCATCAAGCAGGGCGACTGGGCGATCATGCTGCCGGACTCCCACGTGTTCGACGCGCCACATGGCGGGCAGCCGGTCGACCTCATGGCAGACCTCCCGAAGCCCGACCTCGCGCAGATGCGCAAGGACCTGAAAAAGAGGCGTCTGACGGAAAAGACCGCGAAGCCGATCGTGGAGCTGTGCCGTCAGGTGCGCGAGTCGACCGACCGCGCGGTGTTCTTCAACAACTCGGCGATCCAGGCGCCGATGGGCATCGCAGGGTACGGCGGCATGGCCGTGTTCCCCATCCTCTGCATGACCGAGCCGGACTTCGTCGCCGAACTCCACGAGATCGTCACCGAGCACGTCATCCACAACATCAGTCTGCTCATGCCCAAGATCGCGCCCTACGTCGACGTGGCGCTGACGGCGGCGGACGACTGGGGCACGCAAAACCAGCTGATCGCGCCGCCTGACGTCTTCCGCACACTCTTCCTCCCCTACCACAAGCGGATCAACACCGCCTGCCACGCGGCCGCCCCCGACGTCAAGATCTTTCTGCATTCCTGCGGCGCCATCTACGACATCCTCGACATGATCATCGAGGCGGGATTCGACATTCTCAATCCGATCCAATGGCCGGCGGGCGGGCGCACCCCGCTTGAGTGGAAGGAGAAATGCCGGAAGCGCCTCACCATGTGGGGCGGCGGCATCAACTCGCAGGCGACCCTGCCGCTCGGCACCGTGGATGATGTCGGCAAAGAGGCGGCGCGGGTGTCGGCGACCCTCGGCGCGGATGGCGGCTACGTCTTCTGCTGCGTCCACAACATCCTGGCCGAGATCGCCCCGGAGAAGGTCGTCGCCCTCTACCAGGCGGCGGGAGGCGTGCGCCAATGACGCCACGCGAGAAATTCATCGCCGCCCTCGAGCGTCGTCCGATCAAAGGCCGCGTGCCGCATTTCGAGCTGGTGTTCTTTCTGACGATGGAGGCGTTCGGCAAAATCCATCCGTCGCAACGCTCCTACCATCAGTGGGATCAGATGGAGGAGAAGGAGCGGCGGTTGCATCGGAACGACATGGCCGACCTCTACATCAAGACCGCCAGGCGCTACGGGCACAGCGCGATCTTCATCCATCCGAACCCCGGCTCCTTCGAGGAAACCTGCCGTCTGATCGACCTCATCCGCGAGAAAAGCGGCGACCGGTATTTCATCATGAAGCATGGAGACTCCACGATGGGAATACCCGGAGGCAACGACATCGAGAAGCTTTCCTACCGGCTTGTCGACGAGCCCGACGCGATCAAGCGTGAGCAGGAGAAGGCTGTCGAAACCGCCCTTGCGGCCGCCGCGAAGTATAAGGCGCACGGAGGGCTTGACGGCTTCGCTCTTTGCGCCGACTACTGCTTCAACAACGGACCGTTCCTGAGCCCGGGGCAGTTCTCGGAATTCGTGACACCGTATCTCTCCACGCTCATCGCCGGCTATCGCAGCATGGGTTTTTACACCATCAAGCACACGGACGGCGACATCAACCCGATCCTCGACCAACTTGTCGACGCCAATCCGCATGCCCTGCATTCACTCGACCCCCAGGGAAACGTCGACATCGCCGTGGTCAAGAAAAAGTACGGCCACCGCGTGTGCCTCATCGGCAATGTCAACTGCGCCCTGATGGACACGGGCACGGACAAGGAGGTGGCGGAGTCCGCCGAATACGCATTGAAGCAGGGGATGCCAGGCGGCGGGTACATCTTCTCCACCAGCAACTGCGTCTACACCGGCATGCGCCTGGCGCGCTACGAGCTGATCCTCGACGTCTGGAAGCGCCTCGGCAATTATTAGGCGGCCGTTGCGGCCGCGACTGTAACCACTCGCTCACGCTCGTGGCTCTGCTCAGACGCCGTGAACCGAGCCCCGACTGTCAAGGAGGAGTCAGCGGCAGCGAAACGATGCCGCGTTGAATTCCCTATCCCTTCACGCTGGCGCGCAACACATCGATAAGATCCTTCTTGACGACAGGCTTCGCAAGATATGCGTCCATTCCCGCGGCAAGGAAGCGCTCACGGTCGCCCGCCATGGCGAACGCGGTGAACGCGATGACGGGCAACCGCCTCCGCGACGCGCCGGGGAGACGTCCCGCGGCCTCCATCTCCCGAATGGCGGCCACGACATCCAGACCGCTCATGCCAGGAAGCTGCACATCCAGGAGAACCGCGTCAAACCTCTCCGCGGCGACCGCCTTGAGGGCCTCATTCCCCGTCTCCACGGACCGCAGCTCATATCCACTCGAACGCAGGATGGCCTCGACGCGCCAGACGCTCATGGGATCGTCCTCCCCCACGAGGATGCGCAGCCCTCCGGCATCCTCCCGCGGAACCACTCCGGCAGGCTTCGCACCGGGCACATCCGACGCGGCGACGGAGGATGGCGCCGCGGTGGGGCGCAATGGCAGGCGGAACGAGAATACGCTTCCCTTACCCACCTCGCTCTCCACCAAGATGCGCCCACCCATCTTCTCGATCAACCGCGCGCAGATGGCAAGTCCGAGCCCCACCCCACCGAATTTTCTGGAGCTGCTGCTGTCGGCCTGGTAGAACGAATCGAACACCAGCCCAATCTTGTCGGAGGATATGCCGATGCCCGTGTCGCTGACGGTGAAGAGGAGGACGTCAGTCGACGAGGTGGTTGACACATGCCCGCGGTCCGACAAGTCGGCGGTCCGCCGCGCCACCGCAAGCCGAATCTCGCCCTTTTCCGTGAACTTCACCGCGTTCCCAAGAAGGTTGACCAGTATCTGCTTCAAGCGGAGGCTGTCCCCCAGCAGGATCGCGGGAACACCGGGATCGATAACCACGTGGCAGGAAAGGTTCTTCCGCTTGGCCTCCAACTCGATGGTCTCCACCGCGTCCGCCACGATCTTGCAGACGTCAATCTCCTCGGAGACAACGTCCAACCTGTCCGTCTCAATTTTAACCAGATCAAGGATATCGCTGATGATGCCAAGCAGGTCGATGCTGCGCCGGTAGACGATTTGGAGGAAGCCTCGTTGCTCATCGTTCAGCGCAGTTCCCAAGGAGAGATCAGTGAAGCCGATGACGGCGTTGAGGGGCGTGCGCAGCTCGTGGCTCATGGTCGCGAGGAATTCGCTTTTCGCCCTGTTGGCGGCCTCGGCCACCTCCTTCGCCTTGCGCATCTCCGCCTCGCTTACCCGCAAGGCCGCTGTGCGCGCGTTGATCAGCTCCTCCTGGTTCTGTATGAGAAAGGCGTTCCTCAATATCAACGACAGCACGCTCGACAGCGGATTGATCGTAATCCTAATCCATCCCATTTTTTTCTCGTACGGCACCCCCAGCGCCAGCAGCGCGCCGACCCGCTCGGCCCCCGCTTTCAGAGGCACGGCGAGATTGAGGTCGAACGACAATGCGCGCAGCGCCTCCGCGACTGGCTCGACCGCGTCGGACACGTTCCAGACCGTCAACTCGTCGAGAGCCCTCACGGCGTCGACGAGGACGCCGAAACCTCGGGTGTCACAGATATCCGCTCTGCGTGCGGGATTGACGCCGAGCGCCTTGTGCGCTCCGCCATTCGTGGCCGAGAACTGCAGGAGGACCACAAACCGAGCGCCGGTCAATTCTCTGATCTCCTCGGTGATGAGGGCGGAAAGACGCGGCAGATCGTCGGCAAGCTCCAGCACCCGCGAGACGATGTCGAGCGTCATATAGGGAACCGTAGGGTCTACCAACTCCGGTTGTCGTGCCTCTGGACTCATGGAAACGCTCGGGGTTCAGGGTTCAGGAAAATCCATCACGGTGACGTTCATACTCGCTCCTGCAATTGCGCGGCGGCCGCCCGGATTTTTCCAAGCAACGTACCGAGATCGACCCGCAGCGTCTCGTATGGAATGCCAAAAAACTCGGCGCATGCGCGCAGTTCGTCGTAAGGCGGCGGCCGCGTCCCCGTGTCCAGATAGATGAACTTGTCGTGCGACTCGCGCAGCATCATCCTCACCGAGTCGCCCTGCCCCGCCAGTTCATCAGTCAGCAGCTCACGCCACCGTCCGATCCACTCGGGAAAGAGCATGAACGCCCGCTCCTTCAGATATTTCCTCCTCGCTTCGCGGCCGAGAAGGATCTCGACGCAACTGACGCCCTCCACCTTCCGCACCCCTTCCCGCTTCGACATCTCCCGCATGTACGGATGGCAGTCACCATAGACGAGCAGCACCTTCGCTCCGTCCGAGCGAAGTTCGTCGACCATCCGCTCAAGCTCCCCGCGGAGCGCGGAGGGCTTCATATGCAGCGACGAGTCGAGAAAGCTCACCGGGAAATCGACCTGCCCCCGCCCCCGCAGCGCATCCAACTCGCCGCGGAAGACAGAGCAGGCGACGCAGGCGATCCGCCCCGCCCCTGCTGACAGATGCCCTTCCTCCGTCATCGAATCACCGCTGCGCCGATCGCGCTGATAGTCTCCCGAGGTGTTTCGAACGGCACGTCCGGACCAGCCGTCGCGAGAATGAGCCGCGCGTCCTCTCCCGCCCGGATTGCTATCTGACGGTACACGGCCTCGACCTCGTCCGCCGACATTGCCGGAAGGCTGATGCCGTTCAGGCCATAGATCAGCGCCATCCGAGACGGGATGAGCTGGCGGCACGCGGCATAGTCGTCCTTCCCATCGGGGACCAAGGCGATCACGTTGCCGGGGAAGCTCGAGGCGATGTCGACGAGTTTGCCCAGCGGCGCCCCCGCGTGATGCGCCACCACGGGCCCCTTGACGAGCTGGAAGGCCCGGTTGTAGACGGGCAGGGCAACGGTCTCGATCACGTCCCGCGGCAGCAGGGCCGGGCTCAGGAAGGTGGCGGGCACGACCACGCAGTCCGCCCCGTCCGCAAGCAATGCGTTGCACCATCGCTCGTAGAAAGGATAGAACATGTCCATGACCCGTTCGAATCCCACATGATCGAACAAGAGCATATTCATCGTCGCATCCATACCGAGAACCATTATGGCGAGCTCGGCGGGTCCGGGCGTCGGGGCGGCGATCGCCGCCTCGCCGCGCGTCGAGGCCACCATGGCACGCAACGCCTCTCTCACATACAGCAGGTTGGGATGTGAATCGATGTCGGGAAAGGAAAGTCCCGGAAGGTCGTCGACGGACGCCACGGCCGGGCGTGTCGTGTTGGGGGCCTGGTTTGGAAAGAATTTGACGCCGACGCCAAAGGCCTCGCCGATCAAGGCGAAGGCGAAGGGAGAAAACAGGATGTCAGGATGAAACGCGTCACGGACGGCAGCCTGCCCCTCCGCGTACGCCGCGGCGCACCGGTAGTGCTCAAGTAGCGGGCGGCCTGTCAGCCGCGCGCCATAGAGGCAGAGCGTGGCGGTGAACGGACGTCGGTCGCATGGCGCGCCGGAAAGAGTGGCGAAAACCCGTTCCTTTCCATTCATCATCCCCTCCATACCGCGGCCTTGGCGGCAAGCTCGTCGAACAACGCCGGGGCCGAGATGGCCGTTTTCGCGGTGCCGTCGCCGCCCACTTCGGCCACAAGCTCGGGGCGGAGAATGAAGATGGCTCCCCCGACGGCAAGCTGCAGCTTCCCGCGCAGCCCCCTGCGGTCAATCTCCTCCCGTAGCTTCGCGATGTTCATCGCCGTCGTGAGCATCATCGCCGAGGCGCCGATCACCGACGCGCCGACCTCGAGGGCCTTGTCGACGAAGTCCGTGGCCGGGACGTCATTGCCCATATCTCTGACATCCCAACCATGGGACGTCAGAAAGGTTCCCACGATGCGGCGGCCAAGGGAGTGGAAGTCGTCCTCGATGTTCCCGATGACCACGACGCCCTTTTCCGCGCCTCTAGTAGAAAGGGATGTGGCGTCTAAGATCATCTGCATGCCGCGCTCGGCCAGCTTGGCGGCGACGTAGCCGCGGGCGAGAGGAGACTCGTCGGAGGATACATACACCGCGGTGAAATGGTCCAGAACCGGGATGATCACCTCTTCCGCGAGCCGCTCGTAGCCGTTGGCGTCCGCCCAGGTCTGCAGGAGGGCGGTGCCGCCATCCAGATCGGCGTTGATGATCGACTCCACAACTTTCGCACGAAAGCCATCCATTGGGCCACCTCATCCTTTGCTCTAGTGAAAATAGCAGAAACCCCATAGATAGCAAGCACCTGCGATAGAATGACATATCGTATTTATACGTGTTCCACGGCCGCCTTGCCCGCACACTGACGGCCGAACTCCACGCACTCCCGCGTTGAACGTAACCGGCTTCGCCGGGACTTGGGCTCCATGTTCGACCCCCACGACCTTGTGCCGTGGGTGAGTAAGATCACAAGCAACCCTGCCAGCCACCAATCCTTTCCCCCCTTCCCCTCCCCGTCCCCGCGGCGCTTTGCGCCGCGGGGACGGGGAGGGGTTTGTGCCCGTATGTAGCCGACTGATTTCATTCACCCACGGCACAAGGCCGTGGGGATCTTCCCCAATTCAGCTTGGCACACGAAATAACAATTCCCCTTCTATACCATGATTTACCCACCGTGGTAACTCCCTATGGACAGTGCCGCCGCATGGCGTATAGTATTAGGTAGCCGAGTCTGGTTTTTTTCAAGCTCA
This sequence comes from uncultured Victivallales bacterium, assembly GCA_964436735.1. Lineage (GTDB taxonomy): Bacteria > Verrucomicrobiota > Lentisphaeria > Victivallales > GWF2-38-69 > CAYTFM01. The sequence continues at coordinate 34,849 of CAYTFM010000027.1, read as the reverse complement.
TTTTCCATACCTCAACAAGGAGCCGCCGCCGTGGAGTCGAACAAAAGTCAACAGGGCTCGGATGCCGTCTTTAAAGTGGGAACCACCGTTCTTGGCGCCTATAAACTCGCCGAACATGTGGAGGAGTCGCAGAGCGGCGACCTCTGGGTCGCGAAAGACGAAAAGACCTCGGCATTGGTCTTCGTCAAGATGATCAACCCCGAGCACATCCCCACCGAGGCCGCGGCGAAGGACATGATGAACGGGATCCGCCTGCTGATCGGCGCGAAGTGCGATCATGTGGCGGGCGTGCTCGCCGCCGGACTGGAGAACAAACGCGTCGTCTTCGCCATGGAGCGTCCGGTCGGCCCCACCATCGGCAGGCTGCTGGAGAAGGGAAGACGCTTCACCGAGACGGAAGGACTTGACGTCGTCGTCAACACCGCGAGGGGGCTCGAGCAACTGCTCACGCGCGTGGGAAGCCATTGCGGCGAACTAAAGCCGTCGAAGATCATCGTCTCCGACACCACCGGCAAGCCGACAGTCTGCGAGGCGGGCATCGGCGCGCTGCTCTACGACACGGCGATCAAGCGGGGAGAAACACTCGGCTCGCCCCACTACATGAGCCCCGAACAGTGCGGCGCCAAGCCGGCAGACTGGCGCAGCGACATGTACGCGCTCGGCGCGGTCCTGTACCACATGGTCGTCGGGTCTCCACCATTCGAATCCGAACAAGTCGAGCAGATCATGCGCAAGCAGACGGGGGAGACCATTCAAGCCCCTCTGGAGAAGATGCTGGGACTCGCGCGGCTCGGAGCCGATACCGCCAAACTCATCCGGCGCATGATGGCGAAAAAGCCCGAGGAGCGTTTCTCCTCGTGGAGCGAGCTCATCGCCGAGGCGGAGACCGCCAAGAAACGTCTCGGCGGGGCGGACACGGAGCCGGCCGTCAAGGCGACCCCTGCGGATGCGGACAAAAAGGACGAAGATGAGGAGGAACGCTCCTCCCTGTTCGCGAATCCCCGGACGCGCAAGCTGCTGCTGCTCGTGTCCACCGCCGCCGCCGCCGCCATCGTGATCGCCGTCCTCCTCGGCATCCAGCACAGCAAAGTCAACGCGGAGAAAAGACAGAACGCCGAGTTGGAACTCAAGGCCAAGGACGCCTTCGACGCCGCCGAAGCGCGTCTCGCCACCGACCCGAAAGACTTCGACACCGCCATCCCGCTTTACGAACTGGCCATCAAGACCCCCTCCGCCGCCGACCGCGCGCTGTTCCAGCGAAAATACGGCGAGGTGCTTTTCCAGCAACAGAAAGACGCGGCGGGAACCACCGCAGGGACGACCGGCCGCAAGGAGGTCGACGCCAGAACCGTGCAAACCCCACGCGCGGCCGAGACCGGCAAACCGACGGATCAAGCCGCCAAGCAGCCCTCCCCCGAAGTTGTTTCCGGCAAACCGGCTCCCGATGGAGTGCCCGCTGAAAAAAGCCTGGAAACCGCGACCCGCGGAGCGGCCACCCCCGAGGCCATCAAACCATCCGACGGCGATGACCTGAAGAGCAAAGCCGTCAACGAGGCCCTCGACAAGGCGGTCGCCGAGATCGCCCAATGCGACTTCAAGACGGCTCTCGCCCTGCTGGAAGCCGCCACCCCCCTCGAGTGCCCAGACGCCACCGCGAAAAAAACGCTCGCCGACGCCACGGACCTCCTTGCCGATGTGCGCAAGGGCGAGGAGTCGGTCATCACCGCCTTCAAAGCAGAAATCGGCAAGACCATCCCGCTCAAAATCGGCAGCAAGCCACTCACCGAGGTGAAGATTCTTTCCGTCAAAGACGACGGCACGATCGTGTGCACGCCGAAAGGCGAGAAAGTGGGAGGCAGGCTGCCGCTGAGCAGGCTCCACCCCGAGGAGCGCACCGCACGGGCGAAATTCGGAAGCGCGACGGCGAAGAACTTGTATCAGGTGGCCGCCGACATCAATGCGGGCAGAATGAAGGACGCCAAGGCCCTGGTGATGAAGACCGGATGCCTCTCCGACCGCCTCCTCAAGCTCATCAACGAGAGAAGCAAGGGGGACGTGGCGAAGAAGGACGCCGCGGAGCCGTTGGCCGAGACGGCGAAAACCACTCCCCCCGCCGAAGCTCCCAAAGCCCCCGAGGCCGCGGAACCGGAGGCGCCGAAAACAGCCGAGGCCGCCGCCGACAGGCCTGAGGCCACCGACGACCTCGACGAGATCGCCTCGCTGGTCAATAAATTCGTGAAAAACCTGAACTCCCGCTTCAAGACCAAACGCGGCACGACCGGCTTCAACAAGACCGAGGTGGACAAGGACTTCGCCCGGATGTCCTATCTCGCCTCCCTCATTCAGGACAGGTGCATGCGGGGCGGCGGCAAGGACGTGAACATCAGAAAGCCGATTCAACTCTTCACCGACTCCTGCAAGGCCTTGATCGGCCAGCGCGGCGGCGACAACGAGGTGTCCTTCAAATGGCTCGACCAGCTCGACAACTCGATCTCCAGCCTGAAGTCGGAGTTCGACAAAATCAAACCGCTGAAGCTTTACGCCAACATCCCCGCGATCCACGAGCTTGAACCACCATCGGGCGGTAGCGGCGATGACGAGGCGAAGAAGGCCGACGACGCGGCGAAGAAGCCGGCGGCGAACACGAAAAAGAAGGCCAAACCGGAGTAGGTCACATGGCGAAAATACTCGTAGTTGACGACTCATTCCTCGCGCGGGACATCCTCTCGAAGTCCCTGCAATCCCTTGGATACGAGGTGGTGCTGGCGGCTAACGGCAAGGAAGCCCTCGAGAAGTTCTCGGCGGAGCTGTTCGATTGCGTGTGCCTCGATCTTCTCATGCCTTTGATGGGAGGGTATGAACTCATCGCCGCCCTCAAGGCGAAAGAGAAGGAGACGGGAAGGGTCGTGCCGCTGGTCGTGGTGTCAAGCGACATCCAGAAAACCACCGCCGACCGCTGCCTGAACGAGTTCGGCGTTGCCGCCTTCTTCGAGAAGCAGTATTTCAGGGACAGGGAGAAACTCTCCGCCGTGCTCACACAAGTCATCCGCGCTTAGGAGAACTCTTCCATGCGCCATACTGAACGCCACCTTGACGCCATCAAAGAACTCATCAACATCGGCGTGGGAAGAGCGGCAACATCTCTCAACAATCTGATGTCCTCCCATATACGGCTCGCCGTCCCCACGGTGAAGATATACTCAAACAAGGAACTCGCCGCCAGCGACATTCTGGGCATGCCCGACGAGGTTCACTCGTCAGTCCAGCTCCGGTTCGACGGAAAGTTCTCGGGGTTCGCCTCGCTCCTCTTCCCCAAGGCGAGCGCGGCCAGGCTCGTGTCGACGCTCATGGCCGACACCCAGACCGACCTGGACATGGACTCAATGAAATCCGGCATCCTGAACGAGGTGGGCAACATCGTGCTCAACGGCGTGATGGGGTCGATATCGAACCTGCTTGACGAGCTCTTCAACTACAGCCTGCCCCAATACTCGGAGGCGAAGATCCGGCAGATCGTGGAGGCGGGAGCCTCGGACGACGGCGGCGAGGTCGTCTATCTGCTGGCCCACATGAGCTTCCTCGTGGAAAAGCAGAACGTCGACGGCATGGTGTTCATCGTGTTCGAGCTCTCCTCTTTCGAAGCCCTGATCGAGAAAGTCGAAAAGCTCATCACGCAAGGCGGGGCTTAGCCGCACCCCACGTGAGTAGCCACCTCATATGACATCAGCCATCTGTGCAGCGGTCGAACGGGCCGCCTTGCTTTAGTGTGGTGAATGCCTCTCCTGTTTTCAACGCAATTGTCACTCTGTAGGCGATATCGATGACGACCACCGAGTTCGAGCTGTTTGACTACATCCCCATGGGGCTCATGGTCCTCGACAAGGAGTATTCGATCGCCTTTTGGAACTCCTGTCTTGAGCAGTGGACCAAGAAGAAGCGCGAGGACATGCTCGGCCGCCTCGTGTTCGACGTGTACCCCCACCTGAAAAACGAATTGTACCGCGGCAGGCTCGAGGTCTTGTTCGACGGCGGCCCTCCCGTCGTCTTCTCCTCATATCTGCACAAACACATACTGCCCGTCACCCTGAACAACGGCGAACAGCAGATCCAGCACACCGTTGTCACGCGGTTGTCGCGCGGCAGGAGCTCGTTCATCCTGTTCATGATCAACGACGTGACGGAGTCCGTGAACAAAATCTTCGAAATCTCGAAGCTCAACAAACTGGCTCACGCGGAGATTGAGGAGAGGACGCGGATCGAGAACTCACTCCGCGAGGCCAACGTCTTGCTGGCGACAAGCAAGCGGGAGCTTGAGAGCATCAACGAGCAACTCGAGCAGGCCATCGCCAAAGCCAACGAATTCGCCCTCAGAGCGGAGATCGCGAGCTATGCGAAAGGCGAGTTCCTCGCGAACATGTCGCACGAGATCAGAACCCCCATGAACGCCATCCTCGGCTTCACCGAACTGCTTGACGGAACCGTCGCGGACGAGAAGGGCAAGCGCTGCCTCAAGGCCATCCAGTCGGGAGGCAGAACGCTCCTGCGGCTTATCAACGACATCCTCGACCTTTCGAAGATGGAGGCGGGAAAACTGAAACTCGACCCCATCCCCGCCTCCCCCTGGCGGGTCGCCTGCGAGATCTGCGACATCTTCGCGGAGTCCGCCGGAAGAAAGGGCTTGACCGTGAAACCGGTCCACTTCGGCCTCGCCCAA
>CAYTFM010000027.1:0-30125 GCA_964436735.1 uncultured Victivallales bacterium | reverse complement strand
AGACTCAGGCAGGTGCTGATCAACCTCGTCGGCAACGCGGTCAAGTTCACGGAGAAGGGCGGCGTGACGGTGGGCGTGTCCGTCGCATTGAACACCGAGGGGAACGCCGACATGACCGTGACGGTGGACGACACGGGGATCGGGATCCCGCGGGACCAGCTTGACACCATCTTCGAGGCGTTCACCCAGTTGGACTCGCACGACGCGAGGAAGTTCGGGGGGACGGGACTGGGACTGACCATCACCAAAAGGCTCGTCGAGATGATGGGGGGAACCATCGCCATCGCCAGCGAAGTGGGCACGGGGAGTTGCATCAGTCTTGCCCTCAACAATTTGAAAGTGTTTTCGCTCACCTCTCAGGAATATGAGCCGCGGGGGGAACCAGGCGTCGACTACACCTTCCTCCCCGCCCGCGTGCTCGTGGTCGACGACTCGGAATCAAGCAGATCCCTCGTCCGGGCGTATCTTGAGCCAATGGGACTGACCGTGGAGGAGGCGGAAAGCGGCGAAGACGGCCTCGCGCGCGCCGCGGCGAACCCGCCTGATCTTGTGCTGGTGGATCTTAAAATGCCGGGGATCGGCGGTATCGAGGCGATCAGAAGGCTCAAGGCCGACGCCGTGACGGCGAAGACCCCCATCATGGTGTTGACCGCCTTCCTCTCAGGACAGGCCGACGCGCAGGCGGTCAAGCTTGGCGCCGAGGAGGTCATCAGGAAGCCGATCAGCAAAAACAGCCTTGCGGAACACCTGCTCGTATGGCTGAAGGGCGAGCGCGTGGCGACTTCCATCCCCTCCGACGCCCAGCAAAGCCCCTTCACGTCGCTCGCGGAGCGCGAGACGCAGAAGCTCTCGGACCTCGCGCAGGCTCTGGGGTCGGGGCTTTCCGAGAAATGGAGCTTTGAGCACGGGCGGAACAACATCAGCGGCATCATCTCGTTCGCCATGGAACTGGAGGAAGTGGGCACACGCCTCGGCATAGCCGCGATTGCCGACTACGCCGCGCGGATCGTCTCGCTCGCCGACTCCATGGAGATTGAAGAACTGAAAACAGCAATGGCGCTTTTCCCGGAAATCGAGAAAAAGATCGAGTCGGAATTGACAAGGCGGGGCGCCAACCGCGCCGCCGAAAGGAAGACATGAGCCAGGGACGGATACTCATCGTTGACGACGTGCCGGAGAACATCAAGCTGATCGGCAGCGCCCTCCGCGAGAAGGACTTCGACATCTCGTTCGTCACCAACGGACATGAGGCCTTGCAACTTGCCGCCGAGGCGGACTTCGACGTGATCCTCCTCGACGTCATGATGCCGGACATGGACGGCTTCGAGGTGTGCCGGCAGTTGAAGGCGCAACAGACGAGGAAGGACATCCCCGTGATATTCCTCACGGCCAAGACGGAAAGCGAGGACATCGTCCGCGGCTTCAAGCTTGGTGCGGTCGACTATGTCACCAAACCCTTCAATCTCGCCGAACTGGTCGCGCGGGTGGGAACGCATGTCGAGCTGAAACGGAGCAGGGAAATCATCCAAAAACAGAACAATGAGCACAAAGAACTCATCCACGTCTTGTGCCACGACCTCGCCAATCCCCTAGGAGCGATACGGGGATTGCTCGAAATCCAAAACGGCCTCAATCCTATCCGGGACGAAATGACCTCCGCGGTCGACAATGCGCTCAGCCTTATAGAGACGGTGCGGAAAATCCAATCACTCGACGCGAACAAATACCAGATGTCATGGAAGCCGGTCGACCTCCAAGGAGCGTTCTCGCTAGCGGCGATCATCCTGAACTCGAAACTGCACGCCAAGCGGATCACGCTGGCGCGCGACATACCCCCCGGCTTGTCCGTCGTCGCCGAATCCGTCTCACTCGTCAACTCGGTCATCTGCAATGTCCTGTCAAACGCCATCAAGTTCTCCGAACCCGGGGGGACCATCGAGATCACAGCCGGAACAACGCCGGACGGTCGGCACGTGCGGATTGCGATCAAAGACCACGGCATCGGGATACCGAAGCAGATTCTCGACAACCTTTTCAACATGTCCCAGCCCACCATGCGGGTGGGGACAAAAGGCGAGATGGGAACCGGGTTCGGCATGCCATTGGTGAAGAGATTCGTCGCATCCTACGGCGGGACCGTCGAGGTCGAGTCGAAGGACATCACAGAATTCCCGCACGGCCATGGAACAAATGTCGTCTTGAAACTGCGGAAGCCGGAATGATTAGGGCAACCACGCAGTGAATGCCGGCTCCACCATTGACCAATGACCAATGACCAAATTGGATTTCCCAAACGATCCAGTTATGGTACGTTTAGTATCGTGTGACTGGAATTAACCAAAGGATGGCCAGATGATTGGTGAAGGCGTCATGCTTGTGCTGTCGACCACCCTGACGCTCATCCTCGTGCTCGATCCGTTCGGCAACATTCCGCTCTTCCTCTGCCAGCTTCGAACCGTGGCTCCCGAGAAGCGCCAGAAAATCGTGGCCCGGGAACTGCTGATCGCCCTCCTCGTCCTGATGGGCTTCCTCGCCGCCGGCGGCCAGTTGCTGGCGATGTTCCAGATATCCCAGTCGTCCCTTGAGATCGCCGGTGGCGTCGTCATGTTCATCATATCCATCCAAATGATCTTCCCGGCGATTCTCAACACCAGCTCAGGAACCGGCGAGCCGAGGAGCGAGCCGCTGATCGTCCCCTTGGCGGTCCCGCTCGTGGCGGGGCCGGCCGCCATGGCCACGCTTATCCTGCTGCAGGCGAAGGAGCCGTCGAAACTGCCCGTCTGGGCGCTGTCCGCCTTTCTCGCCTGGCTCGTCACGGCCGGCATCCTTTTGGTGGCGGGACACCTCAACCGCATCCTCGGAGAAAAAGTCATCGAGGCGGCCGAGCGGCTGATGGGAATGCTGCTGACGACCGTCGCCGTCGAAATGCTGGTCCGGGGCGTCAGACACGCGTCAACCACCGGCGGAGGGTGAGAACGGGAGCAAACCCGAAACACGAAACTCGAAATCCGAAATAGCTGGAAGACGCTGTTGAACTGTTTTGTATCATTCATTCGAGATTGGGATTTCGAAATTCCTTCGAATTTCGGGATTCGGATTTCGGATGTGTGACATTTTCAATTTCCAACACCGGGAGAACCACACCATGAGCCCCACAAAGAAGTTCTTTGAGTTTGCCAGCGTCGAGGCGACCCCGGCGGCGCCTGAAGACGCCCTTTTCCACCTCATCCCCGCCCCCTACGAGAAGACCGTGTCCTACGGGACGGGAGCCGCCAACGGTCCGGCGGCAATCCTCGAGGCCTCGCTTCATCTCGAAGTGTTCGATGGCCTCGACATCCCCTCCGACAAGGGGATCTTCACCCGCGAACCGCTCTCCTGCGCAGGAACGCACGAGGACGCGTTGGGCGAGATCGAGAAGGCGGTCGGAGAGACACTGGCCCTTGGGAAAATACCCATCCTGCTGGGCGGCGAGCATACCGCCACCCTCGGCGCCCTCCGGGCGGTCAAACAACGCAATCCCGAATTCGGCGTGGTGCAGTTCGACGCCCACGCCGACCTGCGCGACAGCTACACGGGCACCCCCTACAGCCACGGATGCGTGATGCGGCGCGCCATGGAGATGGGCGCGCGGATCTTCCAAGTCGGCGTCCGCAGCCTCTCGTACGAGGAGCACGTCTTCCGTTCGAGGAGCGGCGTCGTCTGGGTCGACGCCATCCACGTCGCGACCTCGGGGTTGCCGCAACCACTCCTTCCCGAGGACTTCCCGAAGAAAATCTATGTGACGATCGACGTCGACGCCTTGGATCCGTCCCTCATGCCCTCCACGGGCACGCCCGAGCCGGGCGGCCTCACGTGGTACCAGCTTATGTCCGCCCTGGAGTCGACCGTCGTCGGACGCCGCGTCATCGGGTTCGACGTCGTCGAACTGGCGCCAATCAAGGGCTTGCACGCCCCCGACTTTGCCGCCGCGCGGCTCATCTACAACTTCATGGGAATGCTGGCCCGCCATGGACACGGCTACCAAAACAGGAAGCAGTAAGAGTCTACCGCTGCCACCGCGAGCCGTCATCCTAACAATTATGTTTGGATGATCACCCTGTAGAGGATAGCACCCCGACACCCGCGTCACCGCCATGGAGACTGCGCCACCCTCACGCCTCCCCGGTCCCGCTCCGCTGGAAGGCGTACAAGAACCCCCAGCCGCCATCGGAGCCTCTGACGGTCATGCCCAACTGCCCCAGTCGACTCATGGCGGCTTCGGCGACGTTGGGGGACGGCGCGCGGCGGCACAGCCACCGCCCCTCCTTCAGGATATCCTCATCCTCCGCGCGCAACAGCTGGAACGGATTGTCCGACGCGCCCACATGAATCTCCGCCGGTGACAGGCAGTTGAAATGCCCGGACAGCTTTCGCACCATCGCCTCAACGGCTTTGATCTTCCCCACTCCGCTTCGCTCCGTCACGCACTCACCCCCGTCCATCGATTCGTCATTCCTCCACGCCCGCGCCGCATGACCGCTCCACGCCCCGCCCAACGCCCCGAGACGCCTCCAGACATAGTTCCGTCAAACGCGACAAGCTCGTCAGCCTGCTGGGTCTGTGGCATTCAGGACACGCCTCGGCGTTCGTCCACCACGCCAGCGCACGCTCAATCCGGCACCCGCAGCCCGGACAGCGCACGCCACCCTCCCCCTCCACCATGCCGCCCATCGCCCCATCTCCTTACATTAGGCGGCCGTTGCGGCCGCAACGGCAACCACTCGTTCACACTCGTGGCTCTGTTCAGATGTCGCGAACCGAGCCCCGACTGTCAAGAAGGGGTTGCCACGTCGATTTGATCCGCACGGCATTCAAAAAACTCGCCCCCCAACTTAATTTCACATGCGACGAGTTGAATTCATACGGTACAACATCAATGTGAATGGGCAATTTATTTATAATATTATTTGTATTAAAATTAATATAATACTTAAGTATATATACTGCAGTACATAATCACAACCATCTCTCCATCTCATCCTTCTCCGACGGTCACCCATCGTCCAACTTGACTTTCGAACATCGTCGCATATGAATACCTGAAAAATCGGAACAGTCATAGTTGACAGCGACGCGGACATCCGCTACACTATAAAAACACGAACAGAATATTGGATACCGAATATATGCGGATCGAAACACTTGAACGGCGCACGCCGCTGCACCGGCAGATATACGAGCAGCTCCACGACTCCATCGTCTCAAAGGAGTTGCCGCCTGGTGCCAGGATACCGTGCAGCAAGGATTTGTCCGCTCGTTTCGGGGCGGCGGCGTGGACGGTGCAACTTGCGATGTCGGCATTGGAGAAGGAAGGACTCATCGAGCGGCGGCAGCGAGTCGGGAGCTTCGTCCGGAGCGACAAGCCCCGGCTTGAGCGCATTGGCATCTATTATGACGTCGACTTCTGGAATGGCGGCGGCATGGACTACTACCGCCTGCTCTACGGGAAGCTGCAGGCGGTTCTTGAAGCCGAACACATAAGCTACCGCCTCTTCCATGGCGGGCACGAGAAAGACCACTTCCCGAAGGAGCTGATCTCGGCCGCGAAGAGTTTCGAGATACAGGCGCTGTTGACGCCGCTGGTGTCGCATCTCTCCACGTCCGCCTTCGAAGAACTTGGCATCCCCGTCATAAATCCCGGGGCGGTCAACCAATCCTGTGATTATGATATGAACATGCTGTTCTCCCTCGCCTGCGGCTATCTTGCCAGACAAGGGTGCCACTCCGCCGGCTTCATAACATCGACGGCCAGTTGGGACACACACATAGTAGAAGGTTTCAAAGCGGCGGCGGCCCACGCGGGGCTCCAGACCGACGACCGCTGGATCGAACGCCCGGAGGATTATGTCACCAACAACGAGATGGAGGAATTCGGCTACAAGGCGTTTTGCAGACTGAAGGGAAGAGGTCCTCTGCCGGAGGGACTTCTCGTCTATCCCGACAGCGTCGCGAAAGGTGTGGTGACCGGTATCCTCGACATGCGCGTCAACGTGCCAGGCGACTTGAAGCTGGTGCTCCATGGCAACGAGGGGTTGCCGCTGTTCACGCCTTTCCCGGTGGCGACGATCCTCTCCAGCCCCGCTCAAACGGCGGCGACGATGCTCGAACTCGCCCAGCGCCGCGTCGCCGGCGAGAACCCGGATTTCGTCACGCTCCCCTTCACGCTGCGGGAGCCGGAGGAACGGGGGAACGGTTGACCGGCTTTCGCAGGGAGAAGGATAAATTAGTGGATGATAATTCAAAGCCATTGAACATCTGGAAAAACACTCCGAGGAGTGGATATGTGTGGCGGGGTGTTTGCCAGGATGGATCGACAGGCATGTCAACGCGCCGGACGGATTGTTTGTGATGAGAATGACACTTCAAGACCATTAAAAATCTGGGAGGAAAGGATGATTCGCATGCGGAACTTATTCCACACACATCATGTCGTGAATCGGATGCGGCGTCAGATTTTTACCCTCATAGAATTATTAGTGGTGATCGCCATCATCGCCATCCTGGCCGCGCTGCTGCTGCCCGCGCTGTCGGGGGCGAAAAAGATGGCGAAGCAGATGTCGTGCATGTCGAATCTCAAGCAACTCGGCCAGGGAACGCTTTACTATGCGACAGATTACGGCGGCTTCCTGAACTATGCCGGCTCCAGCAACGCCGCGGGATGGCACACCTGGGGCTATGACATCACCATCCAGCTCAACCTGAACCTGGATCCCTTATTGTTCACCGACTACAGCGTCAAACTGAAGTCCCCAGCCCAGGGCTTGATCTTCAACTGTCCCGAGAATTCAAGCCAATTGTACCCCTGCGAGACCATGATAGGCGAGGAATACACCAGCTACATCTGCAACGGCTGGTCGTATGACGCGGCCGGAACGGGTAACGGACGGCCATTCTGCGGCTCAAAAGTGGACCGATGGGCCCATCCCTCGGAGCTCTGCCTGCTCTGGGAAGGCACCTACTACGCCTATCAAAACCCGTGGTGGGATGACGGCAACATGTCCGTGCCCGCCGTCAGCGTGGGGGCATGGTGCAGCCGCTATCCGCACAAACTCAAATCCAACGTGCTGTATGGCGATGGACACGTCACGTCGCTCTATCCCATCCGAGGCGTCACCTCGTGGCTCGGCGGCTCGCCGTCAGCGGCCAGCAGCTATTCAAACGGCAAGTTCTGGTACTGCCAATAAACAATTTTGTGCCAAAATTGTTTTATGAATAGGAAATAGCAGAAAGGAATCATCCCATGAGAACGTTTTCCTTCGTCTTGATCTCAGTCTTCGCCCTCGCGGGGGGCTGCGTCATCGGACCAAGCTCCGACGTGAAGGTGCTCAATGCGGAGCGGAGCCGCGCCACCGAGTTCCCGGCGGCCACGCTCCGCGGCTATGGCACGATCTCCGGAACGTTGCACGTCTTCCCTCTTGGCGAGGGAGAAGGTTCGATCCTTTCGCTCCGCTGCGAGAGCGAGGAAAAGGCCAAGCTGACGCTCGCCAAATACCTCTCGGACCTGCAGACGCTGCCGGGCGTGACGACGGAGAAGCTTCCGACTCCGAAAGGCGAGATTCCGGCGCGCGTCATCGAAAGGCACGGGAGAATCACCGCCCTGCGTTCGGGCAGCATGGTGGCGATCCTCGCCGCCGACTCCGCCTCGAATCTCGCCAAACTGTATGCGGAAGAACTGGACGGCGCGCGCAAGGAGTGGGTTTTCGCGCCGGAAGTGGACGTCCCCATGTGGCTGGACCGCTGGGACAAGTTCGGCTTCCGCTGCTACTATGGCCGCCCCTACCTGACCCCCGAGGGCAAGACCGCCGCCACCTATGACGTCGCCCAGGAGTTCGAACAGGCGGCGAAGATGGACCGCATGGGGCTGCTCTTTTGGAATCCTCCCCTCGAGGCCGACACCGCCGAGGGACTGATGCAAGGCGAAGACTTGTCCTGGGCCTACGACATGGCGGCGAAGCACAACCTGCCCATCGGAATGAACGTGGTCTACAACGCCCTCACCTGGCAGGCCAACCGCCACCGCGCCGGCACACAGATGAAAATGCCCCAATACTGTGGCGACCGCTTCGGCACCACCTGCGATTTCGATGGCGGCCAAGGCTGGTCCTCCTGGTGCGACGACACCGCGCGGGACGAGATGATGTCACAGCTGCAGACCTCCATCAAGAAACTTGCAAAATATCCCAACATCATCAGCTGGTTCGACCCCAACTGCGAGTATCAGGACGAGTTGTGGTTGGAATACGGACCGGCCGCCGACGCCAGCTACCGCGCCTTCCTGAAAGGTAAATACGAATCGCTGAAGACGCTCTCCCAGCGTTGGACGGGCGCCCCGGAAACCTTACAGTCCTGGGATGACATCAAAGTCCCCGAGATAGCCTCCTTCGCCGGCTTCAACCGGGACGCCTTCGACCTCGCCGGGGACTGGCGCATCCAGTTCCAGCCCCCGTACGCGGATGTCAAGCAGCAGCCCGAGCCCCCCGCCGACTGGGTCAAGCCCGACTTCGACGACTCCGCCTGGCCCGTCCTCCAAGCCCCCGGCCACGACAAGGCGATGTTCCTTTTGAAAGACGACCCCAAAACCCCCACCTGGAACCGCCAACGCGCCCAGCAGGCGGTCTACCGCCGGACGTTCACCCTGCCCCCCGGGTGGCTTGACGGCAAGCCGCGGGTGTGGCTCTACGTCTGGGACTTCAACCAGAGATGGTTCGCCCACGTCTCCGCCTATGTGAACGGGTCCAAGGCCGGCTCCCAGATGATCAAGCACGGACGCCCGCACTGGGGCTCCTTCGAGGCGACGGGAATGCTCAAAGAGGGCGCCAACAACGTCTCCCTCGTCCTCCCTGACGGCTCCCTATCCTACAAGGTCTACCTCTCCGCCACGCCTCCGGCGCAATATCCCTTCCTCGGCGAGCACCTCAACGCCCAATGGATCGACCTCACCGACTGGAATGAAGCCTCCCGTCTGCGCTTCGCCGGACGCAGCGCCGAGATGATTCGGCAGGTCGACCCCAACAGCGAGATCATCTTCTTCGACTCCCCTATCCTCCGCCGGGGAATCAAAAGGCTCTGCGGGAAATACGGCGGCGAACTGCACAACACCGGCTACATGTGCGCCTTCTGGTCGGACGACATGGTCATGCAGGCGCGCTCCGCCAACCTGCCCGTCTCCGCCGAGCTCGGGGAACCCGCGCCGGACCTCGACAACCTGAAGCACAAAATCGGCCTCTACTCCACCGAGGGGCTCCAGGGCTTCGACTACTTCCTGCACCTCGGCGACATCCTCTGGAAGGAACCGATCCTCACGCACATAGAAGATAACCTGAAAATCATCGGCCTGATCGGCAAACATCATTGCCCCAAGGCCGAGGTCGCGCTGCTGTTCCCCGGCGACCGCTATTCCTACCACATCTGGGACGCCGACCTGAACCAGAACCTCCCCGGCGGCTACTGGTCCTGGAACGTCGGCAACCTCATCATGCCCGAGTTCGACCGCGACGGCGTCACCAACCTCGACTTCGAGGACGGCAACACCGCCAAATACAAAGTCATCCTCGACACCAACACCGCCATAATGGACGAGAAGCTCGTCGGAGACATCGAGAAATATGTAAGAGAGGGCGGCGTCTTCGTGGCCTTCGTCCAGACGGGACGCCACTCCACGACGCAGCCCGACTCCTGGCCGATCAGCCGCCTCACCGGCTACCGCGTCACCGCGATCGACAGCTACAACGCCGACGGCTCCATGGACGCCCGCCGCAACCTCGTCACAGCCCCCGGCCAAGATGTCTTCCCCGCCGGCGCATGGAACATGCCCCCCGCCAACGGACTGTCCTTGACGAAAGAAGCTCCGGACTGCGTCGACCTGCTGCGCTGGTCCGACGGCTCCGTCGCCGTCGGCATGCGCCCGCTGGGCAAAGGCTTCATCGTCAACGTGGGGGCGAAGTTCGTCCACGACAACATCGTGCGCGGCGACACGGCATGGACCGCGAAAATGTTCATCCGCCTGCTGGATTATTTCAAGGTCGCGCGGGTTCCGGCGACCATCAAGGGGATCGACAACGCCCCCTTTGCCACCACGACCCCCGGCGGCGTCCCCCCTCCGGACAAACACGCCAAGGCCATGATGTTCCGCCACTATCTCAGCAACAATGGACTCTACGACGTCTGGGCCTTGTGGAACTCCACGAAGCAGCCCGCGACCATCGAACTCGACCTCGACAAAACCATCAAGGCGACGTGGGCGATCGACGTGAAGAGCGGCGCGAAACTACCGGTGGAGGCATTCAAGAAACTGGAGTTCCAACCGCTGGAGACGAAATGCTTTCTGACCCCTCGGAACGACATCGCGCAGGCCGCGGCCGGATGGTTCGGCCTGCAGCGCGACTGGTGGCGGGGCGTCACAAAACCTGAGATGGAGCCGCTGAAGCCGTTCAAGGCCAAACTGGCCCTCGACCTCAGCGACGACTGGGACTTCACGCCGCTCGACGGCACGGCCGGCGCGGCCAAAACGGAGCGGATGCGCCTCGGAATATGGAGTCTGCCGGACCGCCAGACCATCAAGCACGCCGTCTTCCGCAAAGAGTTCACCGTCCCGGCGGAATGGAGTGCCGGTGAGGTCAAACTGTGGCTGATGAGCCAGGCCAACATGCCCAACGCCAACCGGTTCCACGTTTTCACCGACAAGGGCCGCGTGTCGCTGGACGGCAAAGTGATCCGCGACTTCAACGCCGAAGGCATCCCCGGCGATGCCGTGGACGGACAGCTCAAACCCGGATCGAGACATCTGCTCGAGGTCGAAATCGTCGGTGCGAACTCCCTGGTCGGCTTCAAAGGCTCCTGCTGGCTCAGCTACCGGCCGACCCCGGTGAAGTCCATCGACCTCGCCGGCCCGTGGGCCGCGAGCAAGGACGTACTCCACTATGACAAGACGCTGCAGCTACCCGGGAAATGGGACGCCTATTCCGCGAAAAGGAACATCATGATCCCCGCGGAATTCAAGGACAAGCAGGTCGTCGTCCACGTGGAGTTCAATGAAAACGGCCCCATGGGCGTCCACGTCAACGGCCACTGGCTCCGCCGCAGCGGACACATCTACGGACATGGGTTCGACCTGAACATCACCCCCTGGGTCCGCTTCGGCGCGGAGAACGAGCTGGAGCTGCAGCACGTCAACGACAGCCGCAGCCCCGAGACCTACGACATCAACCGGATTTCCTTGGACATCTTCGACAACGATAGCCTTTAATGCCGCCCAGGGCCGCACCGCATGATGCCAACAGTTTCATACACAATTCTTTTTTGAGTTATATTTTGACCATTGATGATCTTTTGAGGCCTGAAAGGCCGGATATCCCTTAGCCCAGCCCAACGGGCTGGGTGGAATAATGAGTGTTGGTAAGCCCTGAAGGGGCGATATGGACATCATACATGCCATCATATATTTCGCCCCGTTGGGGCTTGGATTCTATTTTGCTCGTTCACCCAGGCCGATGGCCTGGGCTAAGGAATTACGCCCCTATTGGGGCTTAATGGAACTCAGAGAAAAGCCTCCACACAACTGTTGAAGTTTTACTATCAATAATAGACATAGAATCCAAAACGGAAATGACATTGGAGGCGACGACATGGACATCAGCACGAACGCCATCAAGACCGGAGCTTTGCTCGCCGCGGCCCTCTGCCTGCACCCCTGCGCCTGCGGCGCGGACGTGACAGCGGCGCCGGCGCCCGCCGAACTCCGCGGCTACGGCAAGGTCACCGCCGAACTCGGCAAGGACAAGGCCATTTTCCACTGCCAGGACGCGGAGCACGCCGACATCCTGCTGGGCAAACTTACGGCTGACCTGCTCTGGGACGCGAAGGACACATGCAAAAGGATTACTGTGGAAGCCGCGGGGAAATCCATCCCGGCGTTTGAGCTCCCGCCTTTTGGCGTAATGACGCTCGGCGCCTCGGGAAGCGATGTCTTCACCTTCAGCGCCCCGGACGCGAAGTCCCTGCAACCCCTGCTCGCCTCCGAGCTCAAGGGCGGCGACCTGCGCTTCACACCCGCCAAACCTTATCCGTTGTACTTGGACTACAACGACCTCAAGGCCTTCAAATTCTATGTGCATGCGGCGGTTTCGGTATACGGCGAAGGCATCGCCAGCCATTGGGAGTTCATCAAAAAACATGGACTGGGCGGCTTGGCCGCGCAAAGTCTGGGTGTGGTGGAAAATAATCCGATGGCGGGCGTGATCGACTACTCCAAGATGGACTTCGAGGTCATGGAGGCGGAGCGGCAAGGCGGACTCTTCGTCGTCTGCCCCGACGTCGGCGGAGAACTGCCCCTTTGGATGTACAACAAGAACCCCGACAACGCCGCCAAGTTCTCACCCTCCTACCTCTACCAGGGCTGGTCCCACGGCTCCGTCGGAGCGACCTACGAATGCGACGGCGGCAGCGGAGCGTCCCCCCTCGCCTCCATGCGGCTCATGATGAGCCGGTATTTGAAGAGCCCAAGCCTGGGCGGCTGGCATTTGTACCGGGGGCAGCCGATCGGCGACAACGTGACCGTCACGGTGAACGGCTGCGCATGGGACCATTCCCCGGTCGCCCAGAAGGCCATCCGCGCGTGGCTCAAGGAGGCCAAAGGCTACGACCTTGCCACGCTGGGAGAACGCTGGTTCGACGATCCGAAGCATTTCAGTTCCTGGGATGACGTCCACGTCCCGGATCTCGCAGCTCTCGTCGGCGGCGGCTACGACCCCGGCAGACTTCTTCTGCCCGCCTCCTGGCAATGGCGGAAATCCTCTGAGCAGGAGTATGGCAAGGCTCCGGCGGAAAATGGCGCCCCGTGGTTCTCGGTGCAAGGCCCTCCCTCGCAGCAGATGGCGTTCCTCCCCTCCGGCTCCGCCTATTACAAGACCACCTTCAAAGCTGGCGAATGGCTGAAGGCCCGCGCGGGTCGCCAGTTACGGCTCGGTTGCACTGTGTATTGCTATGACAACAACAAGCTCAATTTCTGGCTGAACGGCCACGCCTTCGCGTCGCAGCCATTGTACTCCTCCGGATTCGTCCCCTCCGTCACCGACATCCCCGCCGGGGTGCTGAAGCTGGACGGCGACAACGAGCTGATCATCCAAACCCCCGACGGCCGCGGCGACGGGCGGATCGGCGGGCCGGTGTTCCTCAGCGACAAACCGCGCCAACTGCTCCCCTACCATGACAAAACCCTGAACGCCATCTGCGGCGACGCCATGGAGTTCCAGCGGCATTCAATTTTCGTCAGGCAGGTGGAGATGTTCAAAGAGGCGCGCCGCATCGATCCCGACCGTCCGATGATACTGTCAGGCGTCATGTGGGAGAACATCGGCAACTTCACCGCGCTCGCCTCGAAATACGGTCTTGGCCTCCAATACACCGCCCGGGAAGGTTTCTACAACCCCTGGAACCCGGCGCTGGGCAACCTCGTCGGCTTCTACGCCACCGGCGAACCTTCCGGCGTCATGCCGAACCCGGACGTGTTCAACAAGACTCTTGGCATCATGCTGTATGACGGCGACTCCAGCTTCGACGCCTTCTGGGATGTGGAGGACTACATCAAACTCGACCGCCAATATGGCATGGTGTCAAAACAAAGCCGGTTGCTCCAGCTCTTCGGAAAATACCTGCGGGAGAAGCCGCAACTGCTCATCTTCCGCTCCGCCGCCTCCATCCGCAACAACTCCAATGAACCGTGGAACTGGGACATCGGCCGCGGCGAGATACAGTCGGCCCACTACGACTACGGCTATGTGAGCGAACGCGAAATCGAGAATGGCACCGCCGCCCCCTACCCTGTCATCTTCGACGCCGGCTCCGATATCATGGACGAGGAGACGGTCGACGCCCTGCGCCGCTATGTCGAGGCGGGCGGCACCTTCGTCGCCCTGCACTGCACGGGACGGAGCGACCCCCTCGCCGCCAACTCCTGGCCCCTCTCCAAGCTCACCGGCTTCAAGGTGACCGCCGCCGGTAAAGAAGGCGACATCCGCTTCACCGACAATCTCCCCGTCTTCAAAGGCTGGGAGGGCAAACAGTTCAAGGCCAAAGGCATCGCGCTCGACTGGAAAAAGAATGATGTCGCCAACGGGACCGGCGTCGTCTTGCGCCCCGAACAGCCAGGGACAAAGGCGCTGGCGCTCTGGGAGGACGGCTCGATCGCCGTCGGCATGCGGGAGTTCGGCAAAGGCCGGGTGATCGTCCTGGGCGCCTCCTTCTGGCGCGACGGGCAGGACATCAATGGCCGCTGGGTCCCCAACGGCGTCAACGCCTTTTTCGACCGGCTCCTCCCAGACCTGGGAGTGAACAAGGACATAGACGCCTCGTCGAACAAGATATGGGTCAGGAAGGTGACAACCAAAAATGGTCTCCAGAACTGGCTGATCGCCACAAACGCCAACGAGCGGGACAACAACGACGTGACCTCCGACCTCTCTCTTAAAGTCGATTCCACACCGGACGTCGTGCTCGACATGGTCAGCGGCAAAGCTGTTGAATTCAAGTCCAGACCCGGCGTCTGGATCGGCATACCGTCGGTGCAGTCCGGCAAGTACGAGACGAATGTCTTCGCCGTCAAACGGGCGGCCACCGGCGCCGACGCGCTCCCGGTATGGTGGGGCGAGAAGCTCAAGTACTGGAGCAAGTCGCCAGAGGAGCTCACAAACACCGCGGTGCCAACTGCCGACGCCGCTGCCGCGCCGGAAGCCATCCAGTTCGACAACTGGAGCTTCAAGGCCGATCCCGACGGATCAATTGCGAAAAATGACGCCTGGGCCAAAACAGGGTTCGACGCCGCGGCATGGAAGACGATGTCGTCGGGCTCCTGGAAACTGCTCGACCCCGAACTGAAAGACTACACAGGAATAGGACTATATAGGAAAGAATTTAAAATCCCCGCCGCCTGGAAAGGACATGTCGTCACGCTGAATCTGCTCGACCATGCCGCCTGCGGCAAAGGCGTGTTCAGCGTCAACGGAACGAACGTCTACGAATTCAAGGATGGCTCGTTCCACCGCGAGTTGCATCCGTTCCTCAACTTCGACATCAGCGGCCTGCTCAATTTCGACGGGACGAACACGCTGTCGGTCAAGGTCGAGGGCGGCAAGGAGCTTTCCGGCATATGCGGCGCGGTGTGGATCGCCCCCGAGCGGACGCTCGCGCCATCACTTGACTTGAATGGGCCGTGGACGTGCGTCATGAAGGACTTCATCACCACGAAGGAAGCCGCCATCCCCGGCGAGATGTTTGGCCGCCATCTCAGGCGCGAGGTCGACATCCCTGCGGAGTGGGCGGGAAAACAGATTTTCCTTCACATGGAGACGGCTTCAAATTGGTGTGGCTGCGTCATGGTCAACGGCCAGCCGAAAACACAGACCGCCTCGCTGAAACCCTTTGCCACCCGCCTCGAGCTCAACCTCACGCCGTTCATCAAGCCGGGGCAGCGGAACGTCCTGGAGTTGTGGCCAATGCACAGCATCCCGACCAACTGGCGCGGCTTGGCGTACAAGTGGCCCGACGAAACCAACATGGAAGTCAACGCCATCAAAATCGGCTGCGAAAGCGGGAGATAACACATGCGCATCGGTCAACTCACGGTTAACTGGGACGGAAAACGATCGGAACTGCTCTTCCGGGACGAGAAACGCGGTCAACGGTTGCTCTTCACGCAGGATCCGGCTCTGTTCCGTCCGGTCATCGACGGCGCTCCCGTCAAGATGGAACTGATGGACGTCGACGAGTCGCCTAACCACATCGTCTTTCATTTCAAGAGCCCGTACTTGCGTGAGATGGAGTTGAGGCTGCAGGCGTTCGATGGGTATGTGGAGATCTCCTCCCAATTCACCACCATGGCGGCCTGCGAGTTGAATCAACTGGAGTTGTTCCCCGCAGGCACCGCGTTGAACATGTACGACCTCGTCAATTTCCGCAACCGTCACTACACCTGCCAGACGTGGCCGGAGCTGATTTTGGGAGGACAAGGATGCGAGACCGACACCACCTCCCGGGACTGGCAATTCGCCCCGCACCCGACCATGTTTGTCCTGCGCAAAGACACCGCGCATCTCTTGTTCGGGGCGCTGGACATCCCCACGGCGTTCGGTATGCACTTCAAGGCGGCGGACTATCGCGTTCAACAGTGGTACCTCGATTTCGGCCCGACCGGATTCGGCTTGAAGTTGAATAAGGATGAGACGTTTGCATCGCCCCGCTTCTGCCTCTTTCTCGCACACGATCAATCCGAACACGCGACGATCACGCAATGGACAGACCTACTAATCGCGAGAAAGATGATTCCCGATCCCGCGACGAAGCGGCGGATTCCGTGGCATCTGGAAAGCCTGTACTGCACTTGGATCGACCAGACGTTCCGCTCGGAGGCGGTCGTGTCTGCTGATTTGAATGAGCAGGCGACGGGAGCGGCCACCGCCATCACGGCCATGGACGAATCGCTGGTGCGTGACACACTGGCGGTCATCAAGCGCGAGCAATTGCCGTTCCGCACCTTCCTGCTCGACGATGGCTGGCAACTGACCCGTGGGCAATGGGAACCACATCCGCACCGATTCCCCAACCTCCGCAAACTGGTGGACGAGATCCATGCTGCGGGAATGAAGGTTGTCGTCTGGTGGGCGTGGCCCGAGATCAACGACGACGCCGAGGTCGATCCCGCCTTCCTGATCGGCGGCGGCACACGCAATCGGCATGGACGCCGCATGTGGGATTACTCCAATCCCAAAACCCAAAGCGACTATCTCGAACCGTTATTCCATAGGTTCTTCTCATCCGATCCCGGTTGCTACGATCTCGATGGGATCAAAACTGATTTCATGGCCGACAAGGTCCATGCGGACATGCCTGTTCGTAATCCCGAGTGGCGCGGCGAAGAAAACTACTTTCTTCAATTCTATCGATGTATCGACTTCTTGATGCGCCGCCACAAACCGGACGCCTGCCACCACGGCTACGCCGGACATCCCTACTTGGCGGAGTTTATTGATGTCAACCGAACGGCTGACGTGGCGAGCTCGGACGTCAGGGAACATCTGAATAGGGCGTTGATGCTCGAAGCCACCGCTCCCGGATGCCCGGTGGCCTACGACTTCCACAGCTACCTCGAAAACCTTGAGGAATGGTTCGCATCCGCCGCGCAATTCGGCGCGGCGGCGCAGATCAGCAACATCCTGGCAATCAGAGACGACCGCTTCTCGCAACCCAGACCAGCCGACGCGCGCTACTACGACTTGCTGCGAAGACGCCTGCGGGAGCAAAACATTCGCGTGAGTCCGTCAAGCGCCAAAGGAACGTAATTCCTTAGCCCCGGCAAGCGGCCTATATCTGGTTTGGATAATCTTGTTTTTCGCCGAGTCCTCTTCGACCTGGACTCGGCCTTGGAGTGCGGCGGCTCGACGCCGCTTTCGGACGGGCGGCTCGACGCCCGCCCTCATGGCCGGTCGAGCCCGGCCATCAAAAGCGGTCTCAAGCGACCGCACTCCGAAGGTCAGGCTGCGCCTGACACTGAAGTTTTTACAATCTCTGAAATTGAGTTTGCTTGGGTGGGGTGCAACACCTTTTGCGCCAACATGTCCGCCGCGGCGGATTGGCGCGCAGGAGGCGCGCCCCACTTTGGGCTGCCCCACACAAGCCGACTTTGTCCAATCCCCATGGTCAGAATACTCCTGACGTAAATCACTTTAATTCTAAACTTACACAAACAATAAACTTCGTTTCTTGTCGTGGGTGCAACCGCGCAATCCACTCACTTCAGCAACTCCCTGCGGGCTGCGGCGACGATGGCGTCGATGCTTTTCGCCGTGTCGGCGGCGAGCGGCGGCGGGGCGACGGCGAGCAATTCGTTCTTGCGCTGACGGCAGACGTCCTCGAGGCTTTTCGCTCCATCGTCTTTCCACGCCTGGTAGAAGCGGCGGTCGAGCAGCCGCGGGAACCAGAGCTCGGAGCGGAAGTGCTCGGAGGTGTGGTCGGTGTCGAGCAGGTTGCCGCCGGCGCCGGCAGTGGCGAGGACGTCGAGGCCGATGGCGTCGTCGGAGCAGTCGACCTCACGGATGGCGCGCTCGGTGTAGCCGATCACCTCGTTCTGCAGCACGAGCATGTCGAGCGAGGTGGCCTGGTCGACGCCGCAGATCCCCATGTGCCCAAAGATGTCCGCCCCTGCGGCCGCGCCGAAGGAGAGCGTGACGCCCGCCTCGAGCCCCGCCTGGGCATCGGGACGCTTCGAGTCGCTGAGACCGACGTTGATGTAGACGGGCAGTCCGTAGCGCTTGCCTATCTGGGTCATCGCCACGCCGAAGATCGCCTGCTCGGGTCCGGCGAATATCATCTGGGTGGTCGACATGTCGAAAGCGTGGCAGATGCCGCCGTAGCAGACCGGCATCCCGGGGCGGATGGCCTGGGTCACGCACACGCCGGCGAGGATCTCGGCGTTCTCGACGGCGAGCGTTCCGGCGATCGAGCACGGCGCCGACAACCCCATCTGCGCCATCGGCCCGATCGGCACCGGCAGGTTCAACCGCGCCGTCTCGTACAGCAGATCGATACCGTCAAACGGGAAACGCAGCGGGCTGATCGGCTCGAGGAACGGATAACACAGCGGATACTTCTCCGCGAGCTCCGCGCTGCCCCGAAGGGCGATCAGCATCTCGACGATGAACTTCGCCGAGGCGCGGTTATGGAACCAGAAGGTCACCGGCTTCGTGGTGTTCTTGATCTGCGTCGCCAAGACTTCGACGCAACGCACGGGCACCGGCAGATCCGAGGGATCGGCCATCGCCCCGGCGATCGTGACGTGGTCGAGAGCGTCGACGAACCGCGCGGCGGTCGCGACGTCATCAAGGACGCAATACCGCCGTTCGCCGCCGACCTCGTCAAGCCACAACGCCTCGCCGGCGATCGAGTTGAAGTTGCGCTGACCCACGCCGAACGCGGCGGTCTTCGTCAGATCCCGTCCGTAGAGCGTGTACTGCTTCCCGGCGGACGCCAGAGACTTCATAACAAGCGCCTCGGGGATGCGGACCATCTGCTTCTCGAAGTCTACCTTCGCCCCGGCGTCGGCCAGGCGGCGCAGCGTCTCGGGATGCGCGATGCTGACGCCGATCGTTTCGAGAATTCTCATCGACGACTCGTGGATCTTCTGCATCTGCTTGTCGGAAAGTACCTTGCTGATCATGACACACCTCTCTTTAAAACTCGAAGTCCGAATGTCGAAATCCGAAGCCGTTTGTAATTTTATGGGTTCCCCCATGCCTTCATTCTATCAGGCGGCCGCTTTGAACGCCAGCGTCGAGGGTTGTATATTAGCGGAGGCTGTTTGTACAATCCCGCGGAATTTCGCGTTCCGCAAAATCCATAGTCTTGAGTCGGCTTTACTACATTAGGTGCGCATAGATGAGCGGCACGCTTTCGGGAAGTTTTCAGGATGCTGACGTGAGGCAGATGGTGCTGCCGCTGTCCGAGCGTCGGCCGATCCTGGTCAGACGGCACGTGTTCGACACGCCACAGGACGAACCACGCTTCGACACGCACTACGCGCTGGAGATCGGCATCGTCCTCGACGGCGCGGTCACGCGCTTCAAAGGAAGAGAGACGCATGCGGAGCTCGGTAAAGGCGAGTTGTGGTTCGACGGCCTGTGGGAGTCGCATGGCAACCAGGTGCTACGCGCCCCCTGCGCCCTCGCCGTGATCGTGCTGTGGCCGCCGCTGCTGGCGGATGCGCGCCTCCCCGAGGCGCCGTCGATCTCATGGATGGCCCCCTTCTCGCGGGAAGGGACAATCGACCAGCAGAAAGTGCGGATGCGCCGCGAGGAGATCCTGCGACTCGGAACCGAGGCGGTCGCCTTCGAGAACCGTCAGGACGAACTTTCGCTGGCTCGACTGCGTTTCATCGTATTCGAACTTCTGCTCATCGCCATTGAATCGCTTCATGAGTCGGTACAGCAACCCGCGGCCGGACCGGAATCATACGGACAGATCACGGCGGCCATCAACGCCGTCTTCAACTCGTCTGCCTCCATCGCCAACGCCGACGCCGCGGCAATGTGCGGCATGGGTGAGGACAAGTTCATGCGCCTCTTCAAAGGCACGATGGGCATCACCTTCTCCCAGTTCGCCCTGCGCTACCGCCTGAGCCGCGCGGCGAAGGAGATCGCCTCGGCCGACGAGGCCGTCAAGACGATCGCCGAGAACTGGGGCTTCACCGACCAGAGCCACCTGCACCGCCTCTTCGCGCGTGAGTACGGCTGCACGCCGATGGAGTACCGCCGACGGATGCGGAAAGAGGAGTGAGGCTCACAAAACCGCCTTTCCTGGAATCGCCACCAGGAGGTGGCTCCCACACTACAGGAATGCGGGAGCCGTCCAATGTGGGAGCCACCTCCTGGTGGCGATTCTTATTACTCGTTGAATATCCTCATTCTCCACGCTATATGCTATAGAAGATGAATGCACGTTCTCCACACATCAGATAGAGGTTCATCATGCTGAAGCACACGCCACGCGTCGTCCAACTCCTCATGGTGCTGACAGCGTTTTTGTCAATGCCCTTCGCCGTCCCCGCGCAAACCGCGCTGACGTCCGCCTCGATCACCGTCACCTATCCCGCCGGCGGAGAGAAGCTGTACATCGGCGACTCGCACACCATCAAATGGACCTCGACGGGCGTGACTGGCACGATCGCCATCCAGTTGATCAAGGACGGCATTGTCTATGCCGGAAGCAAGGGCCTCGAAAACACCGGCGAGTTCGGTTGGCTGCTGGGGGGCAGTTCTGTCGCGGGTGACGGCTTCCTCATCAAAGTGTCGAGCGACACCGACTCGTCCATCTCCGGCTCAAGCGGCCAATTCGCCATTTTCCAGAAGGCGACGATCGGCTCGGTCTACTGGATATCGGACACGCGCTTCACGGGCAAACCGAAAATCGCGGCGGTTCCGGCGGCGGGAGGCAAAAGCGTCGCCTGCAAGATCGTCGACTGGAACGCCGCCACCAAAGCCGCGACCATCGTCTGGACCGGCAAGACCGCAGGCGACTACACGATCACCACGGCCTGCGGCAAGGAGACGCCCGTCAGCCAGTTCGGCCTGACGGCCATCGCGCCCGTCATCGACTTCAAGTATGGCGTGTACATTGAAGACGGCATGTGCGCCATCTACCTGTACGGGCGCACCAGCTCACCCTTCTACATGAAAGGGGGAACCGAGAAGGTGATCATGAAGAACTACTTCCCGAAGGTCTGGTGGGAGTACACTTCAGGCGGCAAGACCAAGAAACTCCCCTGCAAAGTCACCGACACCGGCTACACCTCCGAGGGCGACGAGTGGATCCGGGCGCAGATCACCAAGGACAACTACGTGAAGCACAAGCCCACCACCATCACGATCAGCAACGCCCTCGGCAGCGTCAGCATGCAAGTTCCCCTCTGGGGCTCTCCGCCTGCGACTCAGGATACATTCATCATCGCCGAGTAATTTATTTACGACTCCTTATCCTCATCGGACCACGTAATTGCCATGTGATCCGACGAAGACGTAGCAGGTCGTTCCCACGCCCCAAACCTCGCCCTTGTCGCCCATCGAGGTGGCGTGTCCGTCCCAAAACACGGCGTTGGCCCGGTTGTTGTGGCGCATCGCCACCCCCGCATGCCACAGGTCGCAGCGGGTGCCCGGCAGCCAGTACTGGGACATGTTGTCCGTGTTGAAGCTGTCGATCAGGAAAAAACGCGTCGACGGCGAGGCGATTTTATGCACCAACCGGTAGGTGTCCGGCGGGGTTGTCAGGCGCACGCGGTCGCCCGTCGCCGAATCCTCCGAACCGTACACCTCGCCCCATGCGGGAGTGGCTTTGTTCCACTTGAACGGCTTCTCGGTCGGGCAGACCAATCCGTCATACTGCGGCAGATACGTGCCCGTCCCCGCCAGCGGATAGGCCCATGAGCGCCACCGCGGATTGTTCCCCGCGCCATAGTCTCCGCCGCCGATGTAGACCTGGTCGTTGTAGTCCGCCCCATATGACATCGCCCCCGTCATGTTCTGCTTGAGATTGTTGACGCAGGTCGCCGAGTACGCCATCTCCCGCGCCTGCTTCAACGCAGGCAACAGCAAGGCGGCGAGGATGGCGATGATCGCGATCACCACTAATAATTCTATCAAGGTGATAGAATTAAAGATCCGGCTCCGCCGCATCGAAGATGGTTCGATACACATTGGTCTATTCCTTTATCACAGAGAAACAATTTGTCCGATGGCTCACACCTGCGCGCCGTCCATCGCTGGCAGTCACCCCGTCCACCCCGCCTTGCCCTCAAAGTGTTTATTTGAACTCGTCGTACAGCGTTCCCGCCTTGCCCTGTTGGTTGACCGATTGCCCTGAAGCCCATGAGACGTGGCCGTCGCAGAATCCGATGTTGCAGCCCTTCATGTGGCGCAGCCAGTAGATGGCGAAGCAGGTCGGGGGCGGCTGGGAGAATTCCCAGTACCCTTCAAGCGTGTACCGCAGGGCGTCCGCCGTCAGGATCTTCGTGCTCGGATTGTCCACCTTTCTCATCGTGGGATACACGCGGTAATTGGCCGGCCACCCGGTCGTGTCGCACGGTGGGATGTAACGACTCATGCCGATGCCAAGTTGGACGTTGTTGCCCATGGCGTTCGCGTTTTCGCCGTTGACCGCCGAGGGGCAGTTGAACACCGTCTGTTTCACGGTGGAGGGATATTTCCCCGGGCCCCACTGGGGATATCCCACGTAGGGGCAGAGCAGCATGAACCACTGTCCCGGCCACGGATTCGGTCCTCCCCATGAAGTGTCGTCCGTGATCGCAGGCAGATAGTCGCCGTAGTCGTTGGCGTACATGGCGAACCCATAGCCGATCTGCTGCAGCTGCGAGGAGCAGGCGATCTGCTTCGCCTTCTCCCTCGTCAACCGCAGCGCCGGCAGCAGCAACGCCGCCAAAATGGCGATGATCGCGACCACCACTAATAACTCTATCAAGGTGAAAGCGACCGCTTTCACCTTGATAGAGTTAAAGATCCGGCTCCTAAAAATCTGGTTCCGCATGCGATCAATGTTGCGCATGATTGAAATAACACCGGTCATTCGAAAACGCCTCCTTCCCAGATTTTTAATGGTCTTGAATTATCGTTCAACATCACAAACAATTTGTCCGACGGTTCACGCCCGTGCGCCGAGTGCCCCTGGCAGTCACTCCGCCCGTCCCACCTCACCCTCAAAGTGTTTACCAGCGATAATAGCGGTAGGGGTCGTCGTCGGCGATGGGCTTCTGCAGATAATAGCTGCGCAGCCACGCGCCTGGCACGTTAAGCCCAGGAGTCCCCATGATCCCGCCGCTTTTGAAGATGTTGTTCACGCGCACGGCGAGGATGTTCTCGCCCTTTTCGTTGAGAAGCTTTTTGTCGATCACATAGTCCCTCGGCGCGCACCAGTAGTTGTCCGGATTTGTCTTCTTTGATATCTCCCCCAGGAATTTCCCGTTGAGCCATACCCAGGACTCGTCGTCGACGGCGCCCACCGACAGCACCACCTTCTCCTCTCCCGCCGGCCAAACCGGTCCTTGGAACTTGACGCGGTACCAGTAGGAGCACAACGCGTCGTAGCTGTGACCGGGAACCGCAACCTGAGCCCAGGCGCCGTCATTGAAGTCGGGGCGCCACCATTCCTCCTTCGCGCCAATGTCCTTGGAATCCTCAGCGGCGCGCCACCCCTGTTTCAGCGCGCAGGTGGTCGTATCCGCCGGGGTGCCCAGGCGCGGCATAAGTGATCCGCTCATCTCGGCTCCGCTGTTCGCCAAAAGCCGTGAGACGAGAAAGACGTTCCGCCGGTAAGAAGTGCGCACATACGCGCTCTTCTCGTAATCGAAGAGCCACGGAGCCGCCTGACAGAGCGCCACCGATCCTTTGCCGATACGCAGCAGCGCCAAAGCCGGATGCGCAACCTCCCCCTCCATCTCGAGCGCGGCAATCTTCGGCAGCGTGCGCCAATGCAGCTCGGCATTTGAAACCCCGAGGAATTCGGGCACGCCCGCGAGGTTCTTGTGCGTCGTGGAGACTGTCTCCTTTTCCTGGCACTTAATCTTGCCTGGCAGAATTTTGTTCAACTCCTCCGCGCCAAGTCCCAGGCACACGACACGCAGACCTTGGCTGATCTGCTGGTTGAGATCGGCAACCTTCGCAGGTTGCGGGCCAATGACCAGCAGCGCATCCGGCGACAGCGCGGCGCCATCGTACTTCGCGAAGCCCACGCCCAATTCGGTCAAGAGTTTCTCCCCGCGCGGGTCGCCGTCGTAATAGACCTTCCTCGCGGGCGTCGCGGCGGCCTTGTCGAGATACGAGATCATGCCTCGGCACAGCTGACGCGCGGCGGATTCGGACTCGCCGCGTCCGCTCACGTCAAGCTGGCAGAACAGCACCCGCCCCGCGCCCTCGCGGTATTCGAGAAGCGGCGAGTACTGCAGGTCGAAGCCGCAGTCCGCCAGCGGCAGCCACTGTCCGCGTGACGGCTTCTCGATGATCACCGACGCCACGTTGCCCCAGTTGCCGCACCGCCAGACGCGGGTGTTTTCAAAACCACACCACGTCCATTTCGGATCGTGCTTCTCAAAGGCGGGCACCTCCACCTGCGGCGGCGTCAAGGTCGACACACCGCGCCAGTTGCTGAAATGCTCCTCGCCAAGTCCGCTGACGGCCGGGTGCGAAGGCGTCCGTAAAAAGACGTCGCGCACGCCGAGCTCGGTGGCGCGGAAGCCGAAGCGAGTGGTCAGCGTCGCATAGTCCTGCTCAAAGACCAGCACCTTCATGTCCTTCGGCAACACGAGACGGGTTTCAGGCGCAACGGCGAACGCCTCGCGGCCGATCACCAGGATGCCGAAGCCTTCAAGCTTCTCGACAGACCGCACCTTTTCGTAGGGCACGCCAGCGTCATCGAGAAGATTCGAGCTCAGCCCCTTGGGATCGAAGAGCGCCACTTTGTTCTGCGGCGCCAACTCGTTTTTCGCCGAAGAAAGGCCAAGCGCGTCAAGAAGACCGCCCCCCGTGGAGGCGCCCGCCTGCGGCAGCGCGTGCAGTAGCATCTCATCTTTCTGAACTTCGCCCTGGCCGAAGTCGAAACTCGCGCCGAGGCAGTATTTCTCCGCCCCCCGCGGCATCTCGAACGTGACCGGGACAAAGACCTTCTCCCCCGCCGGCACACTGACCTTTCCAGAATCTTTGATGCCGCTTCCGGCAAGCTCCCATTCGTATCCGCAGACACGGGCACGGCGCGTGTCGTTCACGATCACGAGTTGCTTGCGCACCTTCTCGCCAGGCACAAAGTTGTGGCTCTTCTCGGTGAAGTGCTCCGGAGCGCCCACCACGCACGCCATCAAAGGCATGTTCCAGCGGCGGAACGCCAAGCCGGTCTGATTGGGCTCGAACGCGCCGGGTGTCGGCTCGTAGATGAACTGCCGCCCCGGGGTCAACACGTCGGGGACGATTCCCGGCCTTTGCAGATCCTCGAACTTGCGTGGGATCGCGATGGGAGCGGACTCCTTCACACGCTTCCAGAGGTCGCCCTGATCCCACGGCAGCGAGGCGGAGATCCCCCAGATCCGGTGCGCGCGCCAGTTGTCACCCACGTACCAGGCCTGCACGTCGTTGTAGGTACTCTCGCATTTCTGCACGAGGCCGGCGGGATAATGAAACGGCTTGCCCAGCCCCCACAAACGCTCCTCCTCTTTCAGCATCTTGATCTTTTCGGGCGTCATCTCGTAGGCGCGCTCGCCGAGGCAGGCGGCTGCGAACTCGGAGTCCCACAGCCGCTGAAAGGCGTTGCAGCGCCAGATGAACTCCGGTCCGCGGTAGCTGGACCACGAGGCGATGTGCGGCATGCCCCACTCGACGAAGAAGAGCGGCTTGACGCCCGTCGTGCTCCAATGCTCCAGCCAGTCGCTGCGCTCCTGCCGCGGGGCCCAGTTGAGATAGGTGTTCGCCGTGTGCATCACGCCGAGGTTGCCCGACTCGTGGTGATAGACCGGCCGCGAGGGATCGATGCTGGTGGCGATGTCGGCCGCCATCTGCGCCTGCGCGCGGTTATCGATGAAGTGCGTATCCGCGCCAGCCTCCTCCGGCTTGTAAATGCCGTCGATTTTAAGAGGATTCTGATCGCCGTAGTAGCCGGTGGAGTTGTGGTTCATCGCATACATGATGATGCTCGGATGGTTTTGCACGCGGCGCACCAGATACTCGCTGAGTTGACGATAACGCGCCGCCATGACCGGGTCGCTGAGCTTCGACTGGAAATCCTTCACGTGCGGCAGCGAGAAGGAGCCGAGCATACCTTTCTCGTCAGCGGCGGCGAAGAGACCTTCCATGTAGCTGACTTGCCCGGGGGCGAAGTTGTAGTTGCTGGTGATGAAGAAATTGAAGCCGTACTGCGCCATGCGCTCCAGCATCTTGCCGGACTCCGCCTGGTTCGCGCGGTCGGCGTTGTCGCAGATGCTTTCGGTGAACAGCGTGCGCAGGTGGATCTTTGTCCCATTGAGATAGAAGTCCCGCCCCTCGATCCAGAACTCGCGGAAGCCGAATTTCACCGGCAGACTCTCGTCACACACCTTCCCGTCGGCGGCGGACAACGTCAGCGCGGCCTCGTAGATATTTTGCGGCGCGTCGGCGTCCCACAGTTCGGCGTCCTTCCAATCCGCGGCAAACGACACGCGGCCGCTCTTGGGATCAACGTTAAGCGGTTCGGAGGAGAACGTCTTGACGGCCTTTCCTCCCTTGCTCACGACGGCTTTCAGCGAAATCTTCTCGGTCCCGGCGCGCACCACGCCAACATCAAAGGTGATCCGTCCCTGCCGGGTCGAGGTGAGCACGTGGACGTCGGCGATCGCGGCAGCGGCAGGCTCGCTGGTGAGGAAGACGTCTCCCGTGAGCCCCTTCATCTTGATGTCAACCTTGTTCTTGATCACGCGGTCGGGTGCCATGAAGACGTCGGCCTCGGCGTCAAGCGCCCGCGCGGTGACAAGGATGGAAAGCTCATGCTCGCGGCCCGGCTGCACACTGCCACCGATGTCGAAGAGTCCGCCGGGGAACCAAAGCTCGCCCACCGGCTTCTTGTCGATGAAAATTTTAGCATGCGTCTGGATCATGCCGAAGTCGATGTAGATCTTCCGCCCGGCCCACTGCGCGGGAATTTTGATGGTCCGCTGGTACCAGGCCTGCTCGATCTTCGACATCTTGCCTGCCGACTTCGCCAATATCCAGGGAGCGATCAGCGGCTCCTGCGCGGGCTCGCCCACGTCCCAGTCACTGTTCCTCGGCCACACGCCCGGCACCTTGCCCCAGCCCCAGCACTCGCCGCTCGGTGGCACCTCGGCGGATGCCTCTCCCTCGACAACCGGTAGAAAGCGCCACAGGCCGTTGACGCAGACGCTCCCGCGGGTCTGCGTGGATTGCTTCCAGGCCTTGGCGTCATCCCAGAGTTCCGAAAGCGCGGCCGGCGGCGGCACGTCGCCCTTTGTTGGCCTCATCTCAAGCAGCTCCAGACGGATATTCTCAAATTCCGCACGGCCGGATTTTCCCAGATTCGAGGGAGTGACATCGAGATGGGCCGCGCCTTCCGGAATGATGTACGTCCGCTCGCAGGCGATCCAATCGGTGGTTCCTTTCGCGGAGAAGACGTTCGGCCAGTCGCCCACGCGTTTGCCGTCCGCGCCAAGAAAGCACATCGCCAGACGCGCGTCCTGCCAGTCCTGCTCGCCCCGCTCGACGTCGACAGCCTTCATGCGCATCGTCAGCTTGAGCTTGTGCCAGTCCGGATGCAGCGGAATCTTCTGATTCACGCCGGTGTTGGCCGCATTGATCACCAGCCGCGACTTGCCATCCTGTTTCACGGCCGAAACCCCTTTGGCCTTACCCCAGTCTTCAGGCTGCCCGCTGGAATCCTTGCTGAAGTCACCGTTTCTCACGAGGTTGTCGCCGATCTTCCCGAGCGGAACCGAGGGAACAGCGGACGGCTTGGCGGCAACGGGTTTCTCGTCGCGGAGCGCAACCACGGCCACCTTGATGGCGGCAAACTCGACCTTACCCGACTTCCCGAAGTTGGCGGGCTGCAGCGTAAGGAAAGCCGCATTCTGCGGCACATCATAGGTTCGATCGCAGTCGACCCAGTCCGTGCTTCCCTTGGCGTGGAACACGTTTGGCCAGTCACCGACGCGTTTGGCTTCGGCGTCGTTAAAGGTCATCGCCAGACGCGCGTCCTGCCAATCCTGTTCGCCAAGTTCCACATTCGTCGCGCGCATGCGCATGGTCAGGCGCACCTTGCCCCACTCAGGCTGCAGCTTAACGCTCTGCTCCATGCCGAGCGAACCTCCGTCAATCACGAGCGCGGACTGGCCGTCGGCGCGGCTGATCGAGATCCCCTTTGACGCGCCGCCGCAGCGCCACTGGTCGGGAACACCGTCGCCGTTCGCGTCTTTCGAGAAGTCACCGTTCACCACGATGTTCTCGGGCAGTCCGGCGGCCAAGACGGGAAACAACAATCCCACGCCAAAGAAAGTCGTGACAGCCCATCCGACAAGAGTTTTGCCTGCGCGCATGTTCCCTCCTTCATTCTAAGATTAGATTCAACAAATTGTAAAGCCGTTGCGGTCGTTCGTGTCATGACTACCGACCACTGACCAATGACTAATGACCAATGACTGTCTTTTTTATCCGTCCGGCCTTCCCCGCCCCGCACGACTCTCTGATGATCAGCGAGGGTTGGAGTATCTTGATTTTGACGATGAAATCGAATGCGTTCATGGACTCCACGACCATCTCGGCGGCGGACTCGGCCATCTCGTCGAACGGCTGCCTGACCGCAGTGGGCTGAGGCGAGTAGAGCCCCATCATCCACGGGAAGTCGTCATAGGTCACCACGGCCACATCGTCGGGAATCCGCATGCCCGCCTCGCCGAGCGCCCACATCGCGCCAAGCGTGGCCATGTCGCCATGCACGATCAAGGCGTCACAGGCGACGCCAGACTTCAGAAGAGCGGCCACCGCCCCCCGTCCCTCCTCCTCGGACCAGGGCGTGATGACGCGTATGTGGGACTTTTCAAAGGCGAGCCCCTGCTCGCCGAAGGCCGCCTGTATTCCTTTGATCCGCTCGGTGGCCACGGTTTGCTCCACCCCGCCAGGACCGCCAAGGAAAAAGATGTCCCTTCTGCCGAGGGCGAGGAGATGCCTGGCAGCCATCGCCCCCCCCGCCTTGTTGTCAATGTCCACATAGGAATGCTCGGCAAGACACGGCGCGGAGGCAGGAGGCGGCCCCAGCGCGACGACCGAATGCCCGCGGTTCCTGAGCCATTCATAGCTTTCCGCGAAGTTGATCCGTGTGCCCAGAATCACCCCCTTGGACTCCGGCACCAAAGCGGGCTTGCTCTTTATATACTCCACAAAGGAGATGTCAGGGGGAATGGGCAGGATGCTGATTTTGAAACTCAATCGGGAGGCGGCCTTCTTCAGCCCTTCGAGCAACATCGCCGCGTAGGGGTTCACAAATAAACCAACTCCGCCACGGTAGTCGTTGAACACCAGACAGATGGAATGTCGATCCAGAAGGCTTCCCTTGTCGGCGTCCTGCGCGACGAACGTTCCCGCCCCCTGCACCCTTGAGATGAGGCCTTCCTTCTCAAGCTCCTGCAGCGCGGAACGCACCGTCACCCGGCTCACCTGCAGCAGTTCGCAGAAGGCCCGCTCGGTGGGGAGTTTCCCCTCCGGACGGAAGTCGCCGACGGCGATCCGGTCTCGGATCTCCCCGGCCACCCTCTTATATTCCTGCAGTTTTCCGCGCGGCATGGAACTTCTCCTTACGATGCACGGCGGTCCGTCCGCCCAACGCCCGGACACCTGCCAGCTCAGACATGGCGCACAATCGAGTGGCGACAAACTCCGCACTTCAATACCAATTATAATACCATTATTCCGATTGTAAAGAGAATATCTGCGCTTTATCCTATATTATTAACCACTACGGAGCCTGTCCTACAATTAAACCGGGCATCCAAAAGCCACTTGTGACCCACTTTG
>CAYTFM010000026.1:37465-43421 GCA_964436735.1 uncultured Victivallales bacterium | reverse complement strand
CTGGAACACGCATCTGGACTATGCGGCCCCGTTTCTGGAGAAGGGCAAACCCGTGTTCATCGACAAGCCGATCGTCGGCAATCTCGCCGACTGCGCCAAACTGGAGAAGTTGGCGGCGAGTGGCAAGGTGATCCTTGGCAGTTCCTCGCTGCGCTACTGTTGTGAGGTCGCGGAGTTCGCGGCGAAGCCCGAGTCCGAGGTGGGCAAGATCCTCAACGTCTTCGGCACGTCCGGGACCGACGAGTTCAACTACGCCGTCCATGTCGTCGAGGCTATCGGCGGGTTGCTCGGGGAGGGGGCCGTGTCCACCCGATTCGTCGGCGCGGCAGCGGTCGACGGCATCCCCAACGAGACGTTCTTCGTGAAGTTCGCGAATGGCGCGTCGGCCACTTACAATCTGACCTACGGACCGTGGTTGCCATTTCAGTTCACCATCACCACGACGAAGGGTGTTCATGCGTTCCGCGTCGACACCACCAAAATCTACGCGGCGCTGCTCGACAGGATCTGCGATGCTCTCGAATCCGGCAAGACGGAGCTTGCGCCGATGTCCGCCCTCACCGAGTCCGTCAAGATCATGCTGGCGGGGCGGCTGTCGAGGGAACGCAGCGGCGTGACGGTCCGGCTTGCCGACATTCCGTCCGGCGATCCCGGTTATGACGGCGCGGCGTTCGCCAAAGGGTATGCCGCGGCTGCCAAGAAAATGTACGTGTAATCGAATTTCTGCGACACTACCGAAAGCCACAAGGAGGAAGTTCTATGCGGTTCACCAAGGAGTGTTTGGCGATGATGTTGGCCGCCTGCGTGGCGGGGTGCCAGAATCAGTCCGGGGACGCGAAGCAGGTGTCCGCGGAGAAACCGGCCGCCGCCACGGCGGAGAAAAAGGCCGAGGAATGGCCCGCCGCCACCAAGCCCGACCAGTCGCCCGGCAAACCACTTCCCGGCGTGAACCTCGCGCTCAACAAACCCTACACGCTCTCCATCCCTCCCAACTACTCATATTGCACCGATGCTGATGACGCGAAGCAGTTGACCGACGGGGCATTTACCGAAGGATACTTCTGGGTGCAGAAAAGCACGGTGGGATGGAACAGCCGCGGCCGCGTCGAGGCCATCATCGACCTCGGCGTCGTCGAGCCCATCTCGGCGGTCGCCGTCAACACCGCCGGCGGCAGCAAAACGGCGAATGTGAACTTCCCCGATGTCGTCTTCTTCGTGAGCGAGGATGGCGCAAAGTTCCAAAAGGTCGGACAAAGCCTCGGCTCGGACTTCCCTGATCTCGGTGACTGGTTCATCCGGAAGCATGTCGTAAACGGCCTGAAGACAAAGGGACGTTTTTTCGCCTTCTCATAGGTGGAAAGTCGTTTTTGTGATACGGTTATGAACCGTAATCCAGTTTCGCGATGTCTCCATCGGTTAGCGTCAAGTCTGAATACTTGCCCGTCTGCTCCCCCGACCTATGACCAACGGCGGACTGTATGCCACGCCGTTCCACGCCAGCCCTCTCAAGGGCGCTGATGAACGTGGCGCGCAGGGAATGGAAACCAATGCGCGACTTCCCTTCGCTATGTATGCCTATCGTTCCGAGGATGCGCTTGAACTGCTGGCTGTGCTGCTGGCGGTTGGCCTTGTACGCTTTAACCTCGCCCTCCCACAAGAACCCCTCTCCTTTGTTGAAAAAACGTCGAATGTCGGGGTGTATGGGAATATGCACAGGGCGGGCTTTCCTTTCAGTCTTGCGTGGCGTAAGAGACAGCACTCCGTCTTGCGCCATCTCATGGCGAAGGTGAACTACATCCGTCAACCTTAAGCCTGTGTGGAGGGCTATCATAACCATGGCGCGCCAGTTGTCATTGCGTTTCGATAACGCTTCAAGTATGTCGCCTATTTGTTTGCGGGAAAACGTACCCGTGTGTTTCTCTTGACCGTCGCCATCGATCCGCGGCAGATTCACCCACGGATCGGGGAGTCCCGAGAACTTGTGGGCCACGGCGCGCCACACTGAAGATATGTGGGAGCGCTTAATACGGGCTGTTGAAGGACTTGACGCTTTGCTCACGCCCTCGACCCACTCGACAATTCGGGACGTTGTGACATCATCGGCGTCTTTCACCTTGATGTCCTTGGAAAACTCTTTCCATATCATGGTCTTTTCTTTGGCGGAAGAAGGTTTCAGAGACGTGAACGCCTTGGACTTGACAAACTCGTCCCATAGTTGGGATAGTGAAGTGCGAGGGCGATCCACCGCCGCTTGCAGGATGGCGGGCAGGTTACTGTAGAGGATGCGGCCAGCGCGCTTCTCGGCCTCGCGTCGGGCGTTGGTGCGCAGTGACAGCAGACGTTCGCCGCCGCCCTTGTAGATGCGGATGTAGAACGACCCGCCCGCCTTGCGCTGGAATATCTTCGACATGCCGCCCTCAGTCTTCCCACCACGCCGGGAAGGTGTAACGGAGAATCAAGTCCCGTGACACGGCGGCGATGTCGGCCTTAATCTCGTCCTGCGCTTCACCGCTGACGCCAAGGCGTTTCAGGTATGAGCGCACCGTAACGGCGTTGATGTGGTGCAACATGGTGCAGTTGTGCGTCTTGCCCCACGCCACGAACGCCCGCCAGTTTGACCGTCGCTTTTTTTGAAACCAGTCCGACAAATGTTTGAACGAGTCAGTGGTCGTGTAGGCTGGCCACAACTCTTCAAGATCAATGTCGGGGAGTTCAAGCGCCTCCTGCGCCTCGGCCCGTTGACGCTCGTACCACAGCCGTTGACACCTTGTCACCGCCTCGCCAAAGTCCTGCGTGTTCAATGTGCGCCACGTCAGGCGACCGTTGTGGCGGAAGACGTAGTAGTACCAGCCGTTCGACCGCCTGTGCGGGTGCGGCGTCTTGCCGACGAGGTCGGTCACTAAGCGTGTGCGCTTGCGGGCCATGTCGGATTACCTCGCCACTCGTACAGGAAGGGCGGCGGCGGTAACGTCAACATCAAGACCAGCCACAAGTTTCACCCCACCAATGCCAACGATGTTTACGTCTACGGCTCGCTGTGCCGCCTGACCATATCCCTGCGCCTGAGCCTCCGGCACCAGCGACATCCGCACGTCACGCAACACCATGGCGCACAGGCACGCGGCGATTACCGTCAGGACGATCTTCGTGTACAGGTCGGGTTTCATGGCACTTCTCCTTGTTTGTTATGGAGGTACTTATGACCAAAATAGTTAAAGACTTGCAGTATTACAAGACGCTCTACCGGCAAGCGCAAAGATTTCTAAACAACCCATGCGTCGATAAGGCGTTGCTGTACGCCTTCGACCACCCCGTGACGGTCTACGGCAAGGAATCCCGCGAGTATTCCGAGGTTGAGCGCGGGATTTTCGACATGTACTTCAAGCGCGCCAGTTCAAAACTGGACGAGGTGGGAGCGAAAACCGTGTAACGCCCGCACTTGGCGCATAGAACCGCCCCATAATTCTTACCAAGTTCTACAACCACGTCGGCGGATGGGGTGTCCTCGCGTGGAAACATGTTGCCGTCGGATTCAAATTTCCATCCGCAGTGTCCGCACACAACCAAGTTGACGGTGCGCCTTCTCATGCCTTCTCCACGCCGTTCGACATCTCGGGTTTCATGGCTTAACTCCTTTGGTTGCTTAGTGACTCGTCTTCAAACCTGTTTGGCTCAACCTCAATGGTAATGTAATGCGTGGCTTTTCCCTCCTCGACCGTGACACTGGCGAGGCGTGCGTAGGGCAATCTATTGTTTCGGTTGACGAAGGAGGGATGGGAACGTGTACGCCGTCTGCGTCTCCTTTGGATAAAAATTTATAATCAGTGAGGATTGACACTGGATAACCGGTGTGTGAACATATTTTCTTAATGTCTGATAGTGAAGGTTTTGAAAATCCATTTCTCCATTTAGCAACCGCTTCTTTGGTGAGCCCGACGATATCCCCTATCTCGCCGTCTGACATGCCTGTTTCATTTTGGATGCTAATTAATCCATCTCTGAAAAAATTATATCTTCTTCGTGAAGCCATGCCATCACCCCCTTTGTAAAACCATTGTATACTAATGACAACCAAAACGCAAGCAAGAAGTACGCCGCAAATAAATCCTTCATTTTTATTGCATTCACTGTAAACCACTTATGCAAATAAAAAAATAAAACCATTGATAACTGGCGACAACCGTAATAAAATAACCGACAACCGAAGAGGACAAAAAATAACCACAGAGGATGCGTATGACCAAAGATCATCAGATGGCGATTAGACTCACCAGTAAGGAGTGGGCGCAGTTGCAAAAACTGGCGAAGGGAGAGTCCGTAGCGGCGATGGTGCGCGTGTGGATACGTGAGAAACTGGGCGGGAAATAAAAAGCCCCCTGTTGACGCAGGAGGCAAGTCGTGGCGGGTAACCAACAACTAAAGGAAGTGTAGCATGGAACAAGGGATTGTCAAGTGGTCGTATCACGGGAACGAAGTCAGAACAATCGACGTAGATGGTTCTACGCGGTGGGTGGTCAAAGACGTTTGCGCCGCTCTCGCCATTAAGCAGACAACCAGAGCCGTAAAGGGGCTTGATGATGATGAGAAGGGGGTGACTACTGTTCACACCCCCTCCGGCAACCAGGAAATGCTGGTTGTGACGGAGTCCGGCCTGTATTCCCTCATACTGCGAAGCCGCAAGCAAGAGGCAATCGCCTTCAAGCGGTGGATCACTCACGAAGTTCTTCCCGCCATCCGCCGCACCGGCAGTTATAACCAAACATCGTTGACCGCCGAAGGTGCTCAGGTGCTCATATCAACGATCCGCGAGCAGGAACGTGCGATGTCTGATTTGCGTCACGAAAACCAGAAATTTCGCCACGCACTGTACCACTGCGCTCCGGACAATAGCCACTTTGGTACGGAGGGTGCTGGCGGAAATCTTCGCGTGAACAACGTGCGTAGCCACTGGAAGAGTCATCCAAACAGGAACTACATCACCGACGAGCAGAGGGACGCCATACAAACGCTTCTTCCGTTGTTCGCTTCTCCTGAGTTTATTCCGCAACACGCAATTGGCTACTAAACATACAACCACCAAAGAACACGAACATGAAAACTAAACGTAACGAGAAGAGCGAACTGGAGGCCATGCTGACGACCGAGTGCCGCAAGGTGCTGGACGTGTACATGGAGGAGTTGAAGAAGACGGCGGCGGCGGATGCGCGGTTCGCCTACGAGAAGATCGTATTCGCCATCAAAGAGGCGTTCAACGAGCGCAAGGTGGACGCCTCGACGTTCGGGCTTGTCGCCAAGGTCATTCAAGAAGACCTGTCAAACGGCAAGACCGTCGTGCTTCCCGAGGCGTTCGTCGAGCACTTCCTTCGCAACCGTGTCCGCATCGCCATAGCGCAGGTAGCATCAACAACCAAGTGAAAGGACAGCATTCGTGAACAGTAAACTCATCAACAAACGCAAAAAGCCGTCGCCCATAGCCATCTCCATCACCCACGACGGCGACGAGACTTCCTACCAGTCCAACAGCAAGGACACTAAGCAAATCATCGCCGTCCTTGAGGACACCATCGCGGCGCTGAAGGAGGGCATGATCCAATGAACCGCCCCCCACCGACAAACCTACCACGGCTAGTCAGCCAAGCGCAAGCTGGACTGTGGCTTGGCGTCAACAAGCACACTATGCGAAAGATAATCAAGGAGTGCGCCATCCCCATCGTGTGGGGTAAGATCGATCTCCAAGACATCGAGAAGGCGTTGCAAAAGCAGAAGGAGCAGGCCACATGAAGCACACCATCCAAGACATCTACGGAAACACGCTGTATGAGGACGAGTGCGAGACGCTAAAAGAGTGCGTGGAGAAAGCGGTGAAAAACCGGGCGTCACTCAACCGGGCGTCACTCAACCGGGCGTCACTCGACGGGGCGTCACTCGACGGGGCGTCACTCAACCGGGCGTCACT
>CAYTFM010000026.1:14501-37365 GCA_964436735.1 uncultured Victivallales bacterium | reverse complement strand
GGGCGTCACTCGACGGGGCGTCACTCGACGGGGCGTCACTCAACCGGGCGTCACTCAACGGGGCGTCACTCAACGGGGCGAAAAACGCAGACTTAGCCATTGCTATGACGCGCATCCTTCCAGAAGGCGACTTGATCGGATGGAAGAAGTGCCGTGACAACATCATCGTCAAACTCAAGATACCGGAGGGAGCGAAACGCTCGCACGCATTTGGCCGCAAGTGCCGCTGCGAATACGCCAAGGTGCTGGAAGTTATTGGTGCCGAAGTAGGAATCAGCATTCACGATTATAAAACAGAATACAAAAAAGGAACAACGGTTAAGTGCGACAAGTTTGATGAAAACTGGAAGGAAGAGTGTGCTGGCGGCATCCACTTTTTCATCACTCGGGTTGAGGCCGAAAACTACAATTAGGAGACGCAACCATGACGTTCATCGTGTTTTGCATGTGCTTCGTGTTCCTCGCGCTGGGCATACTTGTCGGCTTGACCTACGCCGAGTGCGAGGCCGAGCGGCGGGAAGTGGGCATGCACGGGGAGGTTACGAGAATCTACTTAAGGGGAAAGGGAAGGTGACGGAATGACGACACAGAAGGCAAAGGGATTGAAGGCGATGCGTGGCGGGAAGTTGCTTTGCGGCAAGTGCGGTAACTGTGGGTGCCGACGATATTCGCCGTGCGGATGCATGAAGGGTGACAGCAAAAAGGGGAAGAAGCAATGATCGCAGTCAAGCACGTAAGGAAGACGAAGATGACGAAGGAACGGCGGGCGCACTTCGAGGAACGCCCGTACCGGATCGAGTCCAAGTACATCGCGGGCCGCTGGCGCGTCGCCAGGGTAAACAAGCGCGACCCGCTGGACTACGCGATAGTAGGGACGCCGGATTTAGCAATAGGCAAATGTTAGGCAGCAGCAACAAACGAAAGGAAAGGTAGCAATGGCTGAAGCAACAACAACGGCGGTGGCGAAACGCAAGACGCAGGTAGATGGTGGCATCGTGCGAAGTCTTCCGATTCAAGGCATGGCAGATCTTCTTGTCATGGCGGATTTCATCGCCAAGTCCGGTCAGTACGGGGCGCGCAACCAAGCTGAAGCTCTGACAATCGTCACGACGGTTTACCAGACGGGCATGACGTATCTCGACTTTATGCGGACGTTCCACCTCATCGACGGCAAGCCAGCGATGAAAGCGGACGCGATGGCGGCGGCGTTCCGCAAGCGCGGTGGCAAGTACGACATCGTTGAGTACAGCCCCAAGCGGTGCGCTCTGAAGATGCATTGGGAGGGCGCCTCGGTTGACTTCGAGACGACGATGCAGGAAGCGGTCAACGCCGGTTGGCCCACTGGCAAGGACGGCAAGGTAAAGACGAACTGGCGCAACACTCCCGCCGATATGCTGTGGGCGAGAACGATCAGCAAAGGCGTCCGCAAGCTCGCCCCGGAAGTCAACTCCGGCGTCTACACCCCAGAGGAGATCATGGACTTCGAGTCTGAGGCGCGTGTCGAGAAGGTTGTCAACGCGCAGGATGTCACTCTTCCGACGAAGGTGGAGGAACCTCAACCACAGACGCAATCGACGAACAACCCGTTCATCGCCGCCCGCAGTGTTGATGTTTCAATCTGCCCGTGCGGCACCGTCAAAGGGCAGAAATTTGACGACCTCGACAACGCCACTCTTGAGAAGGCTCTGAACATCCAAGGTCACGGCGTCACAGAGGCGCACAAGGACTACATCAAGAACGTCATCGCCAAGCGCGCCGCCGCCACGGTTGACGTTCAAGTCACCGTCGAGCAGGACGAAACTGCTCAAGAAGCTGGCGACGAACCAGAAACGCAGACCGATGTCGAGCAATGAGCGACCTTGTCCGCAGAGTCAAGTCGCTTCCCACATCCATCGTCATAGACGGCAAGTGGGTTGCGTCCCGCGACAAACTCGTCGAGAAGTGCGTGGCGTTGAAGTCGATCAACTCGCAGGACGAGTACGACGACGCCGGGATTCTTCTCAAGAAGTTGACTAAGACATCCAACGGAGCGGAGGAGTTGCGCAAGAAGGCGACAAAACCGCTCGACGACTTCAAGTCCACTGTGAAGGAGATGGTGGATGAAGCAAGAGAACCGCTTGAGGAGCACAAGGCGCGTATCAAAAAGGAGATGGGACGCTACTGGCAGGATGTCGAGAACAAGCGGCAGGCAGAACTTGAGGCGAAGACGGTGGAGGTTGCGAAGAAGGTCGAAGCAGACCCGTTCGCCATGCTCGACGCCGAGCCTGTCAAGCTGGAAACGCGCTATGTGGAGAAGACAATTTCCACCATCAAGAAGGTGTGGAAGTTCCGCATCATCGACGAGT
The DNA here is from genome assembly GCA_964436735.1 of uncultured Victivallales bacterium. Taxonomy (GTDB): domain Bacteria; phylum Verrucomicrobiota; class Lentisphaeria; order Victivallales; family GWF2-38-69; genus CAYTFM01. The sequence continues at coordinate 35,020 of CAYTFM010000026.1, read as the reverse complement.
CTCTTGTGCCGCGCGAGTTCTGTTCTCCAAACGAGAGCAAGATACGCGAGTACGTCAACGCCAACAAGGACGCCGCCTCGATAACCGGCGTCGAAACCTATGAAGAACTGGATGTTCGCTCCAGATAACCAAACAAGGAGAAGACAATGGCAGACCAGGAAAAGAAAGAGTGCAAGAAGACCGGCAATTTTTTGGCGAAGATCGCCAAGGTGGATTGGATCGACCACCGCTTCCGCCCCGAGAAGGGGTTTGAGTTGAAGGTCGAGTTCCAGACGCAGGACTTGTTCGACGGCGCGGCGTATCTCGACTTCACCGCAGACTACGCGCAGGGCGGGACGCACAAAGGAGAACGTCAGTGCGACATATCAAGCGAAACTCTCACCACGCTGTTCGGCATCAACGTCAACGACGACCCGAACTCGGTTGACTCCATGATCGGCAAGACGGTTTCGTTCAACGGCGTCTTAAAGAAGAAGGACGAGAGCGACACGGTTGGCCGGTTCACCTACTACTTGTCCACGTTCAAGCCCGAGGTCAAGGTCGCCCGCTCCGACGTGAAAAACAAACTCGCCTCGGTGTTTAAGAAGCAGGAAGCTCCCGCCGAGTCTATGCCAGCGGGTTCGTTTGCCAACCCGTTCCTCCAAGGAGGACAGCAACAACCTGCCACGGACGGAGTTGGAATTTAATGCTTAGGGTGGTTGTTGACACTCGGGAACAAGCCCCATGGGGTTTCCCCGAGGACGTTGAATGCGTCAGGCGCAAACTTGACGCAGGAGACTACGCTCTTGAAGGAGACGCTGGTTTTTCCATAGAGCGCAAGTCGTTGAATGACTTCCTCGGCACAATCTCATCGGGCTGGGATAGGTTCTGCCGCGAGGTGAACCGGATGCACGACTACAGGGCGCGCCTTGTGGTAGTGGAAGGCGACTTCACGGCATGCACGTTCCTTTATAATTGGGACGGGCATATCATCCCACCGCGTCACAGCCACCCTAACCTTCTTCCTCAGTTTATTGCGAAGCGCATAGCGGAACTTGCGTTCATGGGGGTCTACGTGTTGTTCGCTGGTTACGCAGAACAGGCATCGCTATAGGCCTACCACCTTCTAAAGCAAAGGAGTAAAGAGATAAATGGATAACCAGACTTCGACCCTGCAAGTGGAGGTGCGCAGGGTGTGCTTCTCCAAGCAGAATCAACCCGGCAAGCATTGGGTGATTCTGTCCACCGACAAGGGAACATGCAAGGGCGGCATGAGTTGGATACCGGAGGAACGGGAAAAGATCGAGATCACCGGATCATTCAAGGCGTATCAAGGGGTAAAGGAGTTCTCGTTCACGCTCGCCCGTCCGGTTGTACCAACAGGATCACGGCAACTGCTCACATACACATGCTCCAAGGCGCTTGGGTTCGGACACTCTCTTGAAGAAAAGATATGGGCTAAGTACGGAGAGGAGTGGAAGACCGTCGCCAAGTTCGATATCGCTGGCGTGACCGACGAGAAGATGGGCAACTTCAACATGGCGAAGGAAAGCATATCCCGCAACCAACTACAGGCGGATACGGTTGCGTGGCTCATGGACAATGGCGTCACGCAGAACATGTGTGACAAGGCGTGGGAACTGTGGAAAGAAAAGACCATGCCGACGATCAAGAACGACCCGTATAGCATGGTTGAGTTGCCGCGTGTTGGGTTTCTCGCCGTTGACAAGGTGCGACTGGGGTTTGCCATATTGGACGACGATCCTCGCCGCATACGTGCCGGTGTCAAGTACGCTATGGAGAAGATCATGCAAGGGGCGACGGTGTGCCACTACGACGAGCTTATTACCAGCATCAACAACGAGACGCTTCGCAACGTCTCAACCGAAAAGATAACGAAGATCATAGGCCAGATGCTTCTCGACGGCGACCTCGTTGGTTTTGAGACTGACGGAATGATAGCCACGAAACGCGACTACGCCAACGAGCTTGCAATATGGGAGTATGCGAAATGCGCCTAAACGAAGACCAGTTGAAAGCGGAGGACATGGCGCAGAGGTTGCCGTTGTCGATCATCACGGGCGGTGCCGGAACTGGAAAGACCACGCTCATCGAGAGCATAGCCAACACGTTGACGAACAAAGGAGAGACGGTCGCGCTGGCTTGTCCTACAGGTAAGGCGGCGGCTCGCCTGCGCGAGTCAACAAAGCGCAACACCTCAACGCTTCATCGTCTCATGGGGTACAACGGAATAGGCTTCGACAAGGCTGAACTGACATCCATGTCTGTCATCATCGACGAGGCCAGCATGTGCGACAGCAACCTCATGTCGTCGGTTGTGAAGCGCAAGCCGAGTAGGTTGGTGCTTGTGGGGGATGAGGCGCAGCTTATGCCAGTGGACAGTGGTGCTCCGTTCCACGACCTTGTTCGTTTAAAGCCCGAGATAACCACCAATTTGAAAATCTGTTACCGGAACTCAGAGGCGGTGTTCCAGGCGGCGATGGCGGTGCGCAACGGAGAGCAACCACCTCCCGTAATTCACAGCGACAAGGAGCATTACGAGTTCGTCTGCCTGCGCAATGTCAACGACCTACAGAAGTACGTCGAGGAGATTGTCAAAACAATCGACTTCGAGCGCGATATCATACTTTGCCCGAAGAACGGCAAGACTACGAAGGTTGACAACAACGAGTTCGACCTTGCTGAAAACGACTTCGGCACGGTCAAGACCATCAACGAGATGGTAATCTCCAGGTTAAATAACCGCGAAGAGAAACAGAAGTGGCAAGTTGGCGACCGGATTATCTGCTTGAAAAACTTCAGCAGTCTTGACATATGGAACGGAACCACCGGAACCGTCACCGCCATCATTAGCAGTGGACGGCAGAAGGGAAACCTTATAGTCCGAGGCGACATTCCGTTCCTTAGCGAGCTTACTGGCGAGTATGTCGAGGAGATCGAATGGCCCAACGATGTGATGCAGGAGTGCCAGCACGCGTACGCGTTGACCATCCACAAGTCGCAGGGTTCTCAGTACGATAAAGTCTACTTCATCAGCAGGGCGAAGGATCAGTACATGTTCACCCGCCCGTTGATATACACCGCGTTAACGCGGGCGCGCAAGGAGTGCCGAGTCATTGGAGATCCTTTCGCAATGGCACGCGGAATATCCAAGACATCCGAGAAGCGCACGGTCATCCAAGAACTTTCCGAAGGAAAAACCATAGCCACATTCAAGGAGGACAAAAATTGTGCCACAAGCTGAGTTCAAACACGCAATTTTCCACTGTAAGTATTGCAAGAAAGAGTCATCGGCAGAGCGGTTTGTCAAACTGATGATCGACGCCGGGACTGTTGTCGGTGGACTGTTCACTGGCAACAACCCGTTCAACAGGCCGACGCTGGTTATCAAGGACGTTGACGACAAGGCGCAATACTACGAGTCGAACCCCGTCGAGTACCAGTGCCAAGAGTGCGGCGCGTTCTACGACGAGAAGACACTAATCGAAAACATCAAGTGGAGATGACAATGGACGTTACAGTCAGAAAATTCTATTCATTCCAAGAGATTCACGACCGCATCAAGCCCGTGGACGTGGCGAAGAAGTTCACGAAGGTCGAGGACGGACGTTGCGCCGCCTTGTGGCGCGGTGGCGACAACCTGTCGTCCGTGTCGATGAACGAGAAGGGGTGGCACGACTTCGGCACCGGAGAGAGCGGAGACGCCATCGAGCTATACGCCAAGTTCGCCAATGTGTCACGGCAGAAGGCGCAGGAGGTTCTTGGCGACGAGCTTGGTCTTGTGCCGAAGCGCAAGGTACAGAAGGGGCACACGTTCAGCGGCAGGGTTGAGAAGTTGAAGGAAGCCGGATACACATTGTCGAAACGCTACAACTACACCGACGAGACAGGCAAACTTGTCCACTGCGTTGAGCGTTGGGAGCATCCCACCAAGAAGAAGGAGTTCGTCCAGACTGACGCTGATGGACGGTATTCTGTCAAGCACGTCAAGACCGTCCTGTATAGACTCAAGGATTGGCACGACAAGCCATACGTTGCGATTGTCGAAGGCGAGAAAGACGCCAACACGCTCAACGACAAGAGGCACTTGTTCGCCACGACCAACGCGTCCGGGGCGTCGAACTGGCAGGATCACTACAACGACTATCTCAAAGGCAAGGACATTATCATCATCGCCGACAACGACGATCCCGGGATGCTCCGCGCCAACCAACTGCTTTGGGACTTGAAGGATGTCGTCAAGGACATGAAACTCGTCACGTTCAAAGACGAGGCGCAGGGATTCGACATCACCGACTTCTACGAGAAGTACGGTCACGAAGCGGCGATGAAGAAGATATCCGACACTCCGGTCATCGACAAGACCTGCGTCCGCCGTCCGCATGAGGACTACAACGCCATCCAGATCGCCAAGGAACGTAACAAACTCGACTTCCAGAACTTCTTCGCGTTCAAGGCCGCGGACGAGAACGGAAAACCCAAGACGCAGTTCCTGCCACGGCAAATAAACGATATGATAAAGGAATGCCATGAGCGCTTCCTGTCGTTCCCGCGCCGCATAGGTGATCGCATCTTCGACCACGACCGCGAAAGCGGTCGCATCGAGTTCCTTCACAACGTCCATGACCTGTTCGCTTGGATCGCCCGTAAGAGTAAACACCACATCAACTGGAAGACGGGAGAGAACTTCGTATGCAAGAATGAGTTCTTCGCGGGACTGTTCGGTTCGGCCAAACAGTACGAGTCAATCGCGTTCAGCCCTTCGTTCCCGCTTCGCACCGACACGTACTATGCCCACCCTGCGCTTCCAGCCGCAGGTTCGGAGCGTTCCTACCTCGACGGGTTCATATCAAACTTCAACCCGGCGAGTGAGCAGGACAGGGTTCTCATCAAGGCGATGACGATCAGCCCGCTGTACTACCGTGCTGGTATCCCGAAGCCGGCATGGATCATCGACTCCGAGGACGGGGCCGGTACGGGAAAGACAACACTTGCCGAGATGATCGCCTTCCTTTACAACACCGACCCCATCCGCACCACGCCTTCGGAGATGACCAGCAAATTCAGCGACATAACGAAGCGCATTGTGTCGTCTTCCGGTCGCATGTGCAAGGTGTTCCTGCTTGACAACGTGACGGGAGACTTCCGTTGCCCTACCCTCGCCGACATGATTACGGCTCGTTCAATCAGTGGCAAGGCGCCATACGGAAGGGGAGAGGAGTCACGCCCCAACGACCTAACCTACATCATCACGGCAAATTCCGCCATGGTTGACAACGACCTCGCCCAGCGGTCTTGGACGATCCACGTCAAGCGCTCCGAGTTCAGCCCATTGTGGCGTGGCGAACTCATCAAGTACATCTCAGACCATCGCTACAACATCATTGCCGAGATCGTTGACATGATCGAGAAGAACGCAGACCCTCTTTCACATAACCCCGTCACCCGCTTCCCAGAGTTCGAGACGGAGATTCTGCAAGCGTGCTGCGGAGACATGGACGCCTACAGCGAGGTTATCAAGCGCATCCATGACGCCAAGGCTGCGGCGAACGTCGAGGAGGACGAGGCTCAGAACATCGCAGAGGTTCTTCGGCAGGGAATGCTCAACATCCCCGACATCTACCCCGACATCGACAACGTTCTCATTCGTTCCGCGGTGGTTGAGAAGTGGTTTAAAGAGGCTGGTATGAAGGTGCAGGGTTATGCCGTCCAGCATGTCCGCAATCTGGCCAAAAACGGACTGTTGAAAAACGTCAATCCGAGGGTCGTTAGGTGGCCTCATGGCAACGGTCGGAGGGGCATTTTTTGGGAAAACAAGGTTGGCACGGACTCAAAGGCGGGGGTCAAAATAGTGGGTGTTTGCAACGGAAACGCCTCACAAGTGTTTCAATAACGGTTGGCACAGTTGGCACAGTTGGCACGAAGTGTAAAAAGAATGTTTGAAAGTTGGTTGGCACAGTTGGCACAGTTGGAAGTGACGTTATGACGAGTATGTGTTTTCAAACGGTTGGCACACTTGGCACAAGTCGGCACACTTGGCACGGCGGAAGTTTTCGCGTGCCAACCTTCCAACCTACGGCCAACCAAAAAAGCGAAAAGTTGGCACGCGCCCTTTTCCCTATAGAAACTACTATCTTTTTATATACTATTTCCAAGTGTGCCAACCTATTACTGAAACTATATAGAAAGAGTAGTAGAGGTTTATATAGGAAGTATAAGGGAGCCATAAAAAGCCGGCCTACCCGGCTTTAATGAAAAACGTAACCATAACACGAACCGAAAAAGAGGGGAGCATGACAACCAAGGAAGTGAAGGAGATTTTCGCAAGAGAGAGGCAAAGCATCCCGACATGCAACCTGCGCAACTACGACCTCATCTGCGAAGCGTATCTGCCAATGATGATGAAGACCGACAACTTCGAAAAGACGGCTCGCCAGTGCTGGCGCAGGATATCGAACTTGAAGAGACACGACCACTCTCGGATACCGGCAGACCTACCGCGCTTACAGGGTGAGACGCCAACCGAGTACGTGAACAGGGTGTATGCGGTGTCCGGTTACACGATGACATGAACAACGGCAATTGACAAAAGTTAAGCAGGAGGTAGGTTATGGGTAAGCGGAGGGATGCGATACAAAGAGCCGTCGAGCAGTTCGGCCCCGGGCTACCGGCGCTGGCCGCGGTATTGGCCGCCGCCCGCGCCATGACGGCGGCGGTCGCCAGCGTGGCGAAGTGCGGGGTGCTGAGACAAGACAGGGTGAGGGCGTACAACAACAGACCGGAGGTGAGGGAGCGGTGCCGGGAGAGGTACGTGAGGTTGAGGGACGCGGGGATGGTCGTGAGGAACGGCAAGGTCGTCGTGGGCGGCGACAGGGAGGGGCGACCGTCGAAACGCGCTGGCGGGGCCAAAGCGGAACAGTAAACGGCAAGCATAAGGGGGGCGTGAGAATGGCAAAGGATAAGCAGGGTAGTAGGCCGACGATCTATATCGCGGGCAGGTTCAGAGGCGTCGAGTTGTTCAACTTCACGAAATTCGAGCACGCCCAGCACAGGCTTGAGGAGTTGGGGTGGCGGGTCGAGAACCCGCACGTCCATGACCGCCTCGCCGGGTTCGACGTGCTGTGCTACCACCCCGAGGCGCACGGAAAGACGTGGGACGACCTGCCGCCGAACTTCGACATGGCCGCGTGCCACAAGCGGAACCGCGAGGGCGTGGAACGCTCCGAAGCCATCTTCATCCTCGGAACGGGCGGGTTGTGCAGCGGCCTCGGGCCGAACGGCGTCAGGGAGATCGAGCACGCCATACGCATGGGCAAGACCGTGTACTACGAGCAGGACGGATACCCGCAGGCCACTGAAACGGGTTCGGAAACACGCCAAAAACCGATTTTACCAGACAAAACTGGCAACGACACGCCCAAGACCTGCGGCACCTGCGGCGACACCGCATGCTTCAAAGCGGGCAACGCCGTCTTCGCGGAGTCCGAGTCATGCGGAGTGTGGAAAGAAAAGGGCGGGATGGTCGAAGGATGGGGCAAGTCGGTAATAGAGAAGGGTGACCTTGCCGCCGTCATGCTGGACTGGTCGAAGGTCAAGCCGCTTACAGGCGAAGTCCGCGTGGTCGACCCGACCACCGGAGGGCAGAAGGGGGCCAAGCCGCAGAAGTTCCACCAGATGCCGGTAGCCGAACTCATGGAACTGTCGGCGCACTACGGAGTGGGCGGGGCGAAGTATAGCCCCTACAATTATCTCAAAGGGTTCAAGTGGTCACTTTCGTTCGACGCCTGTATGCGACACCTAATGGCGTTCTGGGGAGGCGAGGACATCGACGCCGAGACGGGAAGCAAACACACCGCCGCGGCGGCGTGGCACTGCCTCAATCTCATGCGTCTCGCCAACACCCACCCCGAACTTGACGACCGCTACGTCGCGCCGAAACCACAAACAGAGAGGGAGCCATGAACCGCCGCACCGTCAACTACTCGTTCACCTGCTCCTGCGGCCAGTGCCGCAAGGGCATCGTGGACGCCGACATGCTACAGAAAAAGTACAGGGACTTCTGCGTCTACCACAGCAAGCCCGAGTGCCAGCCGAGGAGGGTCAAGTGAAAGAGAAACTACCAATCGGATACTGGCGTTGCCATTGCTGCGGACGCGTTAATTTCCCCAATAAGACAGTGTGCTATCTATGCGACACGCCGAAGGAGAAGAAACCATGATGCTCGAACGCCGTTTTGAACTGTGGCTACGCCGCGCCGTAGCCTACGCCTACACCGCCATCACCGGACGGTGCTGGTCGTGCGGCGCGCCGGTCAACGTGGTCAACAATCGAACAGTCTGCGGACTGTGCGGAAGGAGGGGGTAGACATGACGGAAGCGTTTTGGACAATGACAAACGGGGAACTGCAAACAGCGGTCAACGAGCTATACAACCACATCGAAGCGTGCATCGTGCATGGTTTTATGATGAAGGACGAGAAAGAGAGACTTGCGAAACTGTTGGACGTGCAGGTGATACGTGCTGGATGCGTTGAGACGCAAGACGGGAGGACTACATGAGCGTCACACGCATGCGCCGAGGTCGCGGCGCGGGAGTCAAGCCCGTGCAGGACGTTCCGCCGGTGACCGCGCTGACGGCTCACAGGCTGTCCCTCGCCAAGCAGGAGGAGGCCAGGGCGATGGAGGAGGTGGAGAGGGAGGAGAAGGGCGAACAAGAGAAGGGAGGCGGGGAGTGAGCCGGTTAAAAATCAACAGCCGCCGCAACTCGAAATGCGGGTCGGCGAAACTGGCGGAGTTGGACTGGTCGAACTGGTACACGGATGATTCGGGAGGAGGAAGGTACCTGCATGTAGCGGGTAGAGACGGCGAGACGTTTCACAGGGTTTTCTGCAGGAGGCAGGAAAAGCCAAAAATATGTCTCGTTGACGGGGAACTCATGTGGGTTGTTGAAAACAAGAAAGGCGGTGCGTGATGTTGAGCAGGGAAATAGCGGCGGAGGTGTGGAGGTGCTACCGAGAGCTTGAGGCGGCGGAAAAACTGTTGGTTGACATTGCCGAAATTGAAAACCGCAACAAGGAAAGATTCCATGGCAATGGAAGATTTGAGAAGGGATTGAAAGATGTGTTCGGGAGAGAACAGGAATTGCAGCTCGGAGTTCCGAGCGGGGAAAACGGACATCGCCTGTTTGGCGTCTCTATCGAGCTTGGCAAGTCGGTGATACGGGCTCACATCGCCAACACCAACAAGACCATGGCAGAAGTTCAGGAGAGGGCGAAGATAGAGCTTGGAATGGAGAAAGGCGGTGCGTGATGGGATGGCAACATTTGTCTGAAACAACACCCAAGGCCGCCAAAGACTATCGCTGTTATCTGTGCGGACTTCCAATAACGAAAGGCACAAAGCACGTTTACCGTGTTGGCTCAGACTGCGGAGAGATCATATCAACCAGGATGCATATTGAATGCGAGTCATTGACCAAAAATTGGAAGGTTGAAGACTGGGAAACTCATGACGAATGGGAGTTTAGGCAGGAAAAAGAGAAAGGCGGCGCGGAGTGAGTTGGATATACACGACGGAGGGATGGGTTTGCTCGAAATGCGGAGAGATGGTTTCCGAGAGGCGTGGAGCGTGCCAGGCGTGCGAAGCCGTCAACGAGGAAGAGGAAAAGCGGATGAAGCTGAAAGATGTTATCGAGGAGATGGAGTCGATCATGATACCGTGGGAACAAGTACCAGACCGCTGGCTCGCCGCCCTGCGCCAAGAGCAGGAGAGGAGGGACAAGAGTTGCGAGGGGTGCGGTTACCGAGGATGTCAGTGGGTTGGAGTTGGCGAACCACCGTGCAACAGGGAGAAGGAGAAGGTGGCGACATGACAGGAAGCGATTTTTCGGGGATCGGCGATGGCTTCGTTGGGTTGTTCTATCTGTTCGTGGGGATTGTCTGCGTGACCGTCCCGCTCGCCCTATGGAAGCTGTTCGACATCTGCTATTGGATGTATCAGCATGTGCATGTGGGGGTGACGCCATGAGCAGAACAGCACTCATTAAAATAAACGACCGACGCATGTGCGGAGAGATTGAGTATATAAACGCTTGGGGAGGAGCGGCGCGGATATGGACTGCGCTCTTTAATAAGTATCTAAAAGACCCGAACCGAGAATACCATTCATGGATTACGGATTATCCAAACAACAGGTTGTGGGAACTATCAGAGAACAAGAGTCTAACAGTGTTTGAGCGGGCCGTCCACATCTTCACGTTCGACAACGCCTACGTCAAGAAAGACAACTTCAATCGGTTCGCCGATGACTTGCGGACGTTCGCCGAAACCTATCCATACCCCGGCAAGGTTGACCATCTTCCATCATGGGCAGACGAGATAGAAAAACTGGATTGCGAGGCTGTTGGACTTTACGCGACATCCGTCTCTGACAACCCATTCCGCAAGTACGACTCCGACAAGGACGAGATAGTGGACGTTCTGATTGAGGAATGCGACGAGGTGTACGATGCGATTGAGAATATGGACACGGAAGAGAAGGTGACGCCATGAGCGAACAACACGACTGCCGCGGTCAGACAGAAATCACATGCCCGTATTGCGGGTACAAAGACATCAACTCATGGGAATGTGGAATGTACGACGGCGACGAAGAGGAAGACGAGTGCAAGCATTGCGGGGAAACGTTCACGGTTTCGTGCGAGGTTTCGAGGACGTTCACAAGCGCAAAAAAGAAGGTGGCGACATGATGTGCTTTATGAGGTGCCGCACCTGCGAGTGGCTGGAATGTCCACCGTCACGCGAGCCGTGCGAAAGTTGCGATGACGGCGACAACTACGAGGAAATGGGAGAGGAGGAGGAAGACGATGAATAGCGACCTGTCGAAGATGGAGGTTAGGGAGTGCCCGTTCTGCGGAGGAACGGCGTCAAGCCTGATCAGAAAACACGGATCGATGTTTGAGCCATGCGAGCACGGGGCGACGCACCATAGCTGCCAGAACCACGCCTGCGACCTGTATCGGCTCACGATCCGCGCCGACCAATGGAACCGCCGCGCCGCTCCGAGGGAGCTTGTTGAGTTGGTGCGGGAGTATGATCGGGTTGCCGCAATGCGTGACCTGACAAGCGACGAGGCCGGAGCGGCTGAGTGGGAGCTGGTTAATGGTGTGAGGAAACTGTGCGAGGTGGGGGATGGAAATGAAAATTAAAACCTACGACATCACCGTCAAGGGAACGCTCAAGATAATCTTCGACGACGACAAGGTTGATAGCGTCGAGGAGAGCAATCGGCTTATCGACAAGTACAAAACGGGCTCGTGCGGCATGGACAACGGATGGTTCGACATCCACTCGCCAAAGTGGGGAGAGGTCATCGAGATGAAGGAGAGAGTGACTATAGAAAAGCTGTGCGAGGTGGAACAATGAGCGACGAGATCAAACCATGCCCGTTCTGCTGCGTCGAACTTAAAGAGTCAACAAGTCACGGGGTAACCCACTACCGGCATGATTACTCCAACGACTCCACATGCCTCATGGAAGGCACGCTTCTGTGGGACGATAGGGATGTCAAGCAGTGGAACCGCCGCGCCCCGCCAGCCGAGCTGGTCGAGGCGTGGGGGAAGTACAAGGCTAACAAATACCGCATGACGCAACCGATGTTCGACGTGCTGCAGGCGGTCAAGAAGATTTGCGAGGTGGGGAAGTGAGCGCGGTCGAACTGTTCTTCGCTCTATTGTTCGCCGGTATGCTCGTCGCTCCGTCTTTCGGCGGAATAGAGCGGCAACTAAAGCGCATAGCGGACAATCTCGAATTAATCGAAACGAACACAAGGAAGTCGTATGGGGTAGTTAGCGAGAAGGAGGTGGGGAAGTGAGACTCAAACAAATCAAATGGCGGAGATGGATGGGAGCGTTGGACTGCTTCCATGCGCAAGTAGGGCCGTTCGATATGACCATCTGCTCGTACTGCGTCGAGATCAACGTCAAGACGAAAGACGGATTCGTTAATATCCATCGAGAGAGATGCGTATCAGTGGAGCACGGCAAACGGAAGGCAACGCAATGGCTGAAAAAGCAGATTGGGAGGGTGGTGGAATGATAGCGAGCACAGACATCATGCGGTTGCCGCCGACGATCACGGCAAGCGACGACACGCAAAACCAGACTATCAACTATGCGCCACCACTGGTGATGGTGCTACAGCCGCCTACGCCGCCGGTGATCGTGCCCGCAAAAACAATCAAAGACGTAGCCGCATACTACATGAACCGCAAGGGAAGGAAGGGGAGGAGATGAACACCGTCGAATGCCCGTGCTGTGGGTGCGTAGCTCGTTACGACTATGACTACAGTGAGGTGTTGTGTCAAGAGTGCGGGGAGATACTTGACGTATGCGACAAAATAGAGAAGGGGGGAGTAGATGAACAAGTGCAGAACAATCGACGAGATCAAACAAATACCCGTGTCGTACACCGTTCGGACTGCGGCGGGGACTGATGAATATGTTAGAGTCAGCACCAAAGAGCGCGACCACCTCCTCGCCATCGCACGGGCGGCTGAACGCGGCGACGAGTATGATTTCCAGCAGGCGCTCATCAACGCGAGAGAGGCGGGGATGTTCAACAAGGAGGAAAACCATGGATGACTTTAAAAACGCAGTTTTATTCTCTTTCGTGCTTTTCCTCTTGATCTTCGTCTTGCCCGCCGTGATGGCAGCCGTGGCCACTTTGTGGAAATACTTGAGAGATGGAGACTTTGATGAACACAAGTGACCAGCTATACCAGTGCCCGAACTGGAAGGATTGCCCAAGGAAAGAATGCTACCATATCGAAGAGCATGAACATTCAGCCGGGTGCGACATTCTGTGTGAGTATGGCCGCAGGTGCCTCCACGTCCCCGCCGCGCTATGCGGGACGTGCGCGAAAAGATTCTGTTGCCTAGATCAATCGCAAACAACAAAAGTGTGCATGACCTACAAACAAGAGGAGGCGAAGATGGAGGAGAAGTTGCTGAGTTTCAAAGAGGTCTGCGAGTGCGTCGCGAAGGGGGAGGAAATTCAAGGATGCTTATATCGCAAGGATGATTCAGAGAACGAGATAGGCGAGTGGTTTGATTTCATTTACGACACGACTATCGGAAAACCATTCATCCAAATGAACTATTACAACTACCGCCGCAAGCCGACGAAGACGATGAAGCCGTGGACGCGTGACACCGCGCCGAAGTGCGGGGAGGTGCTGACCGACGAGGACGGCGACCAACGCCTAATCGTGGCGGTGCTTGACGAGGGCGTCTACGTGGGCGGTGACGACTCAATCGTCGAGTACGACAAGTTGCTTATAAGAGGGTATAAGCACAACGGCAAACCGTGCGGCACGGAGGTGGAGGGATGAAACACTTAATTATGACGATAGTCGGCATTGCGCTAATGTGTTTTGGCTTCTTTTGCGTTGGGTACAACAACGGCAAGCGCGCCACGTACTACGACGACACGGGACACAAGTATCTCAAAGCGTTCTCAACAAAAGGGGAATCATCAATGTGGACTGTCGAGGACGAGGCGAAACTTGACGCTACTATCAAGCGGTGGGCGGAGAATGGCAGCGTGTGCGCCAGATACGGGCACGCCAACAATGGAATGCATGTTGAACAGATATACAAATGCTCCATGTGCGGAAAGGAGATACGGAAATGAGCGCGTGTCGACACACAAGACTGCTGACGACCAACAGCAACAAGCAGAGGTGCCTAAACTGCGGAGCGTGGAGGTACGGCGGCAAGCGCAAGCGGTGGAACGGAGGCAGACATGAGTGAGCGAATGTTCCAGTGCGCCGCCGCCAGCGTTTGTCGATGGCACGCCCGCAACGACTGCGAGGAGGCCCACCCACACGACCGCCGGGACTCATGCTCCGACTCCTGCGAGTACGCCGAGGTTGACGAAGGGCAACCCACTACCTGCGTCGAGGTTGAAACTTCCATGCTTGATACGTGACGAGCGGCGTGCTATACAGCAAATGATAAGCACGAACGATAACAGCAACACGAAAGGACGCGTATGAAAAAGCGAGGATGCCACGCGTGCGAACACGCGGGCAAGAAGTTTCCAAACTACAACAAGTCTCCCTGCGCCAAGTGCGAGCCCGTTGAAACCCAAACCATCGACGCTGACGGACGCAACTTCCACATCGAGGAGGCGGAGTACAGCGGGGAGTCGGCCCGAGAGAAGGACACGGCGGCGTTTGTCACAGACCCCACCCTGACATCCACATCCACCGAAGCGCTCATGCTCATCCGCGCCCTGCGCAGGATAGAGGAGTTATGCGGTCGCTCCCCCCTCGCCGTCGCTTGCGTCGTCTCCCGTTCCTGCGGTCGTCGCTACTCCGAGATCGCCGCCCGCTACGGATGCTCGAAAAACGTCGTCAAACACCACCTCCACCGCGTTTGTTTCACGTCCCGCGAGCTTGCGGAAGCGTTATCCGTAGGCCACTACCGCCGAGCCATCAAATGGCAGGACGACGCCGACGTTAGCGTTGATTATCTCACCACATACAATCGTCAACTCAAGGAGGATAGACACACATGGAAGACGCAGTTGCGGAAGCTGTCACCGAACGGAACAAGGTCAACGTCCTCGTCGCCATCCAATCCACCCGCCGAGCAATCGACGCGGCACGAAGCAACTTCCGATCCGTCTGCGACCAGCACCGGAAGCACATGAAGGAGATGAACGACAAGCTGAAGGCGCTGGATAGCACGTATGATACCGGAGACTTCGACCCCGACCTGTTCGACGTGGCGCGGTCGGACGCGTAGGAGTTTGTTTCATACATGTAACTGTAAAAATTAAACGTAACTGTAAGGTGTAACCATGTCCAAGTATCCCATCGAAAAAGTCAACGACGCGGTGGCGCAGTTCAAGTCGTCCATGGAGGAGGGGCTGCGCAACATCTCCAAGGCGTGCAAGTTGTACGTGGAGGTCATCGACGCAAACCCCGACGCGTCCGAGCGGTTCCGCTCCGAGCTTCCGTTCATCTCCGAGGCGTGCTGGGCGAACTTTGAACTGGTGGGCCGCGGCCTCATGCATCAGGAACTCATCTGGGGCGGCGGGCGATCCGCCAACAAACTCAAGGAGTTGCCCTACTCCCAGCAGAAGCGCGCCATCGAGGAGGGCATCGACGTGCTTGTCTCCAACGACGAGACGCTGCGAGTCAAGCCAGAAAACCTGACGGCGTTCCAAGTCAAGCAGGTGTTCAACGGAAGGCACATCCGCGACGTGGCGGAACAGCGCGCCTACATGGAGTCGCTGAAGGTCATCGACCACAAAATAAAGCAGGCGGACTTCTCGTACTCCATCGTCAAGGGCGAGTTAGTTGTAAAGGCGCCCACGCGTTTCTCCAAGACGGAACTTGTGCATATCCTTGGAGAGATGCTATGAACGAAGAGAAAAAAACAAAACGCAGAATATACGATCAAGCATATCGACAACGCCATAAGGAGATTGTGCTTGCAAAGGATAGGGAGCGCCACCATATAAACAGAGAAAGCAACATTCTACAAAAACGAGAGTATTATCGGTTAAATCGAGAAAAAATCTTACAGCAAAAGAGAGAATATTATCAAAAAAATAAAGAAAAAATAAAAAGCAAATACAGCGAATATATCCAAAAAAACAAAGAAAAAATACGCCAAAAAGTACGAGAACACTATAAGCAAAACAAGCACGTAATAAATCAAAAAAGACGTTTGTATCGCCAGCGCAACAAGGACAAAATAAGACAACAGGTAAGGGAATCTCACAAGCGCCGCAGAGAAACAATTAGACAACACCGTAAGGAATACAACATCAGACACGCCGATACGATAAAAAAAAGAAAGAAGGAATATTACAAAAACAACAAACAGTATATAACTCAACAAGCAAAAGAATACTATGAAAAAAACAAAGAAGCGATAAATCAGTACAAGCGTAAACGTTTCAAAATAAAAAATAAACTATTATCTCAAAGCAGGAATGACAAGCATGGTAAAACCATGTTCCAAGCTCTTCGCCTCGCGTCGGTGGCGCAGTAGGCGTAGGCGTTTGTCGCAAGGCGGAAAACGAAAAAGCCCCGGGGTTCGGGGCTTGTTTTTAGAAGGTTGTGGGCGAGTTTCTAAAGGCTAACTCACCGTTATAGCACCACGCAATCCTCCCATGTAGTCCGACACGCTGTTAACCAGTGGCGGAAGCTCATAGTCGGCGTTTGTGTCCCTGTCGTACATGTTTACAGCGTCACGGCATGAACGCGACAAGTGAGCCTCATACTTGCCGTCGAACACCATTTTGCCGTTCCGTAGAGCCGCGTACACCGCCTGCCGTTGTCTCTCTCTCATCTCAGTTCCCTCCCGCGTTAGTTGCTTTTGATAACCACGTACCTGCACCCGCCGACCTTCTGTTTGCGCACGCGCAGAACATACGTTTCGCAACGCCATTCAGCCGCCGCGTACATCCGCGCCGCCTCGCCAGCCGTGCGGTATACTGCGCCTTGGTCAATCGCCATCGTGCTTGGGTGATGCGCGCAGTAACCGGCCTTGCCATAGTTCCCCCGCGCCGTCTGGCATGTGTCCACGATCATGCGCTTGCCGTTGTTTTCGCAGTCCACGTAGCTGTCGTACGCGTCCATGTCGCATGTCTTGCATTTCATCTTCGTTCCTCCCTTTTGTTTTTGTCACTACCATACGTCGTCGTCGTTTGTCCTGCGAGCATCCCTCGTCAGTGCCGGTTCAACCGGCAGACCGGCAGGAGCCGGTTTCGGGATGGTTACTCCTCGCTAAAATCAGGCGCCAGTATGCCGTAACCTCCCCAGTCGCGGTACAGGTGATGTTGCGCCGTGCCGTTGTAGCCTGTCGTCCACGCGTCTTCAACCTTCAGCGCATACCCGCGAGGATCGCCATTGACAAACACCGGCACGCCACGGCGCTTGTAGTTTAAGAGTTTGTCCAGTTTCGCCAGCGTGGTATCTGTGATTTTCTCCCACGCGTCGGCGTCGATAGCGCCGTTACAGTAATCGACTGCGTCACGGCTCGCCTGCGCCTCTATGCGGCGCAGTTTCTTGTACAACTCCACATTGCTGTACTGCGTCTCAAAAATCGCGTTCAACACCGCGCCGTGCGCCTCTATGAGCGCATACATTTCCGTCTTCTGTTTCGCATTCATTGTAGTACCCTTTCCGTTTTTGTCGCTAAACATTTGTCAACCTACGATCATACCCACAACCGCGCTTCCGAACGCCGATAGCAGCCAGTACGCGCCAGCTAACAGCGGCTCGTTAGACCGGCACCAGGACAACGCCCGGGTCATGATTCAACCGCCGCGTCAATTTCCGCGCTGGTGAAACCTAATTCATCGAGCATGTCGCGCAATTCTTCCAGTTGCTCTCTGTACGTCTCCTGTAAATAGTCCGCTCCGCTGTCCGATTCGATACCCCATAAACCGCTTGATTTAATTTTCTGGCGCACGCCGTTAATCATAACCTCCGCAACCGCGCGGACACCTATCGCGCACCAGTCTCCGCGATTGTATGCCTCATAACGAGCGTAATCTTGTTCAATGTATTCCAAATCTCCGCACCCAAAATTGAAGTAGCGCAACTCATGGCGCCCCATGTCTCCGCGCTCCTGTCTATCAATGTAGTGTTGCGCCGGTTTCTGCGAGTACTCGCCAAGATACGATAAGTCAGCCGTCTCATCATACGGCGTTTCCATTGCGATTTTCACTATCGTTTTCATTGGTCAATCCCTTTCGTTTCGGTGTTTGTCGTCAGCGCTTTCCGCTCTATCATCATGGCAACTCTTTTTTTCTGCGCTTCGATAATCCGCGCCGTGCGCTTAGCTATTTCCTCCTCGCTGTACGTTTTTTTATGTCCCTGCGCTCGCCTGCCAAGCGCCACCGCGTGCCGGTTTTTGCGTCTCATCTCCATGGTTTACCCCTCCGGTTTTAGTTGCTGTAATTTTACTGGTTTTCCTCGCGCAGCCGCAAATAGTTGTCAATCGCTCCCCTATCCAACCTCATTGCCATAATGCGCAGATCACGCGACAAATTATTGCAATAGATAGCCTCAAAACATTCCTTCTCGCTGCGTATGGCGTCACTGCCAGCGCGCGCCATATCGCGCAATTCGCGCTTTATTTGTTCTACCTTATCCGCTGTTTCGACACACAAAACAGCTATGCGCTCCGCATTTTCTTGTGATAACTTTTCCATGGTTTAACCCTTTCCGATTTTGTTGCTAATCTTTTGCCTATTACTGCACGTAGATTTTTCCATCGTCGCCGACGTACATATCTTGTGACCCATAAGTTTTACACGCATCCGTCAGGCGCTTTCCGACCTCGCCTATTCCGCGATCCCAAAAACCTGCGCCGTGACTGTTGCGTGTCAGCCAAAAATCGTGGCCGATTTGCTTATCCGATAACCCGCTTGCCGCGAGGTCTACCGCTTGTGCCTCGCAAAAACCAACTACATCCGCCCGCATGTTGGCCATGGCTTCAAGCGCGATATCGTCCACGCCGTAGTTATCGTCCAATGGCCTATCATCGTCGCCCGTGGAACTCCATAGCGCGCATACCGCGTAATGGTTTAGTATTGTTTCGATGTTCATGGCAATTACTCCCTTAAAAATTTTGTGTCACCACGCCACTACCCACACACAAAACAGTGGTGCGGGCTTCGAGCCATTCGCGCGCCTCGTTTTCCTTCTCCTCGTTATCGTCCTCCTCGTTATCCGGCGTCCAGCCGTATTCCCGCGCCGCCTCCGCCGCGCTATCGCATTCCGTCCAATCGCAGCATATCGCCACAACGTCGAGCTCTATTTCCTCGCCGGTCGACTCCTCCGTATCCGTGTAGTAATCAAACAGCGCGCCAAGCGCCGCCCGGGAGAAATTGTCCACCCGACCCATGTCTTTAAATTGTTCCGCGAACATGCTTTTTGTTACCGTGATTTTCATTGTCGCTCCCTTTCGTTGATGGTTATCTTTTGTCTATTACTTGCAAAGTCCGAAACGTTTACCATTAGGCGCCTCAATCTGCACCGCGTCTTCCGTCTCGCGCGCCTTAATCTTAGCGTTTTTCGCAGTCTCATACTTCCTGGCATCTGGCCACTCCTCCGACCTCTTAGTTTTACTCACATAGTAGCCAGTAGGTGTTACGATTGTCCATGTCCGCGGGTTAATCATTGAGCACCTCCTATTGTTTAACATTAGCCGTTATTGTCCCTCTCGACACTATCATTGTAGGCTATGCCATCGCTTATGTCAAGGATTGCACATAACAGCCTATAATACAAGGTGTTATAACGTGGCATTGATAACAACATGAGGGGTGAGGGGAGAAGGACAGGCAACATGGTACTCTCGCAAGACGTTTAAAACCAGCAACTTATGGGGCAAAACGACATGGGAAAGCTACAACAAGAGGTAATCGACGACCAGATTGAACGATTCGCGCAGTCTTACGCCGTCGAAGGTAAATACGTTGCCGCGTATCGTCAATCGCATCCAAGCTCTATTAATTCCCGTAAAAGCGTTGCAAGCAGAAACGGGAAAGCGTTTTACTTGAAACACCGCCCTAAAATCGACGCCCGCATATGTGAAATCCGCAAACGTTTGCAAACTGGCATGAAAGAGGCTGGGGTAGACATAACGAAAGAGCTTGTCATTAAGATACTTCTGAATTTCATACATGGTGAAATGGGAGCAAAGCCCGCCGATATCCTCAAAGCGCTTGAAATAGCCTCACGAATACAAGGTTATGACGCGCCCACTAAGATCGAGCAAACCCACAACATACCTACTCTCACCGAGGTGCTGGCCGACCTCGACGCCCGCCACGCCCGTAACGCGCTGCCGGTTGCGGTGGATATCGTTGATGCCGTGGTGGTTAAGAGCGATACGCCAGCTACATTGCCAGCGTAAGGTTAGGGTACACCTTAATCTAATGTAAGGTTATAACCCGTAGTGCGTTAAGATAGGGTCGATTACATTATTTGCGTACACTCTATGCGCAGAGTGTAGAGCCTATCTGTACACTACAGCCACCGGGAGCCGGGAGCCGGGAGCTTCTCGCACGTTAAGGCGGATAAACGCGCACGATCCCGGGCGGGTGGGGGAGGCGGGTGGCGGGGGGGGGGCAAGAAAGTGCGAGGAGGGGGGGCGGTGCGTCTGGTACCATGGAGACTTCTCTCCGTTCCCCCGCAAAGTGGGGGGGGTGCCTTCTCGCCCCGAAAAATTTTCACGCCGTTTTCTTCAAGTACTCGTAGACGGTGACGCGGGAGATGCCCAGCGAGGTTGCTATCGTAGTCTTATTCTCTCCTGCGGACGCCCTTGCCCGCAGTTCTTCGGCCTGCGCCGGTGTCAACGTGCGCTTGCGTCCCTTGTAGACTCCGTGTGCCTTGGCGATGGCGATGCCCTCGGCCTGCCGCTCGCGGATGAGTGACCGTTCGAACTCGGCGAAGGCGCCCATGACGGAGAGGAGGAGCGTGGACATGAGG
>CAYTFM010000026.1:0-14491 GCA_964436735.1 uncultured Victivallales bacterium | reverse complement strand
GGGAGTCGTCGCCGGTGAAGGTGAGGCGTTCCTTCACGAACTCCACCGCCACGCCTTTACCGACCAAGTCCTTCACGATGCGGCGCAGGTCGTCCAAGTTCCTCGCCAAGCGATCCAGCGAATGCACCACAATCGTGTCGCCCTCTCTCGCGAAGTCCAACAGCGCGGCCAACTGCGGGCGTTGCGTGTCTTTGCCGCTGGCCTTGTCGGTGAAGGTCTTGTCAAGGGTGGCGCCGTCGAGTTGGCGTTCGGTGTTCTGGTCGGTGGTGGAGACGCGGACGTATCCGAGACGTTTGCCTTGCATGGGAGGACTCCTTTGGTGATGGTTGATTGCCTGTATGGTTTAATTCTAAGGGATGGGTTTACTTACGTCAAGGGGGGGCGTACTCCTTGTCCCGAAAAATTTCCGCAACCCCTCCATGTTACTTTCCGCTATTTGCGTGATGACTAACAGCGATACCAAACGGATAGAGCGTGACCGGGTCTACACGACCGCGGAGGCGTCGGAACTCCTCGGCGTGCGCCCCTGCACGGTAAGGAAGTGGGCGCGGGAGGGGGTAGTGCCGTGCGAGCGGGTGGGGCTGAAGCTGTTGCGGTTCCGCGGCAACGATTTACTCCGCGTCGTGGCGAGGTCGGTGGTCGTCAACGAGAACGAACAGGTGGCTCCATGATCCGCACGGTTCACTTGAGGGTGGTGGATAGGGACGACGATTGGAAGCCCGTTTGTCAAAACGAGCGTCAATTCACGATGGAGGAGATTGAGGCGTATCAAGATCGGCAGATGGGTTTGTTGGACTTCTCGGTGAGGTACATGTGCGTGGAGTTGGACGGGTTGGGGGCTAATGACAACTGAAAGGGGGCGTGATATGGGCTTGCTTACGTGTTCTCACTTGTCGGCCATCAAGCGGAGACTACGCGACGGGAAGTGTACGGTGTGGCGTTACCGTCGGGATGTGAGGGATTTGCTTGATTACGTCGAGAGCCAGCGGGAGTTGTTTGATGGTCATTTCGCGGCGTTGCGTCAGGAGTTGATAGAGGAGCAGGCGAACACGGAGTGGAACCGCAAGGAGAGAAAGAACGCCTAGTGGGCCGCAGCGCTCGCTTGGGTTCTTTTGGGGATCGCCACGGTTATTTTCGTTGCGTCGGTGTCGATGTTGTCGGTTGGATGAAAGGGGGGTTGACCATGGGCAAGGCGAAGGCGGGGAAGGGGAAGGGGAAGGGCAAGGTGGCTGTTGGCGCGGCTGGGAGAAACGTGGCAACGAGCGTCTCCGACCTGCGGTATGAACTGGCGAACAAGATCGAGGAGTGCCGGTTGTTCGAGTCGGCCTACGGCAAGGAGGTGGCGGCGAACGGGAACTTAAGGACGGCGTTGAAGGAGTGCCAGAGGGACTGGGCGTTCACCGTCGCGCAGAACGACCAGTTGTCGAAAGAGCGCACGACGCTGTGGAATGATGTCGAGCGGCTTAAGGGCGAGGCGACGGGTTGGCATGAGGAGGCTGATAGGTTGTTCGCGCGGGTAAACGACTTGACCGCCGAGAACAAGCGGCTGAAGGTTATGGTCGAAAGGGGTTTCAGCGGCTCCGAACCTGTCACCGCATGTGGCAAGGCGCGGGTCGTTCCCCGTGACGCGTTGTGCAACGGGTGTAGGTGGTTGTTTTTTAACGGAAACAACCACACGGAATGGGTTTGCCAAGCACGCCCGCAAATGTGCAACAGGTGCAAGAGCGACCCCGCCTGCTCACTCTGGGAGGCGGCGACATGAGGAAGGACAAGCCGAGTGGCGACCGTATGCGGGTTGGCACGATCTACATGGGTGTTCCGTATGGGTCGAAATGCGGGGAGTGTGAATGGTTTTCTCCCTGTGAGGACTTGTGCCTTGTGGACACGAAGACGGAAGAGGCGTACGCGGAGGATTGGGGATGCGCGTTTTGGGAAAGGAGTGACCATGGCCAATAAGGCAAAAGTTAAGCGCCAGCCACCCGCCAAGTACACGCTTACTCTCACGCGGAGTCAGGCGCAGTCCATCGCCCGGGCGTGCGAGACGGTGGCGAGGTTGCAGTGCGGGCAGATACAGGAACTTCTTTACGTGGTTGACATGATGAAACCCATCGACCGCGACCTCGCATACGCCCAACTCGACAACGTGAAGGCCACCCTGTTCCCCGAACTCGCCCGCAATGCATCATACGGAGTCGGCAACCGTCAGTGCGGGGCCGAGCACGACCTGCTCTGGGACGTGTACCAAGTCATCCGCTTCAAGCTCGCGTGGGACGACATCGCCGAGGGGAAGCGGAAGGCGGCGGATTGGGGCGTGGACATGAACTCGCCCATGCGGTACGGGGATGAACCGCTCGCGACGATTGAAAGGCTCGCGCCTTGAACTACTACAACGAGAGCGACCCGCGGCTGTGCCTGTGGCTCGCTGAACTAATCAAGAGGGGGTTGATACCGGATGGACGCATCGACTGCCGGGACATACGAATGGTCGCCCCGGGAGACGTGGCTGGATTTTCCCAGTGCCACTTCTTCGCGGGAGTCGGAGGATGGGCACGCGCCCTTGACCTTGCGGGATGGGGAGGAGATCGCCCTATTTGGACGGGCAGTCCTCCTTGCCAACCGTTCTCGTCCGCGGGGAAGGGTGGAGGAGAGTCCGACGAGAGGCACCTATGGCCCGAGTTTTTCCGTCTCATCGCCGCGTGCCGACCCGCCGTGGTGGTTGGGGAGCAAGTGGCGAACGCGGTCGCCCACGGATGGCTCGACGGAGTTTGCCGCGACCTGGGTTCGGCGGGCTACTCCTGCGGGGCTGTCGTACTGGGAGCGGAGAGCGTCGGTGCGCCGCATCTGCGCAGGAGACTCTACTGGGGCGGACGCCTGGGCCACCCCGACATCGGGGAAGCTGACTCCGCAGAGCAGGGACAACAGATGCCTCGCGAGGGACTGCCTCGTGGCCGCGTGGCCGACACCAGACTGCTCAGACAGACGGAGCGCGGCGTCGATTCAGTGGGGAACGAGCAACGTGGCGAGGCTGTCGGCTGGGGACGGTTCTTCCCCGTACTGTGTTCGGATGGACGATATCGGAGGGTGCCGGTTGAATCCGTACTTCACCGCATGGTTGATGGGGTTCCCGTCCTCATGGCTCGCGGCGGCGCGGAGTCTGGCTTTCCGCTCTGCCGGAAGGGCGAGGTCGCCAACGCCAACGCCATGCTGAAGGCAATGGGCAACGCGATAGTTCCGCCGCTCGCCGCGGAGTTTATGAGGGACGTGATGATGGACGACGGGAGTTTTCAACATGCCTGACCCCGCCCATCCCCGCCTCGTCATCGTGGGCGACACGGTCTGCGTCACCTTCCCCGCCACGGGGTTGATGATACCATGTGGATATTTCAAGTCGTGGCTGTGGGACATGGCGGCGCGGCACCCCGAGAACAAGGAGAACTGCGTGGTACTCGCGGCGTGGTATGACAAGGAGGTAGCTGATGAATAATTTTATTAACTACATATCAACCAACACGGTCGCGCTGTCAAACGTGGCAGACCAAGCTGGCGTTCACGACTTTCGTTCCACCAATTGCCCCGACTGCGGCGCGCAGTGGTTCAAGATTGACGTGAGACTGTGCGATAGACCCATGCACGGCGACTACGCCATCGCCTACAAGTGCCGCGTGTGCGGGTTTAGAACGGAGTCGTTTTTCAACCCAGACAACATCGTCGGATATCTCGATGTGGCGATTCCCGGTCACATCGTCAACGCGTGGATTGAACTCCACAACAGGCGCCGTGCGTCCAAGTTGCGAGTCCGCGCCGAGTACCCGCGTCTTCCGTGGCGACCGACAGACAAAGGAGTCGCATGACCGAGGCTGAACTATGGTCTTCCCGCGTGGCGCTGTACCGTGACGACTTCGTGCGGTACGTGACGGATGTGATAGGTGTCGTGCCAACGGCGCAACAGATCGCCGTCATGCGGGCGCTGGAGAAGCCGGGGGCGAAGGTGAGCGTCAAGGCAGCTCACGGCGTGGGAAAGTCGGCGCTGGCGAGTTGGGGCGCGCTGTGGTTCCTGCCGTTCCGCACCGAGGCGAAGATTCCCTGCACGGCTCCGTCGAGCAACCAGATGTTCGACGTGCTGTGGAGCGAGATGAGTCTGTGGCACTCGAAGATGATCCCGTATTTCAAGCGGGAGTTGGTATTGAAGTCCGACCGGCTTGAGAAGGTGGGGTGCGAACGGCAGTGCTACGCCGCCGCCCGAACGGCGCGCCGGGAGAACCCGCAGGCGTTGCAGGGTTTCCACAGCCAGAACCTGTTGATTGTCGTTGACGAGGCGAACGGCGTGGACGACGCAATCTACGAGGTGCTTGAGGGCGCGATGACGAACCCCGACAAGGACAGAATACTGCTCATCGGCAATCCCATCGTCCCGCAAGGGTACTTCTTCAAGACGCACACGAAATGGCGCGACCAGTGGCAGTGTTTCACTCTTGACTGCGACGGATGCTCATTCCCCGGCGCCAAGCGGTACGAGGAGATCATGCGGCTGAAGTACGGCGTGGAGCACCCGCTTTACATCGCCAAGGTCAAGGGCGAGTTCCCGATAAACGCCGACAACGTGCTGATACCGCTTGGTTGGCTTGAGGGCGCGCTTCGGCGCGACTTGAAGGAGGTGGGCGGAAAGAGGATCGCCGGTCTGGACGTGGCGAGGTACGGGGATGACGCCACGGCCCTCGTCGTACGCGCCGGTTCCGTGGTGACGCATATCGACCAATGGCGGAACCTGGACTTGATGAAGACGGTCGGCAAGGTGGTCACCGCCTACCGCGACGCCAAGTTGTTCGACATGGTCTGCGTGGATGTCATCGGGCTTGGATCAGGCGTGTTTGACCGGCTGAAGGAGCAGAACATCCCGTGCGTGGCGGTCAATGTCGCCGAGTCGTCGTCGTCGTCGGAGCGGTTCATGCGCCTGCGGGACGAACTGTGGTGGAAGACGCGGGAGTGGTTCGAGAGCCAGACGGTGAAGATAGAGCCGAAACTCCCGCTGGCCGAGGACTTGGTGGCGGAACTCTGCGACATCCGCTACGAACTGACCTCCGCTGGCAAGATCAAGATCGAGAGCAAGGACGAGATGAAGTCGCGGGGGAAGGTCAGCCCGAATTTGTCCGACGCAATTTGCCTTGGGTTTTCCGCCCCCGTCGGCTACGGCGCCAACGGAACATTCACCATGCCGAAGTTGGAGGTTGGTTCGGCGGTGGGGTGGACGTGATACTTGCGACCATAATCTGGTAACACCATAACAACAAATTGGAGAACTAACATGGCAGAACGCGAAGATGTCGATTTTGGAGTAGTCCGCGCGACGAACCTCACGGCTACGACCCTCACGGCGCCCACACTTTCGTCCACGACCCTTGGTGCGACGACCGCGAACCTAACTACCATCAACTCCACGACCGCGAACGCCACGAACGTCGCGGCCACCTCCATCCGCGCCAACGCCGCCCGCACGCTGTTCCCGACGAGCGTCATCGGCACGGAAGCCGCGAGCACGATCATCGTCACGACCACGTTCAAGGATAAAGATGGTTCCGCCATCGCGGTTCCGAAAGTTGTCACGGGCTACCTGAGTTCCGCCGCCACGGGCATCGGTTTCGCCTCCGCGGTTGACGCCCTCGCCGCAGGGACAAACGGCGTGCTTCAGAACATCGTCACCGGCATCAGCTTCAAAGCCGTCACCACCGCCGTTGGCGTGTTGGATGTTTCGATCAACAAGCAGGGTCATGAGCACCTGTACCTCGTCTACGAGGACAACGGCACGCCGGTCGTGTCGGGCGAAATTCTGTTCGCCTCCTAATGGCCGACATCGAATCCATACGAGCCTCGCTGGTCGCCAAGCGTGACGAGTTGACCGCCGGACGCACCGCGTTGCAGGCGCATCTTCTCGGCACGCGGGAGCGGCTGGAACGAATGCGCTCCGAGGAGAAGGACACCGAGGCCGAGATATACATGCGCAACGGACAAATTTCCGCTTTGGAGCTTGCCATTGAGGAACTTTCCGCGAAGTAGCTCGGTAGTCATCTGCGGGCTATGGCAGCGCGACAAGGTGTTCGCCACGGAGTTGGAGCTTCGCGCTGGCGGGGCCGAACTGTGGACGATGAACGATTTCTACCTCGTCTATCCCAAGTGGCGTTTCGAGCGGTCATTTCAAATCCACTACGAAGAGTACCCCGGCGGACTCCTGCGCAACCGCTGGCTGGGGGATTGGAAGCGGGAGTACAACTTGCGCGGCGTCGAGGCGGTGGTGACCCGTCCGTTCAATGGTCTACACAGACGCCATCTCATGGAGATGGACAGCATCGGCGCCGCTTTTCCTCCCATCGCCTTCTCCGCGTCGCTTGGCTACATGTTCTACGAGGCCGAGCGCCTCGGGTTCCGCACGGTGCGGCTGTTCGGCACGCACCTGTGCTCCCACAACCGCGAGTACGACCATGAGATACCCTGTGTGCTGTGGTGGATCGACCGCCTGCGGGCGAAGGGCGTCAAGGTGCTGGCCCCGCGCGAGGCGATATGGCGGCAGAAACTTGGCGGCGTCGATTGGGCGAACCTGCTTGACGTTAAAATCATGTACCACGAAATACGTTCGTCCACTGACACCCGCCTGACCGACGCCTTCGCCAAAGTCCACGCCCGCATCGCCATGGAGATAAGGAAAATACCTTCCACCTGCGAACTATCGACCGCGTAATACTTTCGCCACATATGGCGCGCGCACAACACTATTAAGGAGAACACGCCTCATGCCAGCACTGATGACCATCATACCGTCCCGAGCCGAGGCAGTTGACTCGGTTCTTTCGCCCGCCGCCGCCCCGAGCGTTCCGCTGACGCCATCCGCCCCCATCGAGCCGCGGACGCCGGACGACAACGGAGCGATCAAGGAGGACACGACCGAGCGCGTGGTATGCCGCCTCGACGAACACATCATGACCCTATGGACGGAGGCTAAGAACGAGAGGCAGTCGAGCGGCGTGGACGACAGGCTCACCGCGTGCCAGCGGCAGTACATCGGAGAGTATGACGAGAAGACGTTGGCCGAGATCAAATCCATCGGCGGGTTCGACGGGTTCCGAAAGCTGACGATGGCGAAGGCGAACAGCGCCGCCGCGTGGATCATGGACGCCATGGCTGACGCCCGCGAGAAACCGTGGGGTCTTGTCCCGACGCCGATCCCCGAACTGTCCTCTGAGGACGAGGCGCGGATACAGGCTCAGGTGGCCAAGCTGGCCGAACCGGCGTTGCAGGGGCTGGACATGGCGAACCCCGAGGTGGCCATGCAGGCGCGGGACATCATGGATAAGATGGCCGAAACCATGAAGCGTTCCAAGCAGATTGCGATGATGGCCGAGGCCCGCAAGCGCACCGAAGCCATGGAAAAACTCATGGAGGATCAGTGCGACGAGGGCGGGTGGCGCAAGGCGATGGAGGAGTTTTCGACTGATTTCGCCGTGTTTCCGAATGCCTTCATCAAGGGGCCGTTTATCGTGTCGGAGCGCGTGCTTGAATACGGACAGACGCCAGATGGCAAGCGCACTCTGGTGCCTGTCAAGCGCAACAAGATGCGGTTCCAGCGCGTGAGTCCGTTTGACATGTTCCCCGGGCCGAAGAGCCGCGGGGTGGACGACAGCTACCTGTTCGAGCGCATCTATCTTAATTATGGCGAATTAGCCGCGTTAAAACTTGTCGAGGGCTACAAAAAGGACAAGATCGACGAGGTTCTCCGCGACGAGGGAACGGTCGCCACGGGCGAGTTCTCCGTGGGAAACATCGACACGGCGCGCTCCGTTTCCGAGGGACGGACGCCGACCTACACGCTTACGAGCAACTACAAGCGGTACGAGGGGGCGATATTCTACGGCGCGGTTCCCGGCACCATGCTCAAGGAGTGGGGGCTTTCGGTTAACGACGAGACGCTGGACTACGAGATCACGGCGGTCAAGGTGGCGGGCAAGGTCATCAAGGCGGTCGTTAACGAAGACCCGTTGAGACGCAGACCATTTAGTATGGATTCGTTCAAAAAGGTTCCCGGGGCTTTCTGGGGCATGGGCCTGCCGGAGTGCATGAACGACATCCAGCGGCAGATGAACGCCGTCACCCGCGCCCTCTGCAACAACCTCGCGATAGGAAGCGGCCCGCAGTTGGCTTATGACGTGTCGCAGTTCCCCGGCGCCGAGAAGGTCACCACGATGCACCCGTGGAAAGTGTGGATGTACAACGGAGTCATCGCCCCGAACAACCGCAAGGCTGTGGAGATCATCGACGTGCCGTGCCACGCGCAGGAACTCCTCTACGTCTACCAAGCCTGGAAGGGCGAGGCCGACGATGTGACCGAGATACCGGCGTTCTTCTACGGGTCGGCCAAGGTAGGCGGCGCGGGCAACACCGCGAGCGGACTCTCCATGCTACAGGACAACGCGCAGAAGGGCATCCGCAAAGTCATTCAGTCCCTCGGCGTCAACGTGGTCGGCCCCTGCATGACCCGCTTGTACTACTGGAACATGCTCAACAGCGACGACGACGACGTCAAGGGAGACTGCGTGGTCAGTGTCGTCGGCCCGCTCGCCGTACTCACGAAGGAGGCGACCTCCGGCAACCTCATGCAGTACATGCAGATGGTGTTCACGAATCCGCTCATCATGCAGAAGTTGGGCGACGACAAGATGTTCGAGGTTCTCCGCGAATTCCTCAAGTCCCGCGACCTCGACCCCGACAAGCTCGTCCCTACCGAGGAGGAAATCCGCGCCCGCCAACGCGAAATGGAAGCCATGGCGATGCAACAGCCGCCCATGCTTCCCGCTGGCCAAGATCAACAACAGCCACAACAGCAAGAGGTTGCCAATGCGATGCCCCAGTGACGCGATCCTCAAGTCCCTCAACGCCCTGTCCCGTGATGGGAACCAGCATTACGACGCGCTGCGCAAGTGGTTCGCGGAGGAGGCCGACAACTACGTCAAGGCGGTGATGTCGTGCGACCTCAAGGATGTCGAGCGCAACCGCGGCAAGGCGTCTTGCCTACGACAGATTTCAGAGATGCTTGACAATGGTGAGAACTTCCATCTGTAGCATCTGTCATATGATACTTTTAAGAAGACCTTCAAGGTTGAACAGCCACGACCTCGCCAATCCGGCGAACGGGCTTAAACCATAGCGAGAGGAGTAGCATGTCTCTACAACAGGGCGTGCCGCAGCAGGTGCTTGACGCCGAGGCGCAGGTGGACGCGGAACTCAGTGAGATGATGAAGGGCAGAACGTCCGAAGCGACACCGCCCATCGCCGTCGATGAACCGCAGAAACCCGAACCCGTGGTCGAGCAGAAACCCGAGGAACCGAAAGCCCCAGCCGCCGAGCCGGTCAAGCCCGCCCCTCCAGCGATGGAAGCGGAGGCGACGAAACCCGACGAGCGTCAGAAGGACGCGAAGTACTGGGAAGATCGATTCCACGCCACCGAGAGATTCCCCAAGGAGAAAAACGACCGGAACAGGCGGCTTGAGGACGAACTCAAGCGATTGTCCGCGGTTGTCGAGACGGTGGCCAAGGCGAGCGAAGAGCGGAAACCCGCGAAGACGGAAGACGACGACGACAAGCTGGAGAACCTGTACGACAAGTCGCTGCTCGACGAGTACGACCCGAAGTTTCTCAAAGGATTGCACGGCGGCCAGAAGAAGACCGTCACGAAGATCGTCGAACGTCTGCGGGACGAGTTCGCCAAGCAGCTTGAAGAGGTGAAGAGGGACATCGGCACCACGAAAGTGGAGAGCGCCGAGGCGAAGTTCTGGCGCGAGGTTGACGCCGCGTGCCCCGGTTCTTCCTCCTTGCAGTACGCTCCGACGCCGGAGTTCATGTCGTACCTCGACAAGTCGATTCCGCTCACGGGCAAGACGATCCGCCAAGTGGCGAGCGAAGCCATGGCGACGGGCAACGCCAAGCTGGTGGCCGAGGTTTTCTCGGAATACGGCAAGGCCGCGGCACCGAAGACCGTCGAGCCGGTGAAGACGCAGGAGAAGGCAAAAGTAATCGAGGCGCAGTCGATGCCCGCGTCGAGCGGACAAGGCTCGCCATCGGCCCCGAAACCGACGTACAGGACGCAGCTGATAGATTATTTTTACAACAAGCACTTCCGTCCCGGCGGCTGCTACTACGGTCAGGACGCCAAGATCGCGCAAATCGAAAAACAAATAGAGGAGGCTTTAAGAGAAGGCAGAGCGAGCATCTAACCATAAGCGTAACCACAACCCTAACCATAGCCGCGACACCATTTCTTGAGGCGCCTTGAAAAATCAAGGAGTTTCACAATGGCACTCGCAACCGCGCCCGGATATCCGCAGTACAGCGGAACCCCGCTCAACTACATCCCCAAACTGTACAGCAAGAAGGTGCTGGTCAAGTATTACGCCACTGGCGTTCTGCCCGCCATCGCCAACACGACCTACGCCGGTGAGGTGAAGAACCAGGGCGACGAGGTCATCATACGCACCCGTCCGACCGTCAGCACGTTCGACTACCAGAAGGGTCAGACCCTTCAGCGCGAGTCGCTTGGCACCGCCAGCATCTCGCTGCTCGTTGACAAGGCCAAGGGCTATTGCTTCCTCATCGGCGAGATCGACGAGAAGCAGGCCGACATCGTGCTGAACAAGGAGTTCATCGAGGACTCCGCGCACCAGATGGAGATCGCCATCGAGACGAGCGTGTTCGCGGCCATCTACGCCAACGCCCACGCCGACAACCAAGGCAGCACCGCTGGCGCCAAGTCCGCCAACATCAACCTCGGCATCAGCGGGACTCCGCTCCAGTTGACCAAGTCGAACATCCTCGACTCGCTGGTTGACCTCCAGACCGTGCTTGACGAGCAGAACGTGCCCGACGACGGCAACCGCTGGGTCGTGCTTCCGCCCCGCATCATCGGCCTCATCAACAAGTCCGACCTCAAGAACGCCGCGTTCGCCGGTTCGGGCGAGAGCATCCTGATGAAGAACAGGTTTGTGGGTCAGTTGAGTGGTTTCAACATCCACATGTCGAACCTGCTCGCCACGACCGTTGACGGAGCCACGACCGTCACGAACATCCCGTTCGGCCACAAGGACGCGTTGTGCTACGTGACCAGCTTCGTCAAGGATCGCGTCATGGAAGTTCCCGACACGTTCGGCAAGCAGTACGACGGGTTGAGGGTGTACGGGTACAAGATCATCAAGACCGAAGCCATGGGCTGGATGTACGCCTACGCCGGGTAACACCGGATTGAAATAAGGGGCGGGACATCCACCGCCCCGTCCTAAACCACTTGAATAAAATTGAATAGGAGTAATTCACATGTCACTCAAGTATGATTACAGCGCGAGCTTCAACCCGCCCGCGACCGGCGCGAACCGCGTCACCGTGATGCGCATCCCGATTGACTTCACCGAACTTGGCATCACTCTCGCCCAGAACGAGATCATGTCCATCGGCAAAGTGAAGGACGGAATGCTGTTCCTCGCTCAGTCCATCGAGGTCGTTCGGGCGCAGTCCGACATCAGCGACGTTGACCTCGGCATCTCGACTGACGGCAGCACAGCCGCCGGTTGGCACGACGGGTTCACCATCGCGTCCGTTGACAAGTGCATCAACGGCTCGGTCACTCCGGCCTGGATCACCGCCGACAACTACATCGTCCTCACGAACAAGGACGCCCAGACCATCAGTTCCGCCAAGATCATCGTCAATGTGGTTTTGGCCGACGCCCGGTAACGGAAGTTACTTTCATCCTGTAGGCGTGATAGGGAAACCTGTCACGCCTTTTCTTTTCAAACCAAACGGAGGAACCATGAGACTGCTGAGACGGCGTGATGACGGATGCGTGTACCCATGGAGCGCGGCTATTGAGGCGACGGGCGCCTTCGACCCGATTCCGCAGGTCGAGGCGGATTGGATCATCGAGTGCAACAAGGCCCGCGCCGCTGGACGGGAAATGCCGCCGAGGCCGAATGCAACCGTCGAGCCGTCCGCGCCGCCCGCACCGCCCGCCGCGGGTGATACTTCCAAGGAGAAAACAGAGGAGGCCGCACCCTCCGCGAACACCAACACCGAACGTTCCAACAAGAGGAAAATAAAATGGCTGTCGGAAGCGTCACAAGAGTTGTCGAAACCGCCCGCAGAGAACTGAACGATGTCGGCCCCGTCTACAAGTGGCGCGACATCGAACTCTGCGCGTACCTCGTTCAAGGGCAGATAGAGCTTATCAAGGTGCGCCCCGACGCGGCCATTTCTGATTCGATTCAGATCACCGCGCCCGCCACCACGCTCGCCAAGGGTGACAGCCTCACGGTTGACACGATGTTCGAGCCGGTGCTGACGTACTACGTCTGCTATCAAGCCCTGAGCAAGTCCGCGCAGTACGCCGACGCCAACAAGGCGCAGGCGTTCTATCAGCGGTTCACGGAGTCCCTCGGTCGATAAGGAGGGGTTTCCATGGGCAGTGCAATCATCAACGGCGACACGATAGCTGAGCGGATTCGCGAGCTTCTTCACGACGCTCCGTCCGCCGCCGCCCAGCGCCGGTGGTCTTCGGCCATGCTCGGCAAGTGGATGGCCGACGCCCAGCGCGAGATCATCACGCGGTATCCCGAGTACGCAATCAAGTCTGACGGAACCGAGGAGGACACCATGCCGATTCCTCCACCGCCCGACACGCTGTTCTCTTCCGCCCCCGACACCTACCTCGACTTCTCAATCCATCAAGCGTGCGCCCCCGCGATCATCGACTACGTGTGCGCCCGCGCCTTCGAGAAGGACGCCGAGGAAGGCAACCTCGACGTGTCCGCCGGATACATGAAGTCCTTCAACGAGAGGTTGCGGCTATGAACAGTTTCGACGACTTCGTCAATCAGATATATCTTGACGTGCCAGGATGCAACGAGCTTATCATCGAACAGCAGTTGCAGAACGCGACTACCGACTTCCTGCGCGACTCCGAGGTGTGGGTGTACGAGCACGATCCGATAGACATCGTGTCCGGCACCGGAGACTACGCCCTATCCATCGACTATGACGCCACGATTCAGCGCATTAAACAGGCGTGCCTCAACACCAGCGCGACCGACCGGACGAGCGGAGCCATGTACCCCTACGAGTACAAGCTCGTAGAGGAGTGGACGTTCCGCTTCCTTCACACGCCGACCGCGAGCCAGACCGACGGTTTGAAGATCGACCTTATCCTTCGCCCCGTGTTCGGGGAGGCTGTGGACGTTCCAGAGTGGATATGGGACAGGTACGCCAAGGGCATCATCGCGAAGACTAAGGCGAACCTCATGTCCATGTCGAAAAAGCCGTGGACAGACCACCGGCTCGCGGCGTT
This sequence comes from uncultured Victivallales bacterium, assembly GCA_964436735.1. Taxonomy (GTDB): domain Bacteria; phylum Verrucomicrobiota; class Lentisphaeria; order Victivallales; family GWF2-38-69; genus CAYTFM01. The sequence goes on along the minus strand of CAYTFM010000026.1, from coordinate 1,119 downwards.
TCACGAGGGCATCTATCAAGGCGTCCGCGCCGAGGCCATCCGCGAGAAGTACGCCGAGTGCAAAGACGTGAGCCTTCGCATGACAACCCCGTTCTTTGGATAGGTGACGCATGGCCCACAACACACTTACCATAGCGTTCAACACGACGGCGAAGACGCTGGTTTGCACCGGCACGATAGCCATCCGCGAGACGCTTGACGTGACGCTGACAGGAGTGGGTATCGCCACACCGGCGAATATCAGACTCGCCTTCTTGAAACGTTCGACATCGCTCGCTACATGCAACTCGTTCACGGGAACGGGCGGTACGGCGACGGGGGTTATGTCTCTCAATACCATCCCTTTGGTAGCCCAGTATTCACACACAGCCGACTTTGACGGGTACAAAACACACGTCGTGGCCGCGTGGGATATCGTCAACAACACGCTGCTCGGTTCGGGCACGGTGCCCATAAAGAACAACCCCTACGACCCGTCGATGGAAGACCCGGCCGCCGTTGACCCGATAGGCGGCATCACTATATACGCCCCCGTCGAGAACGGCGTCACGAACGGCGACAGCCACGCCCACAACAACGGCGACGGCGCGCAGATCAACTACGACGACCTCGACAACCTGCCCGACATTCCCGACCTGTCCGACGCGTCACCGGCCAACATCGGCACGGCGGCGGCAGGTGTGGCGACCGACGCCGCCCGCTCCGACCACGTCCACGCCATCACCGAGGCGGCTGTGGCTGCTGTTTCGGCGTCATCGGCGACACCCGCCAACGTGGCGTCATCGGCGACAGCCGGAACTGGCACAACGTTTTCCCGCGACGACCACGCCCACACCATGGAGGGATCGCTCGTCAAGTCGCTGTACGAAGCGGAGGACGACACCAACGCTTTTACCGACGCGCTGAAAGCGAAGCTCGACGCCATCGAGGCGTCCGCAGATGTCACCGACGCCGCCAATGTAGCCGCCGCTGGCGCTTTGATGAAGTCCGGTTTCTCGTCGAACGGAGTCCTTGTCCGCACCGCCCCGAACACTTTTGGAGTCGTGGCGATAAGCACTACGGCTGGCACGGTGGCCGCTGGCGACCTGACGGCCGTGATCGAGGTGCGCGGCAACGACG
>CAYTFM010000025.1:38618-43425 GCA_964436735.1 uncultured Victivallales bacterium | reverse complement strand
CCAGCCTTCGCGGAGCTGCTCAAGCCGGTTGTCAAATGGGCGGGGGGGGGGCGGGCCACCGATCTGACCGCGCATGGCATCGCCATCTCCATCGCCTATGTGCTGGTCTCCTTCCTGCATATCGTCATTGGCGAGCAGGTGCCGAAGATGGTGGCCATCCGCAAGACGGAGCCCGCGGCGCTGCTTACCGCCTACCCCATGCGGGTGTTCCACTATCTGTTCATCGTGCCGCTCTGGGTGCTCACTGTCTCGGGCAACGGCATTCTACGCTGGATAGGCATCCCGCTGGCGAATATCCATGAGCGTCACTCGGGGAATGGGATACGTATCATTCTCGACCAGTCGCAGAGCGGCGGTATGATGTCATTCCGCCAACTGCTCTACATCGAAAACGCCCTGGACATGGGCACGCTGACGGCGCGCAACGCGATGCGTGTCAAAAAGCTGGTGCGCTGCCTTTCAACGACGGTTTCCCGGGAGGAGAACGACAAACTCGTCGCCACCGCCCGGCACTCGCGCTACCCGCTGCTTGGCGACGATCCCAACAAGCCGCTGGGGTATATCCACATCAAGGATCTGTATCTTGCTCAACGGGCAGGGAAGAGCACGGACGATCTGCGGGCGTTTGTGCGGCCATGCCTGAACACGCGGGAGAGCGATTCGCTGGAGCAACTTCTCGCCGTGATGCAACGGAGGGGGAACCACTTGGCACTCGTGTATGACGCCGCCGGGAGTTGGACCGGCTTTATCACGATGGAGGATGTCATCGAGGAGTTGACCGGCGCCATCGAGGAGGAGTTTCCCATCGAGGAGCCGGTGTATTTGTCCGATCAGCTGAACCCCTCGCGGATACTCCTGGACGCCGAGGGCGGCAGTATCATGGAGGCGACACGTGACGTTCTGAGTCGTATCTCCTCGAAGGAGCTGCCGCTGCCGTTAAAGCAGATCCTTCTCTCTGTGGAGGAACGCGAAAGAATCGTTCCCAGTTATGTCGGTCATCGTCTTGCGATTCCCCATGCGCGCTTTCCGGGACTTAGCAAGCCATTCGTGGCGGTGGCCCGCCTGCGTGAGCCGATCCCCGCCCCGGTGCCGGGAGAGACCATCAATCTGCTCTTTATCCTGTTGACCCCGTCGGACTCCCCGCGGTTGCATCAGATCTTCCTCGCCCGGATAGCCGGCCTGATGGACAGTGAGTTCTTGGAGGATCGGCTCCACGTGGCGACCGACACGGTCGAACTCTGCGACGCGATCCGCACCGCCGAGCAGACCGCTTTGGATTGAGGCCGCGGGGCGGATTGTCATGCGTTTCCCGAGTCCCTTACTGGACCGAATAACTGTCAACCCAGGAGCGCGGGACGAGGTTTGCAGGTAGAATGCGGACGGCCTTTAGTGGAGAATCGCCCTGCCGCCACTCCAAGAGCATGCCTTTTTCCCGGAGGTCTTTGCCGTTGAATCGTCCGATTTTACGGTCGGAGACCATCTCGTCGCAGAAGAAATCACCATCTGGGCACTTCGGGAACTTCACGCGGAAACTGCCGAATTTCCATTCCATGTAGAACAGCCCGTAATGGCGTTTGAGATTCTTGTTGTCGAGTTCCGTGAAATGCGGGACTTCGGCGTCTTTCAGCGGATTGTTCACCTTCGCCCAGTCAGCGGCGCGGGCCATCATGCCTTTGAGATTATTGCCGCCGATGTCCGGGGTTCCCCAGAAAACGATAACCTCGCCTTTTCCTGTCTGATGTAAGGAAACCGCAGCGCCGCCATCTGCGAACTTCGCAAAAACGGTTCCATTCGGATTCTGTCCGGGATAGTAGCCGAAGTAGTCTGTCTCGGGGATCCATCGGTACGGATACTGCCAGAAATTTGCGATGACTTCCGGCTTCTTTAGTTGCTCGCGCATGGTGGAAACTGTCTGGAAAGTAAAGGTACTGCCATCGGGGAACAAGGGGTTTGCCGCAATTGTTTGTGCGGATATATCCCCGTTCGTGACATAGTTTCCGGTAGGAGCCGCGATCCCGAACGCCTTGAGCAGTTGGAACGGCTCGTCTCCGAGTTCAGGCACATATTTCCCGGTATTGGCGGAGATGATCATTTTCGCCCCGTCCTCCTTTACCATTTTCACATACCGGTTGAACGTCTGGAGCGAGATCACCTCGTCGAGGATATTCGGCACCACGAGTTTGAATGGGGCGTCGGGGAAGGCGGCCAGTTCGGCGGCGGGAATTCCATCATTCTCGAGCAGGGAGAACCACCTGCGGAGATCTTGCAGACGGGACGCGAAGGTGGTGCGGTGTTTTGTGAACAGCGTTTCCTTGTCCTGATTAATTGCGATTTCCGCAGTCTGCTGCACGAGTTCCGCCTGTTGGAGTTCCTGGAGAAGGGGTTTGAATTTCGCATAACGGTCAAGCGCGTAGAACGCGCCCTGATGCTGGACCATGTCCATCGAGGGTCTGGGGAAATAGTACACATGGAGGTTGGCGCCTCCTCCGCCAGCCTGGGAAATCATAGTCCATGTTGAAACATCGAGAACCCAGCCGTTCTTTCCTGGATCATTTTCGGCGGCCCAGCCGTGCGGATGAATGGGTTCCGTGATCCAGCCGATGCCGCCCTTCAGCCAGGCGTCCTGGTATTCTCCTATGTGGTTCATCGAATGGTTTCCCCCGTTGTGGCTGTAATCAAGTTTGCCGTACAGATCAGGAAAGGATGACGGAGACAGGTACGCGATGGTGATCCGGTCGTCATCATAGCTGCGGATGCTGTTGACAGCTTTGGGAATCCAGAATGTGGAACCCAGTCCACTCTTAAAACGGCAGAAGTCCATCCATGGCATGCGCAGATCGGGTTTTGCGCCATCACGGAAGGTTGGCATCGGAGGTTCCACCTCGGCGAACGCCCCGTAGGTTGTATGCCAACGCGCGTTCAGGTCGGCAAGCGAGAGCTTGAGCGTGTGCTGCAAATAGCTTCTGAAACTTTCAGCGGCGATCGGGGAGTATCCCGAGATCAAGCCGGCCCACGGCTGGTCAACAACTACCCATTCTCCGGCCGGCAGCATGACATAGTATCCCTCGAACGCGGTATGGTTCTTGTAACGGTCATAGAGCGCACGGTACGCATCCAGCCACATCTTGTTGAGCGCGGGATCCGTCACCTCGTAGGCACCATAGGAAAGCATGTCTATGACGGAACCTTCGGCGGCGATTTGACGGGAGAACTTTCCCCAGCGGTAGATGCCGGCGTGTTTGTCGCCATGTGCAAACCTCACGGTTATCTTGCAACCGTAGTCGGCGGCGGCGTCCATGGCCTCGTCAAGTGCCGCAAAGTCGTAGACTTCTGGCAGTACTTCAAAATCATTTAGATCTATCATGTATGTGTGGTGCAGCAGAAAGTCATTTGTTTTTGAGAGGTATTCACGAAAGTTGTTGCGCAGGAAGTCAAACGTCATGGCCCCCAGCTTGTGGTTGGCGTCATCGAGGCAATAGGTGAAGCGGTTGTAGGGGGCTTTTTTGATTTCCCGGCGGTTGGTCAACATCCCGCTCCTGTCGTGACGCTCCTGCAGGTCGGTTTTCCGTCCGAAGTAATACGTCCTGCTGTCAATCTTTTTCCCGTCTTCCGTGAGATCGAGGATCAGCCGGAACGCGGTAAACGCGCCCTTTGGGGCGAAGTCGAGCGCGACATCTTGCGCCTGATTGTCCGGGAATTTCAAGTCCTGTTCACCGCTGACCAGGACATCTTTGTGGTAGTAAGGGTGCAGGACATGCGTGAGTTTCAGGTTCTTCTTTCCCTGCGGGAATATACGGACATTGATCTTGTATGGCTCGCCTGGCAGATAGACGCCTTTGCGCGTGTCACCCGGATTGATGCGCATGTATCCGATTGACGGTGCGTCCGTCAGTGCGACTGGTTTGAGAGGAGTGAAATCAGGATTGCCGAGAACCTGATGCTTCATGAATCCGTGTGCGACCGAAGATCCGTCTTCCGCAGTCACCTGATAATCGATCCAGTAATACCCGTCCGGTCCGAGCGGGAACTCGAGTTTCTGTTTGGCGCTGGCCGGGTCGTTCGGGTCAAATGCGATCGGTTTACGGAATTCGCGGACTGGAGATCCCTGGAACTCGTCGGTGATGTGCGCGGCAAAGGTGTAGGCACCTTTTTTCTTGAGGAACGCATCCGCGTAGGCGAACGGATAGGCGAACGGCAGCCTGAAAGGTTTTTCCTCGATTTCGCCGAGGTGAAGGACTCCTTTCACGGATGTGTCCGGATGTTTCCCGCTGCCCGCCTCGGCCGCGCTTGCCGCGTGGGTGACCTTCAGGCGGAACCCGAGCAGTTCGAGTTTACCGTCCGGGCGGGAGTTGTCCGGCGTTCCGCCGGTTGTGTAAATATCCTGGGCGGCGGCACCCGCCTCTCCCGCGAAAAAGCCTGCCGTTGAAAATACGCCCCATCCCGTGTCCGACGGATTAAGGTTGGTGCCTTTCCCGGGGACGAAATAGAAAATCTCCCCATTCGCGTCCCGAACCATGGGATGGAGCAGCACCGCGTTCTTGACATCTTTGCCGTCAAGGATGAGCCCTTTTGCTTCAAAGAGGATGCGCTCCGTATCCGCGGAAAGCGGCAATGGCTTTTGTAAAATAATATCCACTTCATTGATGAAACGCGTACGGTTGCCGTGAAGGGATGGGATGGTCGGCAGCACATCGTAGCGAATGGCGAGGAGACCGTTCTGGTCGCTCAGTTCAACCGTGCCATTCTTCGCTTCCGGCTTCATCCATTCTCCGGATTTGGGCGGCGGCAACGCCGCCGCCCCGAACGC
>CAYTFM010000025.1:17416-38608 GCA_964436735.1 uncultured Victivallales bacterium | reverse complement strand
CCAGAACAGCTCCCGACAGAATCCTTTTGAGGTTCATCATGTGGTGATTCCTTCTATTCTTGAATGTGGTGAAATCGTTCTGTCAGCTTTCGCTATTGTCGAGTTAGGCGGGCCTCTGCCCGCAACTGTTGTCCCGGAGACCGGGACGCTCCAAAATCCGTTGGAGCGGCCGCGTCCCCGCGGCCACATTGAATTTCCTACGCGTGACGTGACCTTAGGCGGCCGTACGGCCGCGGCTGCAACCACTCGCTCACGCTCGTGGCTCTGTTCGGACACCGTGAGCCGAGCCCCGACTGTTAGGGAGGGGGTAACGCATTGAGTTTCCTTCTATGCAAGGAGCATCCAGCCTTTCAGGCCTCAAGAGAGCGATTGACATCGACAAAATTCTTTCGTGCCGGACGCCTTGTTTCATTGCCGTTGCAACTTGTAGATCGCCACGGTGCGTTTGGCGAGTTTGACCTGCACTCCTTCACCGGCCATCTGTTCGGCGGTCCGCTCAAGATCCACCGAGCCATTAATGAGCTCCGTCATCTTATAGCTCCCCGCCGGGAGTTTCACCTTCACCACCGCGCTGTTCGCCTCATCTTTCCCCACGTTGCTGCGCATGACCAGCAGATACCAAGTGTCGCTTTTCTGGTCCTTCATCAGATTGGTCCAGAAGTAACGTGAATCACACTCCACTGGAAGGTCCGCCCCGCACATTTCGGCGATGGCGCGCAGCATAGGATAATCTTTTTCCTCATGATTCCCAGGCGGCTGAACTTCCCGCGCCCAGATCACAAAAACCTGTCCTTTGCCGAACGCCTCCACCGTGAGTGCCGAGGTGTTCTGCAAGTTGGAGAATACCGCAAGCGTCTTGCCCGGTTGCGCGCCTGCGGTCCAGATGTGGCGCACAGTGCCGATGTTGCCGAGTTTTTCCAGTCCGCCGCCGGGCGCCGCGGTCACTTTCGCATAGACGTTCTCACGGAGGTTTGTTGGAGGATTGAAACCGAATTTCTTGAGCAGAACCCAGTCCGCGGTGTCATCCTCGACGTTGTAGCGTCCGGTTTCCGCGCCGAACACGATGTTGCCGCCGTTTTTCACATAATCTGCCAGTTCGTCGACGACCTTGTTTTCCAGATACGCGATGCGATTGGGCAGCACCAGCAGTTTCGCCTGCTGCCAATTTTTCCCAGGAGCGACGCCGAACGGGACTTGCGAGTCCAGGAAAAAACTGGTGAACCAGGCGTCTCCGCCGCCGTGGAACGTGGATTTCCGTTGCAGGCGGTCGCTGTTTACATTGCTGAAATAGCGGACATCGCCGGCCAGCGGGCGCGCGGACCGGAGCTCCGTCCAGATCGGCATGAACTTCTCAAAACGGTCCAAGGCGATCGGATCTTTGCGGAGCGGTTCCAATGAATTCGCCCGCAGGAACGTATCGGTCGGGAAGAACATCTTGCAGAATGAGTTCGCCCCGCCTCCCAGCATCATCGAAAAGAGGCTCGCGTCAAGGCGCGTCGGGTACTCCGCCGCCCAGCAGGTGACGCTGACCTCCTCGGCGCGCTGCGGCATGCCGCAGTCCACAGTTTCAATCATGCCGTGGGCAAATTGAGCGGGGCGGTCGCATCCGCCGTTGGCGGTCATGACGTTGAACGGCTTCAATTTTTCAATCGCCTCTCCGTAGACCATGATCATGCGCTGCGGATCCAGTTTGCGGATGACGCGCACGCATTCCACTTTGAAGTCATCCACGGCGTCTTCCCTGAAGGAGATCCAATCGAGCCAGAACAGGTTGGCCGCCTTTGTCCCGTGAGCCGGCGGCATGACGTCGGCGAAGTCCTTGAACTGCGTTTTCCACGCCTGGTTCGCCGCCGCAATCGTCTGATATTTCTTGGCCATCGCGTCGCGGAAATTGCCGAGGGTGAACCGGTCGAACCCCTCGTACCAGCCTTTGTAGGACGCTTCGCCGGGGTGCTCGATCAGGATGTAGTAGCTCTGCAACGCCGGATTAGCGCGGGAATGCGCGACAAGATTCTCGACGAAACGGATCGCCGCGCTGCGGATGACCGGCGACTGAAACGTGTTCAACCGCGCCCCGTGGAACAGATAGGTGTTATGGCCGAAGATCTCGCCCCCGGGGTTTTGCGTGTAATGCGAGGGTACCCATTCCGGCGCGCTGAAACTGATGAACAGCTGCACCGCGGTTCCCAGCTTGTGGGCATGCTGCAGCAAGGCGTCTATTTCACTGAAATCATACACCCCTGGAAGGACTTCTATTTCCGCCCACGTGGCCCGCACTTCGAAGTTCTTGGTTATCGGTGCTGTCACATCCATCGTCTTCTTGATTTTCTCCACCTCGTCCGGACCCCGATTGCTGACGTGGGCGTCAAAATAGAACAGCGGTTTTTCGCCGTCGATCACCTGCCGCGCCGTGAGGACGCCAGAGGGCAACACGAACTCTCCCTCCTTCGAGCCTTCTTTGCGGCCTATTGCCCGCACGCTCTGATCAACGATTTTCCCGTCAACCGACTGCGTGGCCGTCACCAGGTAGATGCCGCTCTTCACCGCGGCAAGATCAAGGGTGAGCTCCTGCGCATCGCCCTCGGCCAGTGCTTCTTTTTGCGCCACGACGGTTCCGGCTTTGTCCTTGACCTCAACCTTGCCGGTCGTTCCTTTCGCATCAAAAAAAATGACGCGCAGCAGCCACGGCTCGTTTTCTTGCCAGACAAGGCTTTGCCGTTCCGGGCTGATCCGAATGCCGCTTGCGCCAATTTTCTGCTCCGCGGCAATCTCAGCCGTGAGCTGCTGTTCCGTCCCGTTGATGACATAGAGGCGGTACTCGTCCTCTTTGATGGTGATCGCTTTCCCGCTGTGGGCGCGGACTTTGATTGTTATCCAGTAGGTTCCGGGCTGCGTGATCGGGAACTCAAGGCGTTTCGCAAGTTGGAGCGGAACCGGCAGCACAGCTTTGGGATCAACCTCACATGAGACGCTTCCGGTCAGGAAGGGCTGTCCGTCGTACTGACGGCGGATGCACCAGTCTATCTGGAATTGTTTTTCCTTGTATCCCAGCCAGTTGAGAATATCGCCATAGGAGAGACTCGGCTTGCCGTCAATCTCGCCGAAACACTCCTGGTTGTTGAACTGATAATACAATGCGCTGTGATGCGTGGCGTCCGTCATCCGGAAATTACGGAAATAGACCGTCGTCTTCTGCGGTTTGGCATTTTCAGATCCGAACTCAAGCCCCACCAGTTTCAGCGGGGGAACGGGCTGCTTGTTGGGGGAGGAAACGGAACGGTAGCTCTGACGCGCGAACCCCCGCAGCCCCTTGGTGCGGAATCTGACCTCGCCCACGCGGTGGAGGCCGCCGGCGAATCGTCCCCCCAGGAACATGCTTTCTTTGCAGAAGGAGTGGGACTCCTGGTTGAATTGAAAAAGAGTCCCCTTTGCGTCGGTGACCAACGCGTAGAGCAGAATTTCCCGGACATCTTGTATCGCGCCGTTCCATACCAGTTCGCTGCCAGCCGGAATATCGATCGGCTTTTTCAGGAGAAGGCGGCAGGAAGTGTCCTTGTCGACGCTGGCGCTGACCGAGAGCCACTCCGAAACCTCACCGGTTTCAAGGATTTTCTTCTCCGGATTTTCAACAGTCCATGCGTCCGCCTTATTGAGTTCCGGCAGCGGCACTTCGCCTGCCCCAGCCCAACTGGCGCCACACAGCAAGACCGCCGCGATGACTAGTGCGTGTTTCATGTTCTCCTTCCCGTGATATTCATGCGTAGTTTGGTTGTGGGTGTTCGCCATCGACCGGCAATTCGTCCTCAAACAGCGGCGCCTCCTCCAACAGCTTCGGCAGGCTCCCACTTTCATGATACTGCCCGAGGGCGTCGAAGATCTTGCGCATCATCGACTGCAGGTCGAAACCAATGCTTTTCACCTGCAGGTGACCGCGGGTTCCCACCGACCAGTTGTAATGCGAAACGATCGACACATCGTCCGGAATTCTGAGTCGCGTCGACGCGATCCCTTTTATCACCGCCGATGCCAGATTGTCGTCGGCGACGAAAATTCCGTCCGGACGTTCTTTTTCGGAAAGACACATCAGCAGATGGGCAATTTTCTCCGCCAGTTCCATATTCTGGAGAGCCACATTGAAGTGCCATTCCTTGGGGGAACAAAAACTCCTACGTTTTGCTTCCTCGGCAAAGGTGGATGAAATTCCCACGCCGATGTTGGCGAAGAGGGCGATCCGGACGCATCCCTGTTCCTGAAGGTAATCCAGTGCGCGTTTGATCATGTGCGGCTCATCGAGTCGGAAGAGCATGGTAAGCTTCTGCGGAGAGCCGCGTGTCGAAACAATCTTCGGAATCTGCGGATTCATATAAACGGAATACCCAGGCTTTCCAGGCGCAATGGGATACGGGAAGATCACCCCGGCAAGCAGGTGGTTCGCCACATCATGCTGCAACTGTTTTTCCGATTCCGGCGAATCCTCCATATGCCGGTAGACGATAATCTCCTTGCCGAGGTGAGCGGCCACGGTTTGCGCTGAGAGGACAAGTTCTTTCCAGTAGCGGACTTCGTTTTCATCGCGGGGAATCACGATTCCCACCCGATTCAAATGCGGCGGCGTCTTACTGACGAACAAGCCTTGCCGCATGAGGCTTGTGATGAAGCCATCCTGTTTCAAGTGCCGAATCACCTGCTGCAGCGTGATGCGGCTTACCTTGAAGCGCACTTCCAGCTCGTCGTAGGTGGGCAGTTGCTCTCCCACCTGCCATTCGCCGGAAACAATCAGCTTCCTGATCGCCGACGCCACCCGCTTCCACTTTGATCCACTCATTGGCATTGTCTATCTTTATTCTGTGTATGTACAGATACATTATAATATAAACATAGAGCGCTGTCAACACCCCTAATGAAGTGGCTGCGATTTTCGTGCGAAATGGTTGGGGACTGTTCATAAACAAACTTTACATTGTAAAGTTTGTTTATGAGCAGTCCCTTATGCGGGATGTTCGAATCGGACCGCCGTCTCAAGGGCGCGCCTCACCTCGGGCCATGCGAGATCTTTGGGAAGCGTCTTCCCCTGCGCGCTCAGCGCCGCCGCCGCACCCGCCGCTTGCCCTGTGGCCACCGCCGTTCCGGTGACGCGGTAGCTTGAGTGCGCAATAAAGTCGCCGCTGAGGCAGCGCCCGGCCGTCAGGAGATTGTCGACGTCGCTGGTGATGAGAGCTCGAAGCGGGATGTCGTAGGGGCGCATGGCGATGTTCGGCTCCTCCTGCCCTTTGTTCGCCTTGGGATTAGTGCTGTGGATGTCCACGCCGAAGTGGACACGGCAGACGGCGTCAGCGTGCCGTGCGCCGTTTTTTAGGTCCTGCTCGGTGACGTGGTAGAGTCCGTTGATGCGCCGTCCCTCGCGGACGCCGATGTGCTCACAGGTGGCGGCGAGGGTCATCCCCTCCCACGGGCCGCCAAGTTTTCGCAGGGCGTTGGTTATGCGGTTGACCTCGGCGCGGCCTCGGACGGTGGCGGCAGTGACCTGTCGCTCGTCGATCGCCGAGACGTGGTACTCGTGATTGAGCATCAGTGCCAGCAGATTGCCGTTCGCCTGAAAGATCGTGGGGCGGGCGTAGGATGGCTCGACGCCGGCGCGGCGGATCTCGGCGAGCAGGTTCGCCGTCGCCGAGAGATGGGTGTCGAATGTGGACTTTCCGTCCCAGAACGAGATGAAGCGGCTCAGCGCCGCCGCGTCGCGGACGCTGGCCAGCGCCATGAAGGTCATCGGTTGGCACTCGCCGCTCTCCGGTCTGCCAACGGAGAAGCCGCATCCGCTCAGGGCGGCTAAGTCGCCGTCGCCTGTGGCGTCGACAAAGCAGCGGGCGGTCCACGCCTCGCGGCCCGACTTCGACTCGGTGATGACGGCGCGGAGTCCGCGGCCTGACTTTGCCGCCGCTGTCGCCCTCATGCGCAGATGGAATTGGATGCCCGCCGCCTGGCACATCTCCTCGAGCAGTAGCTTCATCGGCTCGATGTCGTAGGCGTATAAATCCCTGCTGTCACCCTGCCGGGCGCCGCGTCGATCAAGTTCGCACGTGATCTCCCGGGCGATCCCGGGCTGCGCCATCTCGAACAGCCAGGCGAGCTGCCCCGCCGTCCACACGCCGCCAAGGCAGCCGTTCGCCTCGATCAATCGAGTCTTCGCCCCGCTCCGCGCCGCCGCCAGGGCCGCGGCGATCCCCGCCGGACCCGCTCCGCACACCACCACGTCGGCGTCTCCCGCCACGTTAGTTCTCCTCGCCTCCTCCTCGATATGACTCATCATCGTGTCTCCTAATTGAAAGTCCACTAAGGCATCTGCTTCATACTGTTACTATATAGCCTATTCTCGTCATTCCCGTCTTGCGTTCCACGCATGTTGCTGAGGGGGGGGGCGTGTGGTTGAAATTCGCCACCCAAGTGTGGAGGCTTCGCAAAACAGTCCCACTCTTCGCGGAATCAAAACCGTCTTCCGTTGGTTGCTGGGCACGCGTCACGCCATCCACCATCCCGCGCGACGCAAGGTCCGCAAGAAGTTGTTGATAGTCAGTAGGTGAGGGGAGAAGATTACTTCTGGTTTGAACCGACAATGCCGCCACGACCGCCAAGGCCGCCCAGTTGCTGACTTGGCCAACCACAAGAGCGTCACAGGTCGCCGTCGGCCGCTGCATCGAGCGGTTCTCATACCACTGCGGCGGCGCCGACCCCATCCCATATTCATTGCCGCCATCACAAATGCTTACGAGCGCATGAGTTCCAACCGCGTCTTCAAACCACGGGCACGCATTGGTTATATCGCTCCCCTTCATGTTGAAATAGGCGTTGCCTGCATCTCTGCCGCACACCTCTATCGTGAATGGCGCGCCTTCAATTTTCTTGGATGACTTCCCACGTTGAATCTCCTCGCACGGCAGACCTCCCAAATCAGGCTCCATCGCGGTTAGCGCGTCTGCCCATGACACGACAACAACAGGTCGTTGTAGTGATCGCAGCGCAGTGGCTAAAGCTATCGCGCCAGCGGGACCATCTGTTTCAGGATGACCATCAACAGGAAATCCTGTGCAGAGTAAAATCCGTCGCTGTTCGGCAAGAAGAAGCGCGGCGGCCCGCAGTGCGGGGGAGGATGGCAGGAGAGCTAAGAGGGACCGCATGCCCCGCGTGTCGTCGCATACAACAATTTCGTCAGGTGCCATACGTCGGTAAATGCGCTTTCATAAACGACATCCTCAAGTGTGACCGTCATGGAATATACAGGAAGAGTGCCTGAGGCACAAAGCCCATGCCAGGCTCGTTGGGTTGTTCCTAATCTCTGAAACGGCTTTGTCCTATAGGTTTCCGTTAAGACATGTTAAATATATTTGCAAATAGAAATAAGTCATGTTATAATTAACGATATGATTAAAATCAAAAAAGCAAAAAACAAGAACCGCACGCTTACGACGTACGTCTATGACTACTTGAACAAGCGGGTACTTGAGGGATCGTTTGCCGATGGGGAGCTGCCGACGGAGAACCAACTTGTCGACGAGTTGAAGGTGAGCAAGACCACCGTGCGCCTGGCCCAGGCTCGGCTCATCGCCGAAAAAAAGATCGTCAAACTCCAGGGCAAGGGGACGTTCGTGAAGGGGTATGCGGCGACGGACGCCGCGCGGAAAAACCTTTATGTGGTCGCCAGTCCGGTTTTTCGCATCGGTAAGCTCGAGTTCTGGGACGCGGTGTATGACGGCATCATCGAGGCTCTTGATTACGAGCGCTATGCGATGAAGCTGCTTATTCCCCCGCATGAACTGCCCAAGCAGGAGCAGTACATGCTGCAGGAGCGGATCTCCAGCGACAACAGCGCGGTCATCTTTCTGGGCGACTTTGCGGGGCTTTCGCATTTCATCGAAGAGCGGCGGAGCAAACTGCCAATGGTGCGCATCGGAGGAATTCTGGACACGGAGCTTGTCGCGAGCGTCTGCACGGATCCCGAGGCCGAGATGCTTCTCGCGGTGAAGTACCTGTATGCGCATGGACACCGACGCGTTGCGTTCCTGGGGGGATTCGCCGAGAGCGTTGGCTGCCAGATCAAGGCGCGCGTGCTCACGGAGTTTGCCGCGAGGCATGGACTGGAACTGCCGCCGGAATACATCGCCTACACCGATTTCATTTCGTTCGAGGCGCATTTGTCCGCCGCCGAACGCCTGATGCGCCTGCCTAACCGCCCCACCGCCATCATCTGCGTCAACGATCAGGTCGCCGAGGCGGTGTACGTGGGGATTAAAAGGGAATATCGAATTCCTGAGGATGTGAGCATCGTCGGGTGTGATGCGACCTCGGCCCTGCGGCGCGATCCCGTCCTTACCACGGTGGACACGAAGGCCAAAGAATTGGGACGTCGCGCGTTCGAACTCATCAGCACCGCTGACGGCGATCCGAATTTCTGGATGCGGTGCGAGCGGATAAATCCCGTTCTTTGCGAGGGGCGCTCCTGTAAAAAGATAGTCAATGCTCATTAGCCATTGTCATTGGTCATTGAAAGAGCATACATCACTGACTGTTAATCACTTCTTATAAAGGTGTGGCATGAGAACGAGTCTGGTTGTTGTGGGGATCGCCTTGCTGATGGTGTCGTGCGCTACCAGTCCGTATTCCGGTGAGGAGCAGTTCGCCGGGAAGACCGGCTTGTACTCCCACTACACCTCTGGCGTCATCCGTCCGGAGCAGGGCACCGTTGAGTTGCTGCTCGACATGGAGAAGCCCATGGAACAGTTCGGCGACACATGGGATTTTCTTTTCGGCATGAAGCCGGCGCAGGCGATTGGCAAGAACGCCAAGACGCTTGTCGGCGTCTACGTGTTGCCGGAGCCGGAGAAGGGGCTCCGGGCCATTTTCCGAGACGCCAAGGAGACGCGGACGCTTGCGTTCGAGAGCTTCAGCTATGTTCCCCGCACAAAACTCCTTGTCGCGTTCAGTTGGGGGAAGCGGCTGCGCCTCTTCGTGGATGGCAAGATGGTGGCGGAAAACGACAAGTCGTATGCGATCCCTGACGAGCTTATGCCGTATCTTTTCACGGTTGACAAGAAAGACCATTTCAAGACTGAAGCACTGCGTGTCTCGTCCAAGGAGCTTGAGGAGAATGAGTTGGCGCATGACCCTGTGGCTGGATTCAAGACTACGCCCGATACGACGCTTCTGGCGACAGGCAACCTCGCGACGACGGAATTATTCCGGAGCGCATGGCATGGCGAGACGGCATTCTCGGGCGTCAAGCCAGTGTTTTGGGAGAAATACTCATGCATAACGGAGGCGGAGGATCCTGTGTATCCCCTGCTCGCCATCAACTACGGAACTGTGCCAAAGAGTTGGACGGTTTCCTTATGCGTCACGGATATAAAGGGACAGAACGTGCTGGAGTCGAAGACGGAGGTCGTGGCGAGTCCTGGCGGCATGTATGAGATTAAGGCGATTCCCTTGCCTTTGTTGCGGAAAAAGGGATTCTACACTGTGCGGGCGGAGATCGCTGACGGAGCGGGGAAGACCCAGAGGTTTGTGAATCACTATGCGGTGTTTCCCGCTGTCGATCAGACATTGAGAGACGGCAAGCTGGCTTCTTATTACGGTCAGCACTTCGAGGGCACATACGATCTGGATGTTTTCCGTAAGATTCACATCAAGACGCTCAGGGCGGGCGGCACCAATCCGTTCATCTGGAGTCACGTCGAGCCGGCGAAGGGGCGCTTTGACTTCTCGCAGGCCGACGCGTTCGTCGCCGATGCGCAGGCGAACGGCATCGAGGTTCTTGGGATTCTTGGCTACGCGCCGCGCTGGGCGTCCGTCGAACCCGATGAGAACGTCAAGAAGGCTGGCGCGACGCGGTATACCTCCTGGAAGCCCAGGAGCGTCGAGGAATGGGGGAACTACGTCCATGAGACGGTGGGTCGTTACCAAGGGCGCGTCCGCTACTGGGAGATATGGAACGAGATCGACTGGCATCCCCCGGCGCCACCCTATTCCTACACGGGGACGACCGAGGAATATCTCGCACTGCTTCGTGAGGCGTACCGGCAGGCGAAGCGCGCCGATCCCGACTGCGAGGTGCTCATCAGCGGCTTCGGCATGTTCGGCGACAAGAAGATGCCGCTGGAATTGCTTGAGAAAGGGGCGGCGGATAGTTTCGACATCTTCAATTTCCATGCGTACATCGGCGTGTCCGCCGTGGATCCGCTCAAGGACGCCTTGGCGAAGGTAAAGCCCGGCGCGCCGATCTGGAACACTGAGCAGATGTGGCACGAGATGGAGCCCGGCGAGAAAAGGAATTACTTGTCCGCCGCCGCTCCTTTGTGGTTTCTGGAGAAGGGGCTTGCCCGCTATCTGAACATGGGAATGCTGGAGTATTTCTTCGACGCCAACACCCGGTCCCCCGCTGTCGAGTATTACGTGACGGGCATTCTCCAGGACTTTCTGCGCCCGTGCGACTCACTGGAGGGGAAATGCTCATTCGTCGGCGATGCGGACTACTCCGTGCGCGATAGCCTGAAGAGGACGGACGGCTCGTTCCTGACCATTCTCGGTTCCGAACTCGCCGAGCATGATGTGGAGGTCGACAATGCGAATGTGATAGCGGAGGATCTGTATGGCGGAACGATCCTCATCAAAGTCGCTGATGGACATTCCACGCTGTCTGTCAAAAATCTGGCGTACATCGTAACCCGTGAGCCGCTCCGTGTCGTCAAAAGCGTCGCCACCACAGAGTGTCCGCTCTTCGTGAACGGTGGCTTCGAGGAGGTCGGCGGCGACATCGCCATGGGCGGGCTCGAGGCGGGCAAGCCGTTGGGATGGACGTTCCGCGACACGGCGAAGGACCCCGCGGGGCGCATCAGTCTGACGCGGTCGGCGCGTTCCGGGAACTACGGACTGCTGATGGCGTCGTCGGGAAAGGGGGATGTCTATGCCTTCCGGGACGTGCGCGTTCCCGCCCCCGGTGTCTACACTGTCGCAGGGCATTTCAAAAATGCGGCCCCCGGCAAGAAACCGCGGGCTTTTGTGAAGTTCTTCGACAGAGGAGTTGGCACGATAGTGGAATCACAACCAAAGGATCTCTCAGAGGACAAGTTCGATTTGTTCACGCTGAATGTGGAATTCAAGGAGGTTCCCTCGCAGCCTTGCGCGCTTCTCTTCGGCGTCACGGGAGAGGGCGGCGTGGCGCTTGATGACATCTATTTCGGGAAAGGGACGACCGTGCCTCAAAGCATAGCAGGCCAGAAAGCGGCCAAGAGCGACGCGAAGGCGGGCGCCGGCACTGAGTACGACGGGGTTGTCATTCCCGAGGATGTGAACGACGGCTCCAAGCCGGCGATGTTGCC
The DNA here is from genome assembly GCA_964436735.1 of uncultured Victivallales bacterium. GTDB lineage: Bacteria > Verrucomicrobiota > Lentisphaeria > Victivallales > GWF2-38-69 > CAYTFM01. Next base: position 27,242 of record CAYTFM010000025.1, on the reverse strand, counting down.
CGCCAAGGTTGCCGTTGACGAGACCAGGCGCATCAAGGAGGGCGGCTCTCTGCTGCTTGGTTGCGCCTACGCCGGTCCGGCCATGGACAACCAGTTCATGGACGAGTCGAAAACACGGGTTTCCGAGGAGATGCGGGCCATTCTCGCCAAGGTTGTCCCGCTGCCGCTCAATCGACTGGCCCACTACAATGGCTTCCGCTGGAAGCATGCGGTGGGACCACTGGAGGCGAGGATTCCCGGCAAGTTCGAGTCGTGGGACAAGAACGCCGTCAACGCCTGCGGCCCGGCTGAGTTGATCGGTGCGATCCGCACGGCGGACCCCTCGGCGCGCTTCATTTGGACGGTGAATCTTGAGAGCGACACGCCGGAGGACGCGGCCGACCTCGCGGAGTTCCTTACCGGTGACGGGAGCGTCAACCACAACGGAGGAACCGACTGGGCGAAACTGCGTATCGAGAGCGGTCTCCGCGAGCCCGTGCCTGTCGTCACCTGGGAACTTGGCAACGAGGTGGAATGGCGCGACAGCGCCAAGCGCATGCCGCTCGCCGACTACATCGAACGCTGCCGCAAAATCATCTCCGCCATCCGCGCGGTTCAGCCAACGGCGACTTTCGCGCCGCATGCGGCAACCGCTCCCTGGGCCTACAAGGAGCGGTTCAACGAGGACTGGCGCGACTGGCACCGGACGATTCTGCGCGAGCTTGGCAACGACATCTCCTACCTTGCCTTCCATCCATATTATTATGGCTATCCGACAAGCTTGATCGAGGAGTACCTCAATGTCATCCGCGACGACATCAACCAGATCACCGGCGGCGACCGCGTCAAGATTTACATTTCCGAGCATGGCCTGTGGCCGGGGCAGCTAAAAGGTCAGCCCTGGGAGAAAACGTGGCATACCACGCACGCGCTCATGGGGTGTCTCGCCACTGCGCAGTTCAGCAACCGTCTCTATGCCCGGCCGGACATCGGGCTTGCGACCTATCACTGCTTCTCGGCCGGGCCGTGGGGAATGGTCTACCGCGGCAAGCAGACGAAAAAACTTTACACGACGGGGATTGCCGACATGTTCCGTCTGTACAACGCGGCGGTCGGTGGGCATGTCCTCGCCTCGACAGTTTCCGGCGATTGGACGGATCCGACGAAGGGAGATCTTTCACTCACGGTCACGGCGATGGAAACGAAGGATGGCGTGAACCTCATCATCGTCAACCGCGAGCCGTCCACAAAACGTCTCATATCATTCTCGTTCAAAGGAAGTTATGACCTTGTTCGCTCGGCTTGCCTCACCGCGCCAGCCATGCAGTCGTACAACGACGAGCATGAGAAACGGGTTGTCTTGAGCGAGAGCTCCGAAGTGGTGAAAGACTTCAGCTCGTATGAGATGCCGGCGAAAAGTGTAGTCACTCTTTACCTGAAGAAAAATAAAGAATGATTCATGCGGGGAAGTCGATCGCCACCGGGAGGTGGCTCCCACATTGGCCCTAATCTGAATTACGAAAGTTGGGGTTAATGTGGGTGCCAGCTCCCGCTGGCGATTCCGAGATTTTATTTTAATAAATAGGGAGAGTTTGTATGAAGAATGCGTCACTGGCATTGTCTTATTCCGACTATCGGCGCAAAGTCTTTGGTTGCTGGCTGGGCAAATCCATCGGCGGGACGCTTGGTGGACCGTGGGAGGGAAGGACGCCCCCCAAGGAGCTCACCTTTTATGATCCGGTCCCCACGGCCATGCTTGAGAACGACGACCTCGACCTGCAACTTGTCTGGCTCGCCCGCATACAGGAGTCGGGAATGCCCATAACCAGCACTCTTTTCGCTCGGGGATGGCGTGAGAACATTCAGGCGTGGCCCGACGAGTACGGGGTCTGCATACGGAACCTTGACCAGGGGCTGTTGCCGCCGCTGACCGGTTCCTACGACAATGGCTTCACCGCCGGGATGGGTGCCGCGATACGCACAGAGCTCTGGGCTTGCATCGCGCCAGGCGACCCCGCGCTCGCTCGGCGGCTCGCCCGTGAGGATGCGCGCTGCGACCACGCCGACGAGGGAGTGTACGCGGCGGAATTCCTCGCCACCATCGAGAGTCTTGCCTTCGTGGAAAGCGACCGTGACCGCCTCATCGATGCCGGGCTTCACGCGATCCCGTCGAAAAGCCGCGTCGCGAAGGCGATCCGTTTCGTGCTTGACACCTGGAAGCCCGGCGTCAGCCGCAAGAGCCTGTTCGAGCGGCTTGACCGCGCGCATGGCAATCAGAATTTCACCGACGTGGCGACGAATCTTGCCATCATCGTGCTGGGGTGGTGCGTGGGCGAGGGGGACTTTGGAAAGTCGATCCTCGCGGCGGTCAACTGCGGTTACGACGCCGACTGCACCTGCGCCACGCTTGGCGCGATTCTGGGCCTTATCGACCCCGATGGCATCACCGACGAGTGGAAGAAGCCGATTGGCGAGAAGGTGGCTCTCGGCGGATACATCACGGGAATACGACCGCCCGAGACACTTGCGGAACTCACCGACATGACCAGTGCGCTGGCGCAGGAAACCCTCGAATGCTACAACTCTTCGGTCCGCCTCGTCAAAGCGCCGAAAGTCCGATCACTGACTCCGACACGTTACCCGTCGGCGACCGCCCGCGCCTTGCGCGAACTGGAGGTCCCCGACACGGCGAGCGTGCTCGCCGAGTATCCGCTGCATCTGATGCTCGACTATCCCACATTCGTGCGCGTGGCGCCGGGAAGCACCGGACGGTTCCGACTGGTGGTGACGAACATGACGAAAGGCACGCAAAAGGTGGCGATCGAGCTTCGCGCGCCGCTTGGCTGGAAGCTTGGCGGCAAGACGTCGATGAAGACGACGCTTAAGCCGGCTGCCAAAATCACGATGGCGTTCACCGCCACGCCAGCGGAATGCGCATGGCGGCCGTACACTTCATCGCTTGGCATCGTCAGCGAGGTGAACGGCGTGCCGAATGAGGTAACGGCGGGGTTGCTCATGACGATTCCGCTTGACGTGTGGACGGCGAAGGTGGGTGATGCGGAACCGGTACGGCCAACTGATGCGGTTGCCGTTGAGGCGAGTTCCCATTTCCAAGATCTCGCGCCGTTCGCCCGCAAGGGCAAGATGGTCGTCGCGCAGTTCGAGTGCAAAGACTGCAACACCCGGAACTCCAGGCGGCGATTTGTCGTGCAGACATCCGCGCCCGCCACGGTGTGGATCAACGGCGAGAAGGCGCTAACTCATGATGGTACGTGGCATGTCCCGGCCCTGCATCGGGCTGAGAAGACATTCGTCGATGTCACCGCCTCGTCCCCCATCAGGGTCACAATCGCCGTCAACGGTGTCGCTCCCGGGGTACTCTACCACGCGGTCGGAGAGCCGACCGGCAACTGCAATCGCTGGTTGTCCCTGCTTGAATACCGTAAACACTCCGAAAACACTCCGAGGGTGTGGTGATATGAACGGAGTGGTTGCCAATGTTATTCGACCTGCTGACACGTTCTGTCGGACGGATTGTTTATAATGAGAAAAACAATTCAAAGACATTAAAAATCTGGGAGGACAAGTATGGAGCGCACGCATAGCGTTATCCCCAACATGCGGATTCCGAATCGCAGGCGGCGTCAGATTTTTACTCTGATAGAATTATTAGTCGTGATTGCGATCATCGCGATTCTGGCGTCCATGCTGCTGCCCGCGCTGAAGTCGGCGCGTGGTCTGAGCCGCCGCAGTGTGTGCCAGAATAATCTGCGCCAGATCGGGCTGGGATTCGCCTCGTATGGACAGGATTACAACTCCTTCTATCCGGCGGTCGCCGAGCAGTGGCCCCCTAATGACGAGAAATGGACGTGGGGCTACAAGATATGGACCTATGTCGGATACCAGGCGGAATCCTACAAATACCCCGACAACGATTTGCGGGCCGCCTCGGGGAATGACTCCAATATCTTCCACTGCCCCGTGACGAGAAGCGACCCGAACGTTCCCACGGCGGGTACCCCGTTGAACGGCAATCGCACGTCGTATGGCCTGAACTCGTCAATCGTCGGATGGGCGAAGTGGACCACTCCGCTTGACACGCGCAAGGTGAGCCAACCGTCGCGGACCTCGTTGACGCATGAATGCTCCTTCTATCTTGGTGACTACGAAGGATACTGGACGTCGGCGTGGGGATATGGGCTCATACCCCATGATGGTGGCGAGATCGCGCTGATGCATGACGGCCACACCGAGTATCTGAAATTCAGTGCGATCTCACGCACGTCGAGCGACACCTTCTGGACGGGGAACTGATCGATGATATAGTGCCTGAGAGAAGGCGGTTTTCTCTTGTTGGAGTTCACGCTTCAGCGTGCCGTCGTCTCCAGCAATCCATTGGGCGGATTGAAGTCCAACGGCATTTCCCGTGCAGGCGCGATATGCTACAACCTTATTCCTGAGGTTTCCGTCCTGTGCCGCCTTGACGGAACTGGGTGGGAGGGATGCCTGTGATTTTCCTGAACTGCGCGGAGAAGGCGTAGGGGGTTGGATACCCCAGGGCGTTCGCGACTTCCTTGATGGGCATGGATCTGTCCTCGAGCATGGAGCGTGCGGCGTCGACGCGGCAGCGGAGCCGATAGGTGATGGGGCTCATGCCGGTTCTTACTTTGAAGAGTTTGCGCAGTCGCTCGTGTCCGGCGTCGATATCTCTTAGGAGGACCGTCACCGGCGCGCGGCTGCCGAGGTTGCGTCCGAGCACCCGCCGCGCCGCCTCGACGAGCCGCTCATCCTCGTCGACCTTTGTGTGTCCCGCGTCAAGTCGGGCGATGTCGGCCATAAGCTCCAGCGCCTGCGCGAACATTCCTGGCAATTCCTGCTCTTCGGAGAGTTTTAACTTCGCCAAGAAACGGTCGAAGCGGCTGACCAACTCCGCAAGGAGGTTGGGGCGAAGCACCGGCTTGCGCAGGTCGGGAGTGCCGAAGCGGGAGATAGCCTCCTGGGTCGAGGGATCAAGGGCGATGAAGCACTCAGCCCAGTTGCTTTCCCGATCAATGATCAGGGAATGGCGGTGTCGGGGGAATCGCTGAAAGCACATGCCGGGCTCCAGCTTCCATTCCCTCCCATGCGCGTCCCTGTAGCGTCCTGTGCCTCGGAGCACGTAGACAAGGGAAAAGTGTCCGGCGAGGCTGTCGAGCGTGTCGATCTGGAGTCCGGGTTTCAGCATGAACCCGCACCCCAGCATGGCGAACGGTGGAGCCGATCCCACTGTCCGGTAGCAGGTCTCATGGCGCATTAGGCGCGCGACCTCCTGGAGGCATCTGGCGCTGGAATGGATCATTGGGGTGCCGCGCCTTTCCGGGAGTTGTTCCGTGGCGAGTGCGGCTGGCGGGCTTTTCTGGCCGCGTGAGAGTTGCCGCCAAGACTTTGGCGATAGGCCCCGGGTGTCGTCTTCCGGTATTGCCGATAGACGCGGGAGAAGTAGTAGCGGTCCTCGAAGCCCGCCAGCGCGGCGGCCTCGCCAATGCTCATTTCCGGCCTCGTTTTCAGCAACTCCTCAGCTTCCGCAAGGCGCCTCTCGTTCAGCATCTGCTTGAACGTCTTGCCGTATTTGCCGCGCAGGAGATGCGAGACGGACGACTCGCTTCTGCCGACGAACCGCGCCAAATCGGGAAGACTCACTGGTTGGGTGTGGCGCGTGTCCAGAAAGCGGGTGATCCGCTCCAGCACCCAGTCCGTGGCCACCGACACCATCTCCTGACCGACGATGTAGTCGGTCAGCATCACGAACAGACCGAGGATGTCGTCGATTTGACGGTCGGAGAGGCAGGGGAGGGCGGCGAAGGCGCGTGCCACCCGTTGCCGTTCCCGGTCGCTGGCGCAGCGCGCCAGCACCTCCCGCGGCGGAGTGGACGAGGTGCGGAACTGGCCGACTTGGACGAAGCCGACGGGAACTTCCTGCGCCAGGATGGGAGCCACCGCCTCGCGGAGTCCGGCGTGGCAGCGGTAGCAGACGGCCGACCGCAGCCGGGCGCATTCCTGCCGTTTCTCCTCGTCCATCCGCACACATCGCTCGAGGCCGAATAGCCCACGCTGCATGATCGTGCAATATGAAGAATTGAGGAATCCGTGGCCGCTGTGGACCAGCGCGCCGTCCGGCGACCACAGTGACACCCGCAGTTTCAGGACGCCGGCGAAGTTGTCCACGAGCCGCAACGCGTGTTGGGAGAGCAGCAGTTCCATGAGCGGGATTCCGAGAGGAGTTATGGTACTAAAATAGTGTGATTTGCAGAAAAGTCCACATATTCGCGGCATCATCCATTTTATCCTTGCCGGATCACGTGTAGACTTAGCGGTGATAAGATGATTCACCAAGGCGGCACACGGCCGCAACCTAAGTGTCGATAGAATAACACCGAAGAAAATTTTGTCGCCAAAATTTTATTCTAATACATTTCCGTCGTGGCACTTGCGGCAACTATTTTCCATACGATTTAGGCATAGAATACGCAAAGGAAATGTATAACAAGAGGACACGTGATATGGCGAGCGAGAAGAAGGCGTACGACCTCAAAGGCATCGGTGCGAATTTCAGAATCATCGGCGACTTCATCACTGGATGCCCCTATGGCTCCGGGCATATCAACGACACCTTCGCGGTCAGCTACAATCAGGGCGGCTTCTACGTGCGCTATATCTTCCAGCGCATCAACCACCGCATATTCACGAATCCTCCCGCCCTTATGGAGAACGTCGAGCGGGTCACGTCGCATCAGCGGAAGAAGCTTTCCGCCTCGGGGGCGAGCGCCTCGCGGCGCGCGCTGGAGGTGGTGAGAACCCGCGGAGATCAGGTGTATCACCAAGACGCCGAGGGGAATTTCTGGCGTGTCTACGTGTTCATCGAACGCTCGCGCACCTACGACGTGATCGAGAATTCCAGACAGGCGTTCCAGGCGGCGAAGGCGTTCGGCGAGTTTCAAAACCTTTTGGCCGATCTCCCCGGTCAGCGCCTTCATGAGACAATCCCCGACTTCCATCACACGGTGAAGCGCTTCGGCGCCTTGGAGCGCGCCATCGAGGCCGACGCCAAGAACCGCGCGCAGCTTGTGAAGCAGGAGATCGAGTTCGCCATGGCGCGCAAGAAGGATGCCGCTAAGTTGCTCGACTTGGGAGCCGCTGGCAAGATACCGGAGCGCATCACCCACAACGACACGAAGTTGAACAACGTGATGATTGACGACGAGACGGGGAAGGGGATCTGCGTCATCGACTTAGACACCGTCATGCCCGGCTTCTCACTCTATGACTTTGGCGACCTCGTCCGCACGAGCACCACGCGCTCAGCCGAGGACGAACGCGATCTTGCTAAACTCGTCTTTCAAGAGTCCATGTATAAGGCCTTGATCGATGGCTATCTCGAAGGCGCGGCCGGCGCGCTCACCACGACCGAGATAGAGCTTCTGCCATTCGGTGGTAAACTCATGACCTTCGAAGTCGGTATCAGATTTCTCGCCGACTTCCTCGCAGGCGACGTCTATTTTAAGATTCACCGCGAGGGGCATAACCTCGACCGTTGCCGGACGCAGTTCGAACTGGTCCGCCAGATCGAGCAGAAGTTTGGAGTGTGAACAGAGAAGGTGGCAGAAAGGGTTCAGGGTTCAGGGTTCAGGAGATTCATGGTGAGTGCCTAACTGCTTTTCACACCACTCACCCCTGAACCCTTTTCGACCAAAATGTGTAAATCATATAAGGCGGGCAAGCCCGCAACCCAAGTGTCAACGTATCAAAGTATCAGCGTGTCAAAGCTTGGCTTCAATCTTTGACACTTTGACACAAGCGAAGCGATGACACGTTGACACGTATCAAACGCTGTAGGCATAGAACATTAAAGGTTATGACATAATAGAGGGAAGTTGACCATGAAGATTCTTGTCACGGGCGGGTCGGGGTTTATCGGCAGCCATATCGTCGAGCATTTCCACGAGAAGGCCGAAGTCGTGGTGCTTGACAATCTGCGTTCGGGGTACAAGGCGAACTTGAAGGGCTTGAACGCCCGCCTGGTCGAGGCGAGCATCCTCGACCGCGACGCGGTGCGCGCGGCGGTCGCGGGGGTCGACTACGTGTTCCATCTCGCCGCCATGATCAGCGTTCCCGAGTCGATGCTCAATCCGATCGAATGCGTCAAGATCAACAACGAAGGCATGCTGGTCGTGCTTGAGGAGGCGGCGTCGGCAGGCGTCAAGAAACTCTGCTTCAGCACGTCGGCGGCGATCTACGGCGACAGTCCGGAATTCCCGAAGCGTGAGACGATGATCCCGGCTCCGAAAAGCCCCTACGCCGTCACCAAGCTTGATGGCGAGTATTACTGCGAGATGTTCACCCGCGAGGGAAAGCTCAACACCGCCTGCCTACGATACTTCAACGTGTTCGGCCCCCGTCAGGATCCCAAGAGCGCCTACGCCGCCGCCGTCCCGATCTTCACTTCCAAGGCGCTGGCGAACGAGACGCTAAGCATCCACGGCGACGGCGAGCAGACGCGGGATTTCATCTTCGTGAAGGATATCGTGGCGGCGAACGTGCACTTGGCGACAACGGCGAATTGTGGCGTGTACAATGTCGCCTATGGCAAGCGTTTGACCATCAATGATTTGGTGGCGAAGATCCTGCGTATCACAAAATCTTACTCGAAAATCGTCCACGGCCCCGAGCGCCTTGGCGACGTGAAGCATTCGATGGCGGCGGTCGACAAACTGCTCGCCACCGGGTTCACGCCGAGCGGCGATTTCGACGGCGGCCTCACCAAGACGATCGACTACTTCAAGTCCAAGAAGTCGGTGTGAAATTCTGCGTCGCTTCCCTCGTGCCCGTTACGTGTTTGACCCTGAATCAGAATATGCGCCTTTTCCGCTTCGGAAGCTTGCCTTCCCCCATCATGTTGATTACGTTATGGTAGTTTTACAGTTCATTCGGGAAGCAGGGGGATTCCGTGATCATGGGCTCACAGTCCTTCTCTTTGTTTGTCTGGTTGGCTGGTATGTATAGGCGAACCTCTTGCCTGCCCTTCATGCGCTCCACAGCTCCTACATCGCATCCCACGTCAGGCTTTTCCCGTTCATCCATATTCCCTCCTTCGTCACCTGTTGGCACGCATGGGCTCGCTGAGGCGCTGGAATCAAGACGGGATTATCTCGCTCCGACATGGTGGGAGCGCATGAAAGGATTCGATTATGGCGAAGCGGAAGCAATCCCGCGCGGTCTCACTTGAAGGTGACGCGACGCAGGCCCTTCGTGAACTGACGATCCAGCGGAAGCTGCTGGAGGATGAGCTGAAAGCGGCTTCGGACCGCAACCGCCGCTCGCTTGAAGAGCTGCGTCATCGAGTCAGGAACAGTTTCAACGTGATCCTCGGCCTGCTCCACCTCCAGCTCGATATGAGAGTCGGCGGGAGTCAGGAGGTCGCCGCCGCCTTGGGTGCTCTTGAGAGACGCGTCCAGGGAGTCGTCCTGCTGCATGACAGTCTTCTTCATCACGATGATTCCGGGATGGTGGGAATGCGGGACTATCTGGGGGATATCGCCGCGATGGTGGCCGCGCGTTTCGCCCGGCTTGACGTCCACGTGCGGGCCGAGATCGAGCCTGTGGAAACAAGGACGACCACCGCAATGGCGTGCGGGCTCATGGTGAATGAGCTTTTGTCGAACGGGTACGCGCACGCGTTCACCGCGGATTGGCAGCGCGAGGACGTCGTGCGCGTCCCGAGCGTCGGGGAGATCGAGGCCTTCCTGGACGACTACGCCGGGGCCCGCGGCGCGCCGTTAACGCGCGCGGAGCGCCAGCTCGCGCGGGCCTC
>CAYTFM010000025.1:5144-17406 GCA_964436735.1 uncultured Victivallales bacterium | reverse complement strand
GGTTCCAGGCGGCTGACGGTGTCCGACGACGGCGTCGGGTTGCCGCCCGGTTTCCTTGTCGACGCATGCGGGACGATGGGGATGCGGCTCGTCTCCCTGTACGCCGGGAAGCTGCGCGCCAGGGTGGCGGCGGGGCGAAGCGAAGCGGGTGGAGCTTTTTTCAGTCTGACTTTTCCACAAACCATCGAGTAGCGGGTGTTGCGTGAGTTCTCTGAAGCCCGAGGATATTTCAATTCTGGTCGTCGAGGACGAGGCGGTCATCGCCGAGGACATCAGGATGCAGCTCGCGCAGTCTGGCTATAAAATCGTGGTGTGCTTTGACGCGGAGAGCGCGCTGAGTCACTTCGCACGATCAAAGGACGCCCCCCCCCATGTCGCGCTCATGGACATCAATTTGCCCGGCGCCATCGACGGCATCGACGCCGCCACGATCATCACCGAGCGGTATGGACGGCCAGTAATCTTCCTCACAGGCCACGAGCGGTCCGACTACTACGCGAGGGCCTCCAAGGCAAAGCCGTTCGCATATTTCATCAAGCCTTTCAAGAGCGGGCAGGTGCGCATGTCGATCGACGCCGCCGCGCGGCTCGCGGGTGACGTCTCCGCCACGGGGCCGCGCCTTGCCGTCGTCGACAACATCGGCGTGGAGCGTCGGCTGGTGGGGACGTCAAACGCCATCATGAAAGTGCGCAGGGAGATAGACGTGCTGGGGCCGTCGGCTCTTCCGGTGGTCATCGTCGGTCCGACGGGCACCGGCAAAGAGATCGTCGCCCGCGAGCTTCTGCTCGCGAGCGCGAGAAGCGCCAAGCCCTACATCACGGTCAACTGCGCCTCGCTGGGGACGCTGTCCGACAGTGAGCTTTTCGGGCACGCCCGCGGCTCCTTCACCGGCGCGCATTGCGACACGTATGGGCACATCGGCTCGGCCGACGGCGGCACGCTGCTTCTTGACGAGGTCGAGGCGCTCTCCATGGACGTCCAGGCCAAGCTGCTGCGATTCCTCGACTCGGGAGAGTACTCCAAGGTCGGCGAATCGCTCTCCCGCCACGCGGATGTCCGTATACTCTCGGCGTCCAATAGGAACCTGGACGAGTTGTGCGATACGGGAAAGCTCCGGCGCGACCTGTTCTACCGCCTCGCGGGGGCCATCATCCGGACGACCCCGCTGCGGGAGCGCCGGGAGGACATCCCTCTACTGGTCAAGCATTTCCTCGCCATTCCCGCGGGGAAGGATGGCACCAAGCGGGAGTGCCTCATTGGCGGGGAGGCGATAGCGGCGCTGCGGGAATATGACTGGCCGGGGAACGCGCGGCAGCTCAAACAGACGATCCATCTCCTGCGCGAGCGTCATCCAGGCGCCACAGTCACCGCGGAGGATGTCGCGGACATCATTGGCGGTCGAGGCGGCGAGGCGCGTGTCGGGTACTATCAAGAGGAGAAGACTCGGAACATGGAGGAGTTCGACAAGCGGTATTTCACCAGTGTTCTACTCAAGTCGGGGGGGAGTGCGAAAATAGCCATGGAGCTGACGGGGATGCATAAGAAGAATTTCTATAAGAAGCTGAAGGAGCTTGGTTTCGCCATGCGCGATTTCAAATAGTCCAACCACGAAAGTTGAAGCGTCGCCAACGAACAACAAGGTAAAACAATCCGGATCAGCCCACGAACTTCGTCTGCGGGTGGAGGAGAAAGCCACTCAGCCACCGGAAGACGCCAAGCCCCTGTCCTCCGCCGAGGTCCAACGGACGCTTCACGAGCTGCGGGTGCACCAGATCGAGCTGGAGATGCAGAACGAGGAGCTGCGCCGGGCGCAAGAGGTGCTGATCCAGAACAACGCCCGTCGCCTGACCATCATCGAGGAACAGGCGGAGCTGATCTGCCGCTATCTACCCGATGGGCGGCTCTCCTTCGTCAACGATGCCTACGCCCGCTACTATGGGAAATCCCGCAAGGAGCTCCTGGACCACAACTACATTCCGCAAATCCCGGAGCCCGACATCTCCATGGTCATCGAGCGGGTCAAGGGGATCACTCCCGACGCGCCTGCGGCTGAATTCGAGCACCGGGTGGTCATGCCGGACGGCGAGATCCGCTGGCAGCACTGGATCCACAGCGCCATCTTCTCCTGCAAGACGAAAACCAAGATAAAGGAGTATCAGGCGGCCGGGCATGACGTGACGGAGCGCAGGCGTATGGAGGAGGCGTTACGGGAGAGCGAGGCTCAATACCGGACTTTGTTTGAAAGCGCTGGCGATGCGATCTTTATCCACGACGAACAGGCGCGGATACTATCAGCCAACACGACGGCCTGCGAACGGCTCGGGTACACCCGCGCGGAGCTAATGTCCATGACGGTGAGTCAGGTGGACTCGCCGGAGCATGCGCCGCACGCGGCAGATCGGGTAGCCCGGTTGATGGCGCAAGGTCATCTCTTTTTTGAAACCACGCATCGCCGTGTTGACGGTTCGCTCATCCCGACTGAGGTGAACGCGCGGCGGATCACGTGGAATGGTCAGACGGCGACGATGAGCATCTGCCGCGACATCTCCGTGCGCGAACAAACCGAGAAGGAACTGCGGCTTAAGAACCTCGCCTTCGACCTGGCTATTTCCGCAAACAGCATCGCCGACGCGGATGGCGTCATTGTCGATGCGAACACCGCCTTCCTGCGTCTTTGGGGCTATTCGGGTAAAGAGGAGGTCGTCGGCAAGCCCATATCCCTTTTTTTTCAGAACAAAGAGGAGGCCGCGGCGGTCATCGACATTCTCGACATGAGTGGACACTATGAACTTGAGTTCACCGCCAGAAGGAAGGACGGTACGACATTCACGGCTCAAGGCCTCGCCTGGATCGTCCGTGACGAAAATGGCGAGCTCATTGGCTACCAGTCCTCATGCGTCGACATCACCGGTCACAAACGGGTGGAGGCGGAGTTGCGTTGCAGCGAGGCTCGCCTGACCCTGGCATCCCGGGTAGTTGGACTCGGCACGTATGCGTACTATTTCGAGACCGGCGTTGGGGAATGGTCGCCGGAATTCAAGGCTTGCCTGGGCTTGGGGGCCGGCGACCCAGTCACCCTGGAAGCCGACCTGCTTCCCGCATGCTTCCACCCGGAGGATCGGCCCCGCTTCCTGTCGGCGATGACCTGGGCCAATGATCCCAGAAGCGACGGGCGGCTCGACGTGGAATACCGCGTTTTCTGGCCGGACGGCTCCGTCAGGTGGCTGCGCGCGTGCGGCCTCACTGAGTTCGTCGGCGAAGGCGAGCGCCGCCGCCCGTGGCGGGCGACAGGCGGCACGATGGACATCACCGAGCGCAAACGGAGGGAGGAGGAGCTGCGGGAGAGCAAGGCGATGTACCAGGACATGGTGAACAACCAGAGCTCAGGTATATATCGCATCCGGGTCAGAAAGCACCAAAAGTGGGACACACAGGTCAATCCGCCCTACGCATACGAGTTCGCCAACGACCGCTACTGCGAGTTGTTGGGGGTGACCTGGAGCCGACTCGTCACGGATCCGGCAATGACGACGCATCTGATCCATCCGGACGACTATGCCGAATGGATAGCACGGAACGAGCACTCCGGCCGCACGCTGGAGCCTTTCAGCTGGCTGGGCCGCATGATCATTAAGAGCGATACCCGATGGATGCAGTTCGAATCCCTTCCTCGAGAACTTTCGAACGGGGATCGAATCTGGACGGGCATCATGCGGGACATCACCGAGATCAAGCGGATGGAGGCGGAACTGCGGTTGGCCAAGGAGACGGCGGAGGCGGCGAACAAGGCGAAGAGCCAATTCCTGGCGAACATGAGCCACGAGCTGCGCTCGCCGCTGAATCCGGTCATCGGTTTCACGGAGCTGCTGGCGGAGGCGCCGAACCTGACGGATGAGCAGCGGACATGGCTCGGCATCGTCAGACAGCGCGGGCAGGATCTGCTCGCGCTGATCAGCGACATCCTCGACCTATCCAAGATTGAGGCGGAGAAGGTGGTCCTCGACCCGCGGCCGCAAAGTCTGCGTCTGATGCTGAAGGACATGATCGCCACGGTCAAGCCCTCGGCGGGGAGGAAGGGCTTGACGCTGGATTCGCATGTCGCGCCGGAGCTGCCGGACAGGGTACGGGCGGATGGCCTGCGGATCCGGCAGATCCTCCTCAATCTGCTGATCAACGCCGTCAAGTTCACCTCGACAGGCGGCGTCTCCATGCGCGTCGAAAAGGCGGGGACGGAGCGGCTGGCACGGTCCTTGGCTGACGGGGAGATCGCCTTGCGGTTCAGCGTCAGCGACACGGGAATCGGCATTCCGCCGGACAAACAGGCCATGATCTTCGAGACGTTCCAGCAGGCCGACACCTCGCATGCGATGGAATTCGGGGGCATGGGACTGGGGTTGGCGATCGTGAGGCGGTTGGTGGATTTGATGGGCGGCGCGGTATGGGTGGAAAGCGAGATGGGGAGGGGCAGCGCATTCTTCTTCACGGCCATCGTCAGCGTCATCCAGGTCGAACCCGCGGCGGCGGCCGAGCGGAGCGCGCCGGATTCCAGCCACCGCCAGCCATTGCGCATCCTTGTCGTCGACGATGATCCGATCAACAACCTCATGCTTGAGGCGCTGCTGCGGCGGCGCGGCGACGCGGTCCGCTCCGCCATGGACGGGAAACAGGCGCTGTCGCTTTTGAGCTCCGATTCGTTTGACGTGGTGCTCATGGATGTCAAGATGCCGCAGATGGATGGGGTCGAGGCCACACGGGAGATACGGGAGCGCGACCGGCGGAACGGGCGTCGCACGATCGTCATCGCGGTGACGGCGCAGGCCTTGCGGGGTGACAGGGATATCTTCCTGGTGGAGGGGATGGACGGCTACGTTTCCAAGCCCATCCAGCAGGAGAAGCTCTTCGCCGCCATCGATGCGGTGGTCGAGGGCATGCGGGGCAAATGACCGGTTAGCAGCTTCGATCATTCCTGTCGTTATACTCTATAAAGGTGACAACTTACATTTTGGCGAGTCGGATTGTGGATTGGATTTTTTCGATCCGACTGACGGGCGATATGAATATCGTCCGATGGAGGATCGGAAAAATACGGCCGCAAGACGCTCGCCGCTTTGCGGTTGCGATCTTTTGAGTTTGGATTCGCATTCCTCGAGGGCTTCCGATACCTTGGTATCGAAAGCCTCTCCGAATGCAAACCATTCCTCAAAATCTTCGCAACCAAAATTTAAGTTTTCACCCTTATAGAGTATACAGTTGGTGCCACTGGCGAAAGTGCCTTGCGAGCCTGCATTCCGCCGCCTTGGGAGGATGCTCTTTCGGATCATGCACCGTAGGTCGCCAGACCTACGGTCGTCTTCTCCCCTGATCGCTCTTTAGGCCACTCTGTTCCTTTGTTCCACAGTGGGTCTGACGACCTACTCTCCCCCTGATCTTCTCCGACTCGTGGAACGGGATAGTATTGTGTGAAATACGCAAGATGTACACGTTGTGGTTGTTGTGACTTATGGACTCTCGTTTGGCATGCCGAATGCTTTTGTTTCAAGCCAAGACACGCCAGATGGAGCCAGGGAATGCCCATGAGCCTCTGGAAGAAGGAAATTCTTGTTGCCGTCGGCGACGTGCGGGAATGCGGCGAGATCGCGGCCACGCTTGAGGAAAGCGGCCATCTGGTCATGAAGGCCCATTCCGGCGCGCAGGCGCATGCGGCGCTGCGCGGTGGTGGAGTGGCGCTCGCCATTCTCGACGCCTCCCTGAAGGGGACGTCGGGCATTAAGATCCTCGAAGTGATGAGAAGCTCATACGACACCTGCGGGACGCCGTGGACTCCCGTGATCTTCATAAGCGATGAAAATGGAGAGACGGAAAAGCGCGCGAGGAGGTCGAACGCCGACGTCTTTTTCTTCAAGCCAGTCACAAAGGAGATGCTCTTGGAGGCGGTGGGGCAGTTGCTGCGTGGCGGCGCGTAGGCACGGGGGATTTCCTTTCGATGTGGACATACGGAACACGTATGAGCTCGTCAGTGCGTAAATAGGGATTGAGAGGTGCCCACATATGCGTTTGGCGATGGACAAGGACAAAGAGGCGCTCATCCGCGGGCTGCGCGGCCGCGTCGCCGAACTGGAGGCGGAGCGGTCGCGGTACTCCGACCTATACGATCTGGCACCCGTCGGGTATCTCACCCTCAATGAGGCGGGATTGATTCTGGAGGCCAATCTCACCGCCGCCGACATGCTTGGCGTGGAGAAGGGCGCGCTGTCAGGACAGCCGTTGATTCGCTTCATTCTTCCCGAAGATCAGGACATTCATCACCGGCACCGCGGACAGCTCATGGAAGCGGGAGCGCGGCATGGGTGCGAACTGGCGATGAGGCGGGCGGACGGCTCCCAATTCTGGGCGCATATGGAGGCTGGCGTCACGAGGAGCGCGGACGGCGCGCCCGAATGGCGCGTCATCTTGAGCGACTTCACCGAGCGACGGCGGATGGAGGACGCGCTGCGCCTGAGCGACGCGCGGTATCTGTCCATCATCGAGGAGCAGTCGGAGCTGATCTGCCGCTACCTGCCCGACGGGCGTCTCTCCTTCGTCAACGATGCCTACGCCCGCTACTATGGGATGGAGCGGCGAGATCTTCTGGATCACAACTTCATTCCCCACATCCCGGAGCCTGACATCTCCATGATCATCGAGCGGATCAAGGGGATCACGCCCGCCGCGCCGACCGCTGATTTCGAGCACCGGACGATCATGCCCGACGGCGCGGTCCGCTGGCAGCACTGGATCCACCACGGCATCTTCTCTGACAGGGGCGAGATCAGGGAATACCAGGCCGTCGGCCGCGACATCACCGAGCACAAGACGATCGAGGACGCGGAATTGTTCCTGGCGCGATGCGGTTGCGTCGATCCGGGGGAGGAGTTCTTCAGACCGCTCGCGCGGCATCTCGTCGTGGCCCTCGGAATGGACTTCGTCTGCATCGACCAGCTCGAGGGTGACGGTTTGAACGCTCGGACGGTGGCCGTCCACCACGATGGCGCGTTCGAGGACAACGTGGTGTACGCCCTGAAGGACACCCCCTGCGGCGACGTGGTGGAGAAGACGTTCTGCCGCTTCACCGCGGGCGTGTGCCAGTTGTTCCCCAAAGACGCTGAATTGCGGGCGTTGAAGGCCGAGAGCTACGCGGGAATCGTCTTGCGCGGCTACGCCGGGAAGCCGATCGGACTGATCGCGGTCATTGGACGGAAGCCCCTGGCGGATCCCGGGCTGGCGGAATCCCTGCTGAAATTGGTGGCCGTGCGCGCGGCGGGGGAGCTGGAGCGCGTGCGTGTGGCGGATGCGCTGCGGGAGAGCCGACGCATACTGAGGTATGTCTTGGACACCATCCCGCAATCCGTTTTCTGGAAAGACGGGAACAGCGTCTACCTGGGCTGCAACCAGGTGTTCGCCAACGCCGTCAACCTCAAAAGCCCTGAGGAGATTGTCGGCAAGACCGATTTCGACCTGCCGTGGCCGAAAGCGGAGGCGGAGGCGTACCGGGCCGACGACAGAGACGTGATTTCGCGTAATAAGCCGAAGATGCACATCATTGAACAGGTGCAGCAGGCCGACGGCGCGAGGATCTGGGTCAACACCTCCAAATTGCCGCTGAGGGACGAGCGGGGCGGCGTCAACGGCGTCCTGGGCGTGTACGAGGACATCACCGAGCGCAAGCAGGTGGAACTGGCCCTCCATTGCGCCAAGGAGGATGCGGAGGCCGCCAGCAAGGCGAAAAGCGAGTTCCTCTCCAGCATGAGCCACGAGCTGCGTACCCCCTTGAACGCCATCCTCGGCTTCTCCAAGCTCTTGAGCGCCGAGTCCGGTCTTTCCGCCGACCAGCGCAAGACCTTGGACATCATCAACCACAGCGGGGAGCATTTGCTGAGCCTCATCAACAACGTGCTTGACATGTCCAAGATCGAGGCGGGGCATGTCGAGATGGAGATCGCCCCGGTCGATCTTGGAGAGATGGCGCGCTCCATCATCGACTTGATGAGGGTCCGCGCGGAGGCGGCGAATCTGCGTCTGCTGCTGGACCAGTCCTCGAATTTTCCGCGTTTCGTCCGCGCCGACGAGGCCAAACTGCGCCAGGTGGTCATCAACCTGGTCGGCAACGCCATCAAGTTCACCCGGCAGGGGGAGGTGGTTCTGCGGCTTAACACCCGCGCGGGCGAGACCCCTCAACGTCTGCTGCTGCTCATCGAAGTGGAGGACACCGGCGTCGGAATATCCGCCGAGGATCTGAAGCGCGTCTTCGAGCCTTTCGTCCAGGCCGGCAAGAGCGCCAGCCAAAGAGGCACCGGACTGGGGCTGGCCATCACCCGCGAATATGTGGAGCTGATGGGCGGGCGGGTCGGCGCCGAAAGTTCCCTTGGCAGAGGATCCGTGTTCCGTGTGGAGATTCCGGTCGAGCGCGTCGGGGGGGTGGCCGAGGCCGAGGCGGCCACCGCGTATCGAGGCCGGATCGCCCGGCTGGCCCCCGGGCAGCCCGAATACCGCATCCTGATCGTCGAGGATCAGGTGATGAACTGGCTGCTGCTGCTGCGCATTCTGGACGCTGCCGGGTTCCAGACGCGCATGGCGGAGGACGGCGAGGCGTGCGTCGAGCTCTTCCAGACGTGGCGGCCGCACCTCGTATGGATGGATGTCCGCATGGCGCGCATGGACGGGCTGGAGGCGACGCGGCGCCTACGGCGGAGATGGGCGGGGAGCATGACATATCCTGGCGTCGCCCACCCCGCATCCTCATTGCCGAGGACAACGACATGAACCGTCTCCTCGCAACGCGCTGCCTTGCCAAGGCGGGGTGCGAGGTCGACGTGGCCCCCGACGGCCGCGAGGTGGTGTCGAAGTTCCACCCCGACCGCCACGACCTCGTGTTGATGGACATCCAGATGCCGGACATGGACGGATTCGCGGCGCTGCGCGGGATCAGGGAGCGGGAGGCGGGCGCTGGCCGCGCCGCCACTCCCGTACCCGTGGCGGCGTTCACCGCGGTGGCCTTCAGCGGCCAACGCGACAACTACCTCAAAGCGGGCATGAGCGGATTCCTGCCCAAACCCTTCACCTTCGACGAACTGGTTGAGCTTCTGAGCGGACAGCTTCCGCATTTGTTTCTCTCCCGGCGGACGGCGTCGGCCGATGAGGCGGGAGAACCGCCCGACGACGGGATCCTCGATCTCGCCGCCGCCCGTAAACACGTTGAACACGACAACGAGTTTCTGCTCGAACTGGTGACGATCTTCCGCACCCAGTATCCCGTGCGTCTCGCCGAGATGCGCAAAGGGATGGATTCCCGCTGCGCCGCCATCGCGGGGCGCGCCGCCCACACGTTGAGCGGCATGGCGGGAGTCATCGGGGGGACGCGTCTGCGGGCCATGGCGCGGAAGGCGGAGAATGAATTCGCCGCCGGGAGGTTCGGACGGACGGAGGAGTTGGTCGGGAATCTCCGCCGGGAGGCGGAATCCCTCGCCACCGCCATCGAGGCGGCATTGAACTCGGGAGAGACGGCATGAGAATCCTGATCGCCGATGACGACACGCTCACGCGGACCGTCCTTAGCCGGCACTTGACCTCCTGGGGGCATGAGTCGATCGAGGCGGCCGACGGACTTGACGCGTTAGATAAACTGTCCACCCCCGACGCCCCCCGCCTCGCCATCCTCGACGAGGCGAAGAGCGATTTCCTCAAAATAATCTCGCATGAGCTCCGCACGCCGCTGAACGGCCTTTTCGGATTCACCGACCTGCTGTTCGAGGAATGCGAGGCCGCGCAACTCGGCATGCCCGAATACCGCGCCTGTTTCGAGGCGTCACGGCAAAGAATCACCTCTCTGATGGATGACGCCCTGCTGCTGACCCGCATCGAAGTGCGCGGCGAGCAATTCGCGCGGGACACCTGCTCGCTTGACCTGGCCCTGGCGATCGCCATCCACAATGCGAAAGGCATGGCGGAGACGCGGAACATCCATATATGCGACGCGCCCTCGGGCCTCGGCCTTGTCCTCGGCGAGGAGCAGCTGCTGACAAAGGCTTTGCAGTATTTGGTGGAGACGGCGGTGAGGTTATCCAAGAAAAGGAGTTTCGTGCGCCTGGAGTGCTCCGCCTCGGATGGTGCCGCGCATCTGGTGATTGAGACAGATGGAATGACGATTCCACCTCATGCGCTACCGAGATTCTTCGACGCCCTCTCCATCGGGGACAGCATCACGCGGGAAGGGGATTTCGGCCTATCCACGGCGGTGGCGGATCGGATCGTCACCCTTTTCGGTGGCGATGTGGCCGTCGAGAACACCGCCACGCCCGGCATCCGCGTCAGCGTCAAGCTGAAAGCCGTGAAGGGGAGTGGGAAATGAAGCACACGGCGAACGGACATGGTGATTCAATCGGCCTGCTCGCGCGGATGAAGGGGGGATCCGCGCGGGCTCCGGAGAGTATGGATGCGCTGCCGCCCGAGGGCGCGTTGAAGGCTCTTCACGAAATTGAACAGATAAGGAGCCGCGGGGAGCCGCGCGCGGCGCTCGAACGCGTCCGCGGTCAAAGCCGACATGCGGTCAAAGCCGACACGGGAGGCGATCCCATGGATCCGCCTGGAATGAGGCGCGTGATTCCAGACGCGCGTGTTGAATGCTACCTCCTCGCAGGGAGGAGTATATGAAAGCAGGCTCCGCCCTCTTTGCGGTTTTCCGCCGTGATGCCGCCGCCGTGGTCGGCGACGATGCCTTGCGAGATGGAGAGACCAAGCCCCGTGCCTTTCCCCGGCGGCTTGGTGGTGAAGAACGGACTCCAGATTTTGCTCAGAACCTGCGGCGGGATGCCGGGGCCGTCGTCCTCGACGGTGATCCGTATCCAGTCATCGACGGTTTCCGTCGTGACGAGCAGGTTGCCTTTCCCGTCTCCGATGGCGTCGGCCGCGTTGGTGAAGAGGTTGATGAAGACCTGCCCGAGCTGTTGCGCGTTGCCGGAGATCTCGGGCAGGCAGGTCTGGAAATTTCTCGTGACCTTCATCTTGTATTTGAGGGCGTTGGCGCAGAGGCTGAGCGCAGATTCGAGGATGCCATTGACGTCGCAGGGGATCTTCTGCGACTTGTCCTGCCGCGCGAAGGTTTTGAGCCCGTTGACGATGCGGCTGATCCTCTGGGCGCCCTCCTTGATGCCTCTTATGACGCCATCCATCTCGTCCCTGATGAATTCGAGCTGCTCGTGGTCGGGGGCTCCGGGAGGCGCCGCCTCGACCAAACGCCGCAGATGGGGCCAGAATATCTCGAGATTCTGCGCATTGCCGTTGATGAACGTCGTGGGATTGTTGATCTCGTGAGCGACGCCGGCGCTGAGCGTGCCAAGGGTGGCGAGGCGGTCGGCGTGGACGAGCTGCTCGGCCCGCGCCTCGGCCAGCCGCTCCATGCGCCCCGCGTAGCGCTGGGCGAGCAGCCGCTCCATGCGGAGCTTCCGCTGAAGGGCGACGACGCGGCGGCCGACGTTGATCCGGGCCGCGAGCTCGTCGAAATCGGTGGGCTTGACGGTGTAGTCGTCCGCCCCCGAATCGAGCGCCGTGACGATGTCCCGCCGCGCGTCCATCGACGTGTGGAAGATGATGTAGATGGCGAACGGATTTGGAGCCGACCTGACGCGGCGGCAGAACTCGACGCCGCTGATGCCGGGCAGCTTCCAGTCGACGATCGCCACGTGAAGCTTGCGGACCGCCGCCAGCAGCTCAAGTCCCCGCTCGCCGTACTCCGCCGTGAGAACCTCGTACCCCTCTTTCGCAAGCCGTGTTTCCAGCAGATGCAGCTCGACCGGATCGTCATCGATGACCAGCACTTTGTCTCTCATCCGCTTCAACTCCCGAACACCGGACGCCGAAAACATATGATTTACTAAACAGTTAAAATACTCCACGACGACACATTTTTCATCAAGGAGGGGGACGTATGGAAGAGGAATCGAAACCAAGGCTGCTGATCGTGGACGATGAGGAGCAGATCGTCAACGCCCTCGCACGGCACTACAAGTTCGCTGGCTACCGCGTCCGCACAGCCCTCAGCGGCAAGGAGGCGCTCGAACTGCTCGCCAAAGAGCGAACCGAGGTGGTCATCTCCGACATCAGGATGCCGGACATGGACGGCATCGACCTGCTGAAGGAGATACGGCTGCAGTACCCCATGATCCGCGTCATCATGATCACGGGGCACGTGACGTTGGACAATCTGCTCGCCGCCTTCCGCCGCGGCGCC
>CAYTFM010000025.1:0-5134 GCA_964436735.1 uncultured Victivallales bacterium | reverse complement strand
TCAAGCCGCTTGCGGACCTCGCCGCGCTTGACGAGGCGGTCGCCCGCGCCATCGAGCATCTCCAGCGATGGCAGACGAAGCTGAAAAAGCTCAAACACGTGGAAGGGGATTGACCATGGCGGCTGAAACCTACAACATCGACCCGGAGCTGCTGACCGAGTTCCTCGACGAGGCGGCCGACACGCTCGCCCCCCTCGAGGGCCTCCTCATCGAATTGGAGGCCGATCCCGGCGACATCGACATCGTCAACAAGATCTTCCGCCCCGTCCACTCGCTCAAGGGCAACGCCTCCTTCTTCGGCATGATGCGCATCAAGGAACTCAGCCACAAGATGGAGAACCTGCTCGACCTCGTCCGCAACGACAAGCTCGCCGCGTCCAGGGAGGTCGTCAACGCCCTCCTGCCCGGCGTCGACACGATCAGGGGGATCCTCCAACGCATGCGGACGGGCGCGCCGGAGAGCGTCGACGAGGAGGAGTTCAAAGGCGTCATGGAGGCCGTCGAGCGCGCGGGCGGCGCCGGGGAGGCGGATATAACCTCGATCCTCCGGCAGGTGAGCGACATCCTCGCGGCGGTCAAATTCAATCTTCCCGCCGACAAGCTCCATACGGTCGACGAACTGCTCAAAACGATCAGCCGCTTCAGTCCGTCCGAGCGCAAGGGGGGGGGCGTCGGCGGCACGGGCGGTGGCGGCACGGGCGGCGACGCGAAGCCCCCGCAGCCGCTGTCGGTCATCTACCACACGCTGCGCGAGCCATTCGACAAGTTTCTGGACGAGGACAAAAGCACATTGGTGCTCGAGTCTTTGCGCGCCCTTGAAACCATGGCGGCCTCCGACGAGACCATGGCGATCGTAAGAGACGCCCTTGACGGGTACGAGACATTCGTCTCCAAGATCGGCTTCGACCCCCTGCTCAGGGAACTCATCCTCGAGAAGGCGGAGAAGCTCAAGCTCGCCGGGGTCTGGGCCGCGCGGGAGTCCGCGCCGCCGCCGGATGCCGCCCCGCAAACGCCCGCGAGTCAGTCCGACGCCAAGCCGGCCGCCCCCCGGGGGCAACCGCATGCCGACGCGGAGAAGACCATGCGCGTCTCGGAGCGGCGCATCGACGCCTTCCTCTCCTACGTCGGAGAGCTTGTCGTGGTCGAGGAGATGTTCAACGTCCTCCAGCTCCGCCTTTCCGAAACCACCGGAACCGGGGGGATCTCCCATGAGTTCAAACGCGTCATCGAGACGTTCAGCGTCCTCTCCGACGACCTGCGCCAAAGCATACTCGCCGTCCGCAAGGTGCCCGTCAAAAACATTCTTCAAAAGGCGCCCCGCATCATCCGCGACATCGCCGCGAAGACTGGCAAGGAGGTCGACGTGGTCATCGAGGGGGAGGAGATCAACATCGACAAAAGCTACATCGACATCCTCGACGCGCCCCTCACCCATATGGCCCGCAACGCCATCGACCACGGCATCGAGCATCCGGCCGACCGCGTCGCCCTCGGCAAGCCGCCCGCCGGCTCCATCACGGTGGCGGTCCGCGAGCTGGAGAACGAGATCGAGCTGAAGCTGACTGACGACGGCAAGGGCATCAATTTCGAGGGATTGAAACGAAAGGCGCTCGAGCTTGGACTCATCCAGGACGGCCAGTCCCTCGACCAACGGGCGGTCGTCGATCTGATGTTCCAGGCCGGCGTCTCCACGGCCAAGGAGGTCACCGACGTCTCCGGCCGCGGCGTCGGCATGGATGTGGTCAAACGGAACATCGACTCCTGCGGCGGCTCCATCGTCATCGACAGCCAGGAGGGCAAGGGCTCCACCTTCAGGATACTGCTGCCCAAGAGCGTCAGCACCCAGATCATGGACGGTTTCCTCGTCCAATCCGCCGCGACCACCTACGCGCTCCCCTTGGACGCGGTCAGCGAGTGTTTTTCGCCCCCGGACGCCGACATCGTGTCGGTCGCCGGCAAGCCCGAGATGGTGCGCCGCCGCGGCGACCTGTTCCCCGTCATCCAGTTGCGTAAAACGTTGGACGGAAAAAACAACTTCGCGCGGACGGGCGGCGTCCACCTCATGGTGGCGCTCAGCGTCGATGGCGGGATCAAGGCGCTGCGCGTCGACGCGATCATCGGCATGCGGAAGGTCGTCGTGAAGGACGTCAAGGGCATCGTGTTCGAGGATGACATCTACAAAGGCTCGGCGATCATGGGCGACGGGAGCGTGGCGATGATCATCGACGTCGCCAAGCTCGCCAAGCGCAGATGAGGGCTGATGGGCGGAAAGCGAATTCGGCAAGGGCGGTGTCTTCCATTTCACCGTGGGCTTTCCGTCCTCCTGAAGGCTGCGTCCAGACGGTCGGACGCCGGCGCACGCGGCAGATTGGGGGAAACGATTTGGAATCGGTGGAGCGGGGGGACGACAAGCGGGGCGAAACTGCCACATAGCAACAACCTAAGAGGTGTCCAATGAGACTTGGAGCGAAAATCACATCGGGGTTCGGAGTGCTGACCGTCATCATGGCCGCGGTTGGGGTATTGGCCATCTGGAGCATGGTCGGCGTGAAGCGGACCGCGATGGACCTGCGGGAGGAAAACGTCCCTGCGGTGAGCGTCGCCAACCAGTTCGAGCGCCTCTCGCTGCTCGCGCTCTGCGCGGCGCGGGGATGCGCCTACACGGAGGAGACGAAATTCCTGCGCTCCGCCAAGGGCAATCTGGCGAAAGTGAGGGGCTTTCTCAAAGACGCCAAGGATCTGGCGGCGAAGCATGGCCTAAAGGTTCTGGATGAGAACGCCAGGAAGGCCGACGAGAAGGTCGCGGAATATGAGACGATGCTTCTGACGCGGACGGTCGCCCTCACCAATGCGATGACAGAGGAGAGGGAGAAGTCGCTGAAAGCCGCCGATCGATACATGAAAGCAAGCTACGATTACCTCGACAGCCAGGAGAGGAAACTCGCTGACGAGGTCAAGGCGGGCAACGTGACAGCCGAGAAGATCCTGGGTAGGTACAACAAGACAAAGGTCGCCAATGACATCATCGACATCGGCAATTGGGTCCGCACCGGCACTTGGCAGGCTATCTCCCAAAGGGATGTCAATCTGTTCGCCGCGACACAAAAGAAGTTCGTTGACATCTACCCGAAACTTGACGAACTGAAGGCGATCACAACACAGGAGGTGAACCTGAGGCAGATCGAGGAATGCCGCGCGGCGGCCAGGGAGTACAGCGACTGCATGACCGTCTACCTTGCGAAGTGGAACGAGCGGGAGGAGTTGAATGTGACACGACTTGCGGTGGCCAATGAGATTCTCAAGATGGCGGAGGACACCGCGAATAACGGCATGACTGACGTCGTCAGGGGAACAGGGGAGGCCGTCAGTTCACTCAATCTCTCCTCTTGGGCACTGATCTTTGGGCTGATCGTGGCCGTCATCATCGCAGTCTTTGTCTCGGTGGCGCTGACACGCATGATAACCCGTTCGGTCAAACTTGTCGGCGAGGGGCTTGAGAAGATAGCGAAGGGCGACTTGGATGTCTCGGTGGACGTGAGGTCGAACGACGAGATCGGCGCGATGGCCGGAGCGATGAGGAACATGGTCACCGCGCTGAGGGAGAAGGCGCGGGTGGCCGAGGAGGTGGCGAGGGGGAACACGGGAGTCACGGTCACGCTCGCCTCCGACAAGGACACCCTGGGCAAGGCCCTCCAAGGCGTGGTCGGCACGATCAACGGACTCATAAGCGAGATGAACAACATGTCGACCCAGCACGACGCCGGCGACATTGACGTCAAAATTGACGCCGAGAAGTTCCAGGGTGCCTACAAGGCGATGGCGCAGGGCGTGAACACAATGGTCTTCGGCCACATCGACGTGAAGAAGAAAGCCATAGCCTGCGTGGCGGAGTTCGGCAGGGGCAACTTCGACGCCCCGCTCGAGAGATTCCCCGGCAAGAAGGTGTTTATCAACAACATGATCGAGGAGCTCAGGAAAAACCTCAAGAGCTTCATCGACGAGATGAACCACATGTCAACGCAGCATGACATCGGCGATATCGACGCGAAGGTGCCGGAGGAGAAGTTCGAGGGGGCGTTCAAAGTGATGGCTCAGGGCGTGAATGCGATGGTCTTCGGCCACATCGCCGTCAAGAAAAAAGCCATGGCCTGCGTGGCGGAGTTCGGCAGGGGCAACTTCGACGCCCCGCTCGAGAAATTCCCCGGCAAGAAGGTGTTCATCAACAACACCATCGAGGAGCTTAGGGGGAATATCATGGGGTTCATCGAAGACATGAACAACATGTCCACGCAGCACGATCTTGGCGACATCGACGTGAAGGTGCCGGAGGAGAAGTTCGAGGGGGCGTTCAAAGTGATGGCGCAGGGTGTGAACACGATGGTCTTCGGGCACATCGCGGTCAAGAAGAAGGCGATGGCCTGCGTGGCGGAGTTCGGCAAAGGCAACTATGACGCCCCACTTGAGAAATTTCCCGGGAAGAAGGTGTTCATCAATCACACGATCGAGGAGCTCAGGGGCAACCTCAAAGAGGTGAGCGGCAATGTCAGCACCCTTATCGTGGCGGCGAAGGAGGGCAAGTTGGACACGCGGGCCGACGCCGGCAAGCTGCAGGGCGACTGGTCGAAGCTGGTCGCCGGATTGAATGAACTGCTTGACGCCATCGTCGAGCCGCTGAACGAGGCGGGGAAGGTTCTCAAGGCGACGGCGAACCGCGACCTGACCAATTCAGTGGTCGGCGACTATGAGGGACAGCTCGGCGACTTGAAGCGCGACATCAACACGGCGATGAGGAATCTCGACGAGACGCTCGCTCAGGTGACCGAGGCGGTGCGGCAGGTGGCCAGCGGAGCGGGGCAGATATCGGACGCCAGCCAGTCGCTGTCGCAGGGCGCCACGGAGCAGGCCTCCTCGCTGGAGGAGATCACCAGCTCGATGACGCAGATCGGCTCGCAGACCAAGACCAACGCCGAGAACGCCTCGCAGGCGAACGCCATGGCCAAGACGGCGCGCGACGCGGCGGAGACCGGCGGCGAGCAGATGAGGCAGATGGTCGCCGCCATGGGTGACATCAATACCTCCAGCCAGCAGATCGCCAAGATCATCAAGGTGATCGACGACATCGCCTTCCAGACCA
>CAYTFM010000024.1:43560-43950 GCA_964436735.1 uncultured Victivallales bacterium | reverse complement strand
TATAAGGATACTTCAAACTGAAGATGCTTCTGTGTATTTTGATGTGAGAAGTGAAAAAAATATAGCTTTTGCTTCTCCCGTTCAAACCTACCTTGAATTGATGTCAGGTGACAAACGTGATCAGGAGACAGCTGTCCAACTGAAAGACTATATTCTGAAAAAGTTAAAAGAGTTTCCGCATGAATAGGCTTGGCACATTGACCGGCGCCTTGTTGGATCTGATCCACGAACTCAAAGGAGCAGACGTCAAGTTAATAATCGGAGGAGGTTTTGGGATCTATCTACGAGTCCAAGAATTCTTGCGCAACCCTCAAATAACATTACTGAAGGAATGGCCGGAGCCCCGTTCAACAAATGATTTGGACTTGTTTCTAAAGACAGAGCTCATGG